>CAYSMO010000033.1:0-17651 GCA_964432125.1 uncultured Bacteroidaceae bacterium | reverse complement strand
CTTGCGGCCACTGGTGTTTGAGACCAGCGCGTCTACCAATTCCGCCATCCGGGCAATTTTATCTGTAGACTTTCATAGATACTTCAAATCAACGTTCTGCCAAAAAGTCCTTTACGTTGGATGGCGGGAGCTCGTCCAGCCTCGGTTCCGCCATCCGGGCAATTTCATGGTAAATCAGGATTGCGAAGATAGAATAAATTCAGAATTTTGACAAACTTGTTGCATGCTGTTATTGTTTTTCCGTGCATTCCTCCCTGTTCATTCTTTTCTGTTCTTTAGCAAACATGTTCTTTAATATCTTTTCCGCACGTTTACATTTATAATTTTGTACACTACCAATAAAAACATAACAGAATGGACAAGGAATATACGCAGAAAACAAAAGAGGTACTGGGCCGACTCGGTATCGAAGCAGAAAATAGCGGTGTTTGCACCGGCACAGAATGGTTCGCAACCAAAGGAGATAAAACAGTTTCGGAATCTCCCATCGATGGAAAGCCGATTGCCAGTGTGGTGAACGGTTCGCGTGACGATCTCGAAAAGGTGATACGTACCGCTGAGCTGGGTTTCGATGCCTGGAAACGCGTACCCGCCCCCCGTCGTGGTGAGGTGGTTCGCCAGATCGGTCTGGCACTGCGTGAACGCAAAGAGGACCTGGGGTACCTGGTCTCACTCGAAATGGGAAAGATCTACCAGGAGGGACTCGGCGAGGTGCAGGAGATGATCGATATCTGCGATTTTGCAGTCGGTCAATCACGACAGCTCTACGGCTTCACCATGCAGTCGGAACGTCCCGCTCACCGGATGTATGACCAGTACCACCCACTGGGGATCGTCGGACTTATCACTGCGTTCAATTTCCCTGTGGCAGTCTGGGCCTGGAACACGATGCTCGCAGCTGTGGCCGGCGATGCTGTGATCTGGAAACCGAGCTCAAAAACCCCGCTTACCGCAATTGCATGTCAGAAAGTGATACAGCAAGTGCTCGCAGAAAACAACGTTCCTGAAGGCGTGTTCAACCTGGTCGTCGCGAAATCGTCTGTTATGGGCGACAATTTCGTTGCCGACAAGCGGATACCGCTTGTATCGGTTACAGGATCCACGGCCGTCGGAAAGCGCATTTCTGCCATCGTCGGCGAGCGTCTCGGCTATTCGATCATGGAGCTCGGTGGCAACAATGCGGTGATCGTCTCCAAAGAGGCCGACCTCGATATCGCCATCCCCGCTATCGCTTTTGGAGCGGTTGGGACCACTGGTCAGCGCTGCACCTCCACACGCCGCGTCATCATCCACGAAGATGTCTACGGAGAGGTAAAACAGCGACTCCTTATTGCATACAAGCAGCTCGACGGAAAAATCGGAAATCCACTTGACGAAAAGACACTGGTAGGTCCGATGGTCGATGAGACCGGGGTGAACGATTTTCTGGCCGCTCAGGAGCAGGTGAAAAAGTCGGGCGGGAATATCCTGTTCGGTGGTCAAAAACTGGAGGGGAAGGGATTTGAATCGGGGAACTACGTGATGCCTGCACTGGCAGAGGCCGAAAACCATTTTGAGATCGTGCAGGAGGAGACCTTCGCTCCCTTGCTCTACCTTCTAAGCTACACCGGATCTGTCGAAAATGCCATCGCCATGAACAACAGCGTTCCGCAAGGGCTCTCCTCCTCCATATTTACACTGAATATGCGCGAGGCAGAGCAGTTCCTTTCGGGCGAGGGGTCCGACTGCGGGATCGCTAATGTGAACATCGGTACCTCGGGGGCCGAGATCGGTGGTGCTTTCGGTGGGGAGAAGGAGACCGGCGGCGGACGCGAATCGGGCTCAGATGCCTGGAAAGCCTATATGCGGCGACAAACCAACACCATCAACTACAGCACGGAGCTCCCACTCGCCCAGGGTATAAAGTTCGACCTGTAAGAAGCAGGTCAGATTGAAAATCTATATCATTCTGTAGTGCTTGCAATTAAGCGTTAAGAGCAAGGCATGCGATGACCGAAAAACGGGAGTTTACTAGTGGTAAATGATTGTTTTGAGGTCGAGCATAACGCAGCTATTGACGCTTAATTGCGAGCACGAGCTATATTGCTTTGAAGAGGGCCTTCGACCCAATCATAACCTTCGCAGCCTGCATAATCCCCTCGCGGTCCATACCGCATTCCCGGTACAGCTCTTCGATGGTTCCGTGATCGATGAATTTATCGGGGATGCCAATGCGTTTCACCTCTGTGTTGTATCCTTTTTCGGAGATGAACTCCAGGATAGCGCTCCCCATACCTCCGCTAATGGAGCCATCTTCAACCGTGATGACCTTTCTGTGTTTGGTAAACAGTTGTTTTAGTAATTTTTCATCAAGCGGCTTCAGAAACCGCAGATCGACATGGGCAATACCCAGGTTGAGCTTTTCCAGTTCGTCGATCGCCGCTGCCACGATATTCCCGATATGTCCAATGGAAACAATGGCCAGGTCATCACCATCGCGCAACAGCCGTCCGCTGCCCTTTTCAATCTCCGCGAACTCCTTTTTCCACTCCTTCAGTACCCCATGACTCCGGGGATAACGGATTACAAAAGGTCCCTCCACATTGTGCTGTGCAGTGAACAACAGGTTTCTGAATTCAACCTCGTCCATTGGGGAGGAGATGGTGAGGTTGGGTATACACCGCATATAGGCCATGTCATACACCCCATGATGCGTCGCTCCGTCGGCTCCTACCAGCCCTGCCCTGTCAACACACAAAACAACAGGGAGATTCTGGAGAGCCACATCGTGAATCACCTGGTCGTAGGCGCGCTGCAGGAACGTTGAATAGACCGTACAATACGGTACCATCCCCGAAACAGCCAGTCCGGCAGCAAAGGTTACGGCATGCTGCTCTGCAATGCCTACATCGAAAGTCCGGTCGGTAAGTTCTTCCATCATGCCTGTGAGCGACGATCCGCTGGTCATGGCAGGCGTGATGGCCACGATCTTCTTATTGCTCTTTGCCAGCTCCAGCACTGTCTCCCCGAACACATCCTGGTAACGGGGCGACTGCGAAGAGGCTTGTACAGGAAGAAATTCACCCGTATTCTTATCAAATTTTGAGGCAGTTGAGTGGTATTTTGTCTGGTTCAGTTCGGCCATCGGGAAGCCCTTGCCTTTTTTCGTAAGCAGGTGGAGCAATTTTGGACCCGGAATATCCTTTATGTCACGCAGAACTTCGGCGAGGTGGATCACATCGTGACCGTCGACCGGACCGAAGTACCGGAAATTCATCGATTCGAACAGGTTGCTTTGCTTCAGCGCGATCGACTTGATCGCATTCTCGATCTTCTGAAAGTACTGCCTGGTATTGGGATTGATCTTGTTGAGGGCCCCCAGCAGGTTCCAGATATCTGTTTTTACCTTGTTGTAGGTTTTGGAAGTGGTGATATCGAGCAGGTACTCCTGCATGGCCCCTACACCGGGATCGATGGAGATGTTGTTGTCATTTAATATCACCAGCAGGTCACTTTTGTTGTCTCCCGCATTGTTCATCGCTTCATATGCCATCCCTCCGGTCAGCGATCCGTCGCCAATCACCGCCACCACCTTGTTGTCCTTGCCCCGCTGGTCCCTTGCAACAGCCATTCCCAGCGCTGCCGAGAGTGAGGTGGATGAGTGTCCGACACCGAAGGCATCGTATTCACTTTCCGAAATCTTCGGAAAGCCGCTGATTCCCTTGTACCTTCTGTTGGTGTGAAACTGATCCCTCCGGCCGGTGAGTATCTTGTGACCGTAGGCCTGGTGACCCACATCCCAGATGATCTTGTCGTAGGGGGTGTTGAAAACATGGTGCAGCGCTACAGTGAGCTCAACAACCCCCAGGCTGGCACCGAGGTGACCGGGGTTGGTGGAGACAATTTCGATAATGTACTTCCTGAGTTCATCACTCAGGCGGGTCAGCTCCTCCGGAGAGAGCCCTTTCATCTCAGCCGGACTGTCGATCCGACTGAGCAACGGAAACTGTTCGTTTTCTACACCCATTGATTCGCCTTCTGATGCTGCAAAGATAAGAATTTCTCCCGATGTTAATATCTTGATCCGTTTGGGGAAAAATGTTGTTCAACGTGCCCGGTTTTTTATGTAATTTGCAGCATTCATTAAACGTTATATTGGTGAATGACGCGTTCACCCGGCTAAGGGCGCGATCCCCCGGGACGAATGCTGAATATAAAATTACGAGGAGAACCAGCTATGAGAAAGATATTCATTTATGCACTGCTTGCCGGAGGGATTTTCGCCTGTGTCCCTGCCACGCAGTTTCGTGAGACAGAGAAGAAGCGGACGAGCATCCAGGAGGACCGCGATGAGATATTTGCTGAGAACGAACGGCTCACCGTGGAAAACCGGGAGATGAAGGCAAACATTGGAGAGGTGTTGGCCCAGAAGGAGAGGTTTGTTGAAGACAGCATCCGGCTAAACCGTGAGCTGACCAAGGCTGAAGGAGAGGTTGCACAGCTGCAGCGAAAATACAACGACCTGCAGGAGACCCACGATGCCCTTCTCCGGGGGAACGCCCGGGAGACACGGCGGTTGCTGAACGAGCTGCAGGCGGCCCAGGAGGATCTTGCAGCCAAGCAGCGTGCATTGGCGGAGCTGGAAGGAAACGTCTCCGAGCAACGGCAGTCCCTCACCCGTCTCAAGGCTGAGCTGGAGGCGAGGAACGCCCGGCTGATGGAGATGGAAGAGATGATGCAGGAGAAGGACAGGCTGATGAACAGGCTGCGGCAGACCGTGGCGGATGCGTTGCTGGGATTCGAGGGACAGGGACTTACGGTTACACAGCGGAATGGAAAGGTGTATGTGTCGCTCGCGAACCAGCTGCTTTTTAGCTCGGGCAGTACCGAGGTCGACGCAAACGGTCAGCGGGCGCTCCGACAGCTTGCTGCGGTGCTGGCACAGAATCCCGATATCAGCATTATGATTGAGGGACATACCGATGATGTGCCGTTCAGAAAGGGCTCGTCGATCAAGGACAACTGGGACCTGAGTGTACTGCGGGCCACCTCTATTGTAAGGATCCTGCTCGATGCCAAATCGATCGACCCGAAGCGGATCACCGTGGCAGGCAGGGGAGAGTACCTGCCGGTGGATCCTTCCGACACCCCCGAAGCCAGGGCAAAAAACCGGCGTACCGAGATCATCCTCTCACCCGATCTGGATGAGCTGTACAGGATTTTGGAGATGGATTAGACTACATTCCGATATGCGTTTCAGCTGCAGTCTCACGGTGGCAGTCATTACAGAAAGAGCTTTTTTGATAGCGCCATGTTTGAGTATATCACAGCTCCACATTGATATGTAATTTGCCCCCTAATCCGGTTTCAATTATTTTCCGAAGGGTTGAAATCCGGATATCGCTGGAAGCTCTCTCAATTTTAGATATATATGCCCTGTTGACATTAAGTTTCTTTGCTAATTGTTCCTGGGTCAGATGAGCTTTTTTCCTTGATTCCTTTACGAGCTCAGCAACCATAAATGCCTCCGCTTTCTGTTCAAATACACTCCGGGCTTTTGAGCCAGGCATGCCATATTTCCTATCAAAATGTTCATTGATAGTTTTTGGATTTTCTGTATTATTTTTTGTTTTCATAATACTCTCTTCTAAGTTTCTTTGCCCGTTCTATCTCCTTTCTGGGTGTCTTCTGCGTCTTTTTCTGTATACCATGCAGGAGAACAATCAATTTCCCATCATCAAAAAAGGAGAATACTCTATATATGTTCCCCTGGTATTCAATCCTGATCTCATAGATTCCATCTTCAAGATGTTGAAAAAACTTTCGAGGGATTCTGTCGACTGATATGACAATCTGCAAGACATAATCAACCTTTTCTTTTAATTTATGCTGCAATGGGTTATAAAAATCCCAGAAATAATTTTTATAAGGTTCAAGGGTTCTCATATCTATCCACAAAAGTAACTAATTAGTTACTATTATGCAAATGCAAAAATGATTTTCTGCTTCCCCTTGAGGCATTGGCACCCTTAATATTTAGACTTGGCGCTCTTTTAGAATGAAAATAAGGATTGCGATGCGGGCAATTAAAAAGGCTATGATTCCTGCGAGCGGACCGAGCAATGCCATTTTTAGTCCACCGGCCATAAGTGTAGGGGTGATCTCCCCTGCAACGGCGATCTTGTCGAAAGCCATGATCAAACCAAAGGCGCGTCCAAGGTATCCCCAAGCCAGTGCAAACCAGCCCAGCGAGGCAATCAGTGATCTGAATTTTGGTGTTCGCTCATTTTCAATCAGGGTCCAGATGAACAAACCGATGATCACCAGTATCACCAGTAAAAGCGTGTACATAATAAGTGGACCGCCATCGTTCATTTTTTCAATTAATGCATTCATGATAAATTGGTTTTAGATGATTTATGTATGAAAGATAGCATGTCTGTCAATACCATAATTTTTTATGCGACCAACTGCAGAAGATTTGCTCATCATTGCATATTAATGCCTACAAATTGTAAAATATCTTCCATTTATGCAACAATGCCTGCTAAATCTGTTATTAGTCTCTAATTTCTGGCAGGTGAAGACAGATTTCGTAATATTGTATTCATGAACCTGAAAAATGTGCTTGTTTTTCGCTCAATATTGTTTCACCTGTTATTCTGGATAGGGGTATGGTTTCTGTATTTCTATTTTTTCAGTTACAATTCGGATGACCAGGCCTATGTGATCTGGTTTTCCAGTTTGCTGATCCCACTCTCCATGGCAGTTACCTATTTTGCAGTGTACTTCCTGATACCCAGGTATCTGCTTAAAAGAGCATATGGAAAATTCTTCCTTTATAGTTTCTATGTCATTGTGGCTTCCTCCTATTTCATCGTCCTGATTATTTACGGATGCCTGATTTTTCTCAAGAAATGGGATGCCACAAATATCCCGCCGATGATGAAGAATTTCTTTTTTGTGCTGATCCTAGTTTACCTGGTCGCCGGCGTTGTCGGGTTCATCAACGTATTGAATCATAATTTCAAAACGGACAGAAAAAACAAAGAGCTGCATAATAAGATATTGACAACTCAATTACAGTTGAAGGAGCAGGAGCTACATTACCTGAAGATGCAGATCCACCCACATTTTCTATTTAATACGCTGAATACCATATACGGATTTGCGATCCAACAATCCAGGCAAACTCCTGAACTTATACTCAGGTTTTCAAATTTCCTGGATTATATCCTCTATCAGATCAACCAACCCAAGGTCAGTCTGAAAGAAGAGGTAGCCCATATCGGGGAGTATATAGAGTTGGAGAGAACCCGTTTTCAGGAGACATTAAGAATTGAATTCAATTCCACATCAATACAGGACCACATCATGGTTCCACCTATGCTGCTAATGCCGTTTGTGGAAAATGCATTCAAGCATGGCACCTTAAAAGATGGGTATATTCGCATTGCAATAGACGTATCAGTCGTGGATGACCGACTTGAATTCAAGGTACAGAACAGTGCTGAAACAGATGAAGAACAAGTGAAAGGGAACGGGATAGGACTTGAGAATATCAAGAAAAGACTGGAGTTGCATTATGCAGATCAATACCGGTTGAACCAGGAAATGCAAGAGGGAATTTTTTTAGTACATTTGATTATTGACGATCTAAAGGCATTAAAAAATGCATGAAAGCATCCATTGTATCATCGTTGATGATGAACCAATTGCCCGGGGGATACTGAGTGATCACCTGCAGAAGATAGACCGTATCCAGGTAGTTGCAAGCTGCAAGAATGCATTGGAAGCGTTCAAGGCGATCAACGATCACCAGGTTGATCTGGTTTTCCTCGATATTAATATGCCGGAGATTGACGGGTTATCCTTTGTTAAGTCAATGACCCGACAGATCAAAGTTATCTTTACCACAGCCTATAGGGAATACGCGGTAGATGGTTTTGACCTCAGGGCGGTGGATTACCTGTTAAAGCCCATCTCTTTTGAAAGGCTGCTACAGTCCATCAATAAATACCTTGATGAGGTCAATGTGGGCGATCAACAACCACCAAAAGAAATTTTGCCGGAACAGATGGATTCAATCTATGTTCGTTCTGACCGGAAAATGATTAAGGTGCGTTTTCGGGAAATACGTTTCATCGAAAGCATTGGCGATTACCTGAAGATACATATGCATCAAAAAACTATTCTCACCAGGGAGACCATGACCACTATTGAAGCAAAACTTCCAGCAAAGGATTTCATGCGAATACACAGGTCATATATTGTAGCAATGCAGGCTATCGATTCCTACTCAAATGAATTTGTTGAGATTGACAAGCAGCAGTTACCATTAAGCCGGGGGTTTAAAGAGCATGTCTTGCAAAAACTCCAGGGACAAACAGCTGATGGTTTTGAATTATCATGAACGGGCAAACGGAGCATACTTTCGGTTTTTATAACCATGCCATGATACCACAGCAAACAATATTGCTGCGCCGATAAGTGCGGCTATAGCAATACCAAAATAGTCGTTCCAGTGTCGTACCGAAATGGCTACAAAGGCCCAAATGCCCACCAAGGCAGATTCCCTGAGGTTTCGTGAAAACACAAGCCACAGGTATATAATTGACGCTACACCAATCATAACCATTGTCCATATATTTTCATTCAAAAAACCACCCTGCCAGCCTAAGCTTACCAGGCAAGCAGCAACATTCGAGACCGAAGCCACAATAATCCAACCTAAATATATCACAACGGGCCACCAGACGAAAAATATCGTTCGATTCGGTGCGTCCCATATTTCAAGACGGAGGCGCAATGTTAAAATGATCAATGAAACCAGCAAAACGAAAATTAAGAGCGTTGATAAACCTATTGCTTCATTTAACCAGGCAATTATCCATAAACCATTGGCAATATTTGCCAGAGAGAGCCATATACCTGTTTGTTTGATTTCATCATCTTGTTTTAGTTTGTAATAACTGTACCACTGATAACCAACAAACAGGATAAGTAATAGGTATATTGGCCCCCAAATAGCAAAAGCATACCCTGCAGGTGCAATGAGCGTGTCGTATTTGTCACTTACAGCTCCTACATTTTTGCCGTTGAACACAGCGCTTCCTGCCAGGCTATTCATAAAGATCGCAAAAAGCAAGGTCAGGGTATTTAGAACAATCAAAGAAATCGATTTTTTCATAGTGAATTGGTTTTAGCTGTTATAACAGATGCCTGTCCGGAAAAATGACAGTGGTAAATCATTATGTAATTATTTGCCTGTTCTAATAATTCTAACAATCTATATAAACAACATGTTGCAGAATTTAAAAAGTAGTTTTTATGTTGTGGAGCCTACGAGCTGGTGGATTTGTTACGTGAAGAAGTATAGTTGCCAATCCACTCTCCATACTGAACGGCGGCGGCGCCGGTGAGTAGCAGTACAACAGGCAGCATAAAGCGGGAGGCGCCGAGCGGACCGGTGGCGAAGGCAAGAAAGATAATCAGGAAAAAGAGGAACAGGCGGAACTCGGGTTTGAAGCTTTTGTTGAACAGGAAAGCCAAAAACCCAAAAACCCGCAGCAGATTCACCAGGGCGATCAGCAGAAGGGCGATCACCACCAACACCGGCTGTGACAGAAAATACTTCCAGGCAGCTCGAAATCCTCCGTCATTCAGGTGATACAGGAATCCCTTTCCCCGCTCTCTTTCAATCCCGAAAAAGTTGTACAGGTCGAACCGGCCCGGATCGACAAAAAACCGTGCCATCCCTTTCAGGTGGAACAGGGCGTACCCTTTCAGATCCTCCTTGAATACAGAGGTAGCCGACTCCGTAAGACATTCCGACCGCTCTTTAAAGTCTTTTTGTGCCTCACAGGTGGCATGGATCTGCTCTTTCGCTGCAGATGCAACCTCCTTCCCGTCCCGATCCATCAGGAAGTAGTAGAGGTTGTAGTCGACCAGGTTGATCTGCTGAATGCTGGAGATGTGGTAGTAGCCCGTTCGCTGCTGGTTCACCCCCCCCAGGATAATCACGAAGATTACCGGTATGAAGCTGGAGATTAGCACCAATCGTTGCTGCGACCTGTAATACAGCACAATGAACAGTATCACATTCGGAACGATAAACAGGTACATCACCGGCTTGATCAGGATGGCGACAATCAGCAGCAGCTGGTAGAGCCAGAGCAAACCGATCTTTTCCGTTTGAACGTACTGGTACAGCCTGAACGCTGCCAGCATCAACACGAACTGAAAAAGGATCTCTGTCATCACCATGTTGGAATAGATGAACTGGGCAGGGTAGAGGACCAATAGTGGGAGGAGGATCCAGGCGCCCTGTTTACCCGGAGAGAAGATATTCAGCATCAGCAGTACCGAACCGAGCGATAGCAAGAGCTGCAGGGCCACCACCGGAACCATGCTGGTGGTGAACAGCCTCACTAATATCAGAAACGCAGGGTATCCCGGCAGCCGTTTGGTGTAGAGGGCCGGATCAATCGGCTCATCCGGATCGCCGCTATAGATCATCCGTTCGCCGATCAGGTTGTCGGCCACACGCAGGTACTCCGCTGAATCGTCAAGAAAATAGTTCTGCTGCAACAGCTGGATAACCAGGAACCCAAGCTGCAGCAACACAACAGTGATCAATACTATCCGGTGTTTTCTTAACATCGCTAACGCGTAAAAAAGATTAAATAAATTTCAGATCCTCTAATCTACTTAGTGCCTGTCCATAAAGTCCGATAGCTGCATTGCTGCAAAAATCTTAAATCCTCGAATACTTTAGTATACTGCGTCTTAAGATTTTTGCGCGCTTTGCTCTCGAACTTTATGATCCAGCCACTCCTACTTTATTGACACACTCTACTTAGTTTTAGTTCCCCGAAGCGCATAAAAAAGACCGCAAAACAATAGGGATACCCCTCGGTTGCGGTCCGTATAAATGATCGGGATCGTATTAAATAGTCATTATATCTTCCTCTTTCGCCTCAATGATCTTTTCCACCTTTTCGGAGTACTCTTTGGTAAGCTCCTCAACAGTTTCACTGGCGCGCTTTGAGTCATCCTCCGGCATTCCGTCCTTCTGCATCTGCTTAAACTCTTCGATCGCATCGCGGCGGCTGCTGCGGATACTGATCCGTGCATTCTCACCTTCATTCTTCACCTGTTTCACCAGGCTCACCCTCCGCTCCTCCGTGAGCGGCGGAATGCCGAGGCGGATCAGCTCACCGTTGTTCATCGGGGTGATCCCGATATTGGCCTGCTGGATCGCCTTTTCGATCTTGTCGATCATATTCTTCTCCCAGGGCTGAATGGCGATGGTTTTTGCATCCGGCGTACTAACGTTCGATACCTGGTTCAGGGGGGTCATCACACCGTAGTAGTCGACCATGATACCATCCAGTATATGTACGTTGGCTTTTCCTGCCCTGATTCTGTTCAATTCAGTCTCAAGGTGTTCCAAAGCCTTATCCATCCGTTCGCGGGTCATCTCATAGACCAATTGCACATCTTCAGTCATAAAGCAAAGTTTTAAAATCTGTCCCTAAATTATTCAAATTTTCACTAAAGTTCCAATTTTTTGACCGGAAATCAGCTTTTTCAGGTTTCCCCGCTCATTCATATCGAAGACAATCACCGGCAATTCATTCTCCCGGCACATGGTAAAAGCGGTCTGGTCGAGGATCCTCAGGTTCTTCTCCAGCGCCTCATCGAAGGTGATCTCATCGAACTTTTCAGCATCCGGATCCTTCTCCGGATCGGCGCTATAGACGCCGTCGACCCGCGTACCCTTCAGCATCACATCGGCGTCGATCTCCACCGCCCTGAGCGAAGAGGCTGTATCGGTGGTGAAATAGGGATTTCCCGTTCCCCCTGAAAAGATTACGATCTCCCCGTTCTCCAACGCCTCCAGCGCCTTTCCGCGTGAATAGAAATCGGCCACCGGCTCCATCCGGAAGGCGGTTAGCAAACGTGCCTTTGCCTTTTTCGACTCAAAGGCCGACTGCAGCGCCAGCCCGTTGATCACCGTGGCAAGCATCCCCATATAGTCGCCCTTCACACGGTCGAACCCCTCATCAACACCCGATATTCCGCGGAAAATGTTCCCGCCGCCGATCACAATACCGACCTGCACTCCTGCCTTGTTGACCTCGATAATCTCCTCCACATAGTCGTTCAGGCGCCGCGGATCAATACCATGCGAACGGCCGGCCATCAGCGCCTCGCCGCTTAGTTTTAATAATATTCTCTTGTAGGTAGCCATTGTTTTGAATTTGTGCGAATATATGGAAATTGAAGCAGTAAAAAAAAGACCACGAAAAAAAAGGGTCCCCGCTGAGAGAACCCTTTTTTCAATTTATCTATTCTTCTTACTTTATTTTCCAGCAAGGTAAAAAAGGACAGTCACATCCATTCATATTCGGAAAATCACACCGTTGCAACTAAAAGTCACTACTTATATTTTGGCAACCGAGTTGAAGTGACTGGATCATAAAGTTCGAGAACAAGGCGCGCAAAATTTTTAAACCGCAGTATACTAATGTATTCGAGGAGTTAAAAATTTTGCAGCAACGCAGTTATCGGACTTTATGGACAGGCACTACTTAATTGCAAATCTTACAAAACCGGTCACCTTCGCTTCAGGATCTGCTTTTTTGATATACTCCTCAACAGTAAGGGAAGAATCTTTGGTGAACTCCTGGCTCAGCAGGGTATTCTCCTTCAGGAATTTCTTTACCATCCCCTCAGCGATCCTGTCAACAATATTCTCCGGTTTCCCTTCAGCCAGCGCCTTTTCGCGCCCAATTCGCTTCTCACTCTCAAGAGTCTCAGCAGGAACATCATCCACACCAACGGCAACGGGCGACATAGCAGCGATCTGCATGGCCACATCCTTGGCTACCTGCTCATCAACCGCCTTGTTGAATCCCACCATCGTGGCAAGGTTGTTACCCGCGTGGTTGTACTCTTTCACATAGCCTGCCTCCAGCTTATCGTAATAGGCCAGCTCCAGCTTTTCACCAATCACACCCGACTGTTCCGTAACCAGCTCTTCAATCACCTTCCCATCCATTTTCAACGCCTTCAGCGCATCCAGATCTGCCGGCTTCTCAGCCATCGCAACATCGAGGATCGACTTAGCAAGTTTCACAAAATCATCATTCTTAGCCACAAAATCAGTCTCGCAGTTCAGCGAAATCATCGCACCAAAACCACCCTCTACTTTCGCCTGCACAGTTCCTTCACTCGCTTCACGGTCGGCACGCTTATTCGCGATCGCCTGTCCCCGCTTACGGATCACCTCAATTGCCTTATCGAAATCACCTTCAGCCTCCTGGAGCGCTTTTTTGCAATCCATCATTCCGGCACCGGTTACTTTTCTCAATTTGCTAACATCAGCAGCTTTTATATCAGCCATATCTTTATATTTTTTCGTTTGTAATCAGTCTTTAAATTTGCCTGCCTCCGGGAGATCGCCACAGCGACCGCAGCATTATCGGGGGATCGCCCCTCTCTCCGGCGTTCCGCAGATCCAGGGAACGATCAGCTCTTGTCGGCCGACTTCTCTTCAGTTTTGGCGTTTGCTTTCTCAGAAGTTTCGGCCTCCTCAGCTTTCGGTTCTGCTTTTGCAGCTGCAGGGTTCTCCTCTTTATTTTCTGCTTTCGGTTCCGTCTTAGCAGCAGGTTCAGCCTTCTTCTCCTCTTTGGCTTCTGCTTTCTCAGCATCGCCGGCCGGCCTCTCTACCTTGGCAGCACTCCGGCGTGGCTTCTGTGCCCTGGCGGGTGATTTGCCTTCAGCCTTCTTCTCTCCCGGGTCGGACGCCTTCTTCTCTCTCTTCTCTTTCGCTGAGCTCACCTCTTTCTCTTTCTCCATCTTGCGCTCATTCAGTCCCTCGGAAATGGCCTCACATACATAATCAAGTATGAGGGCGATCGACTTGGAAGCGTCGTCGTTGGCTGGAATGGCAAAGTCGATGTCTCTCGGATTGGAGTTGGTGTCGACCATCGCGAAAACAGGGATGTTCAGTCTGCGGGCTTCGCGTACGGCGATATACTCCTTGGTGATATCGACGATGAACATCGCAGCAGGCAACCTGGTAAGATCGGCGATACTTCCGAGCATCTTCTCAAGCTTCGCGCGCTGGCGACCGATCTGCAGTTTCTCTCTTTTGGAGAGGTTGACGTACGTACCGTCTGTTTCCATCCTGTCGATGGTGCTCATCTTCTTCACAGCCTTTCTGATGGTTGGGAAGTTGGTGAGCATACCGCCTGGCCACCGTTCGGTAACGTATGGCATGTTGATCGCTTTCACCTTCTCAGACACAATATCCTTGGCCTGCTTCTTGGTGGCAACAAACAGGATCTTTCTTCCCGATTTGGCGATCTGCTTCAAGGCAGCGGCAGCCTCTTCGAGCTTCGCCTCCGTCTTGTTGAGATCAATAATGTGGATCCCGTTTTTCTCCATAAAAATATAGGGAGCCATCGCGGGGTTCCATTTTCTTTTCAGGTGACCAAAATGTACACCTGCATCTAATAATTCCTGAAAACTTGTTTTTGGCATTTTCTTTTTTGCTTAAGCAACCAACAGGTAGTTCGCTGAGGAAGTCCTGCCAGTTTCGCGTTGATAATAGATAATATGTGGATTAACGTTTACTGAACTGGAACCGTTTCCTGGCTTTTGGCTGACCGGGCTTCTTCCTTTCAACAGAACGGGGATCCCTGGTCATGAAACCTTCGGCACGCAGTTTAGTTTTATATTCCGGATCAATCTCCACCAGTGCCCTGGCGATGCCGAGTCGCAGTGCTTCGGCCTGACCCTTGATGCCGCCACCGTTGAGGTTGGCTTTCACATCGTATGTGCTTTTTAATTCGAGCAGGTTCAGTGGCTGGTCCACAATAAAGTGCAGCTGCTCAAAAGAAAAATATTCTTTGTAGTCCTTGTCATTGACGGTGACCTGGCCTTTACCTTCACTGAGGTATACCCTTGCAATGGCCCTTTTTCTTCTTCCAATTGTGTTGATGACCTCCATGTATTCTTATTTAATGGTATTTAAATCGATCGTTTTTGGTTTTTGTGCCTCATGTGTATGTTCCGGTCCGACAAATACATGCAGGTTTCTGAACATCTCGCTTCCGAGCCTGTTCTTGGGCAGCATACCTTTGATGGATCTTTCAACTACTGCAGCGGGTCTTCTACTCATCAGGCTTTCAACGGTTTCTTTTTTCTGTCCGCCCGGGTACCCCGAATGGCGTATGTATTCACGTTGAGTTGCCTTGTTGCCTGTAAGCTTTACCTTCTCGGCATTGATAATGATCACATTGTCACCACAGTCAACATGCGGAGTGAAATCCGGCCTGTGCTTTCCCCTGAGCATCAATGCCACCCTTGAGGCGAGGCGACCAAGAATCTGGTCGGTTGCATCTACCAGTACCCACTCTTTCCGTACGGTATTCTTATTCGCTGAAACGGTCTTGTAACTTAATGTATCCACGTCTTTTTTATTTTTTCCTGATATAAATTATCACCTGATTTTGTGGTTCGCAAAAATACAAATCTTTTTTTTAAATCAACAACATATCAACAATTTATTTGCAAAATTCTTAAATCACAGATTTTCTGTGAGATAGAAGGAGTAAAATAATTCCTAAGCGCCTGTTTTTACCGGGGTTTTCAACATCCTGAGGTTTTGTTTACCTTTACAGCATCCGGGGGACTGCATTACGATGTTCGGGACCAGCGAATGGGAGGATGAATTAACTGGAGGAGAAAGTTGATAGGGGCTAGATGATTATGACCGGGACAAGCACGCGTAAAAGTTGTACTTATAATAATTATATTTTGTCAATAGAGTTGGAGTGGCTGGATTATAGTATTGCGAGCTCGTGAACCGGAACGCAGTGGAGCTCGACGGAGTCAATACAACAATAAAATTTCATGAGCAATCGGACATTTTGGACAGACTAATTATAGATTTGTATTTCCGGCAAAATGAGCAGACATATAAATAATGGTAAACCAGTTATGAATCTCCTAAAACCGTTCATAAGCAAAGTTATGCTGGTTGCGGGATTTCTATCTGTCTCGTTGCACTCCCATTCCCAGGGTCCCGGATACACTGTTTCCTTCCACCAGATTTTCGATAACCGGGAGTACTTTTCCGAGTTCGCTTTTCCACAGACCATTTTCGGTGCCCGGCTCAACGCCTCCCTGCTGTTTGAGGTCGATACGGTGCACAGTTTCGCGGCCGGATTCAGCTACCTATACGAGCATGGCAGCACGATCGCGGCGATCCCCCCGCATGTAAACCTCTATTACAGCTATTCCACCCCGCAGCTGAATATGGCGTTCGGTGCTTTTCCGCGGAGCGGGCGACTCAACCTTCCGCTGGCATTTTTAAATGACACGCTCAATTATTACCGTCCGAATATCGAGGGCGCCTGGATCTCTTTTGCCCGCGGACCGGCTGAGGTAAGCGGGTTTATTGACTGGACCGGCAGGGTGTCGGAGGAGCGGAGGGAGCGGTTTATCGCCGGACTGGATTCCAGGCTGAACGCCAATAAATTTTTCCTGCAGGGCACTTTTCTGATGTACCACAACGCAAGAAGCTATGACACCACCGATATAGTGCCGCTGCAGGACAACGGGATCTTTTCGGTGCTGCTGGGCTACAGCCGGGAGAGCGTGGCGTTCCCCGCATCATTCGAAACCTCTGCGGGCTACCTCTCCTCCTACAACAGGTACCGGCCGGGCGATTTCTCGATCGGCAGGGGAGTGATGTACAACATAGAATATCGATATACGATTTTCGGTGTAAAAGGAGTTTATTATTATGGCACGCCAATTGTATTTGCGTACGGGGATTCGTTTTATCATTCAGGGAATTATGGCCGGGTAGACCTGTTTGTCGATCCGTTCCGCATTCCCAATATAGAATCGAAGATCGGATGGAGTCTGCACGCGGTGCCGGGGGACGGGATACATCATTCACAACAACTGCTAATTAATGTAACATTTTGACCAGGGACAGCACTGGCTGAAACGCAGCCGGGCCCTGCAGGTGTTCCTTCTGTTTTTCTGGCACATCCCTCTAATAACATTTATCTTTGTTCCAAAGGATTATTGAACAATGGAACATACAACATACATCCGCCGTGCCATTGCACTGGCTGAGCGCAATATTGATACTGGCGGTGGTCCGTTCGGGGCAGTGATCGTGAAGGACGGGCAGGTGATCGCCGAAGCCTCCAACCAGGTAACGGTCGACAATGACCCGACGGCACATGCCGAGATTGTGGCCATTCGGGAGGCAGGCAAAAAGCTGAACAACTTTGATCTTTCGGGATGTACGATCTACAGCTCCTGCGAGCCTTGTCCGATGTGCCTCGGGGCGATTTACTGGGCCCGGATCTCAGCGGTCTGGTACGCATCAGGCAGGGAGGATGCCGAGGCAGCCGGGTTCGACGACAGCCTGATCTATGAAGACATTTAAAAATCAGGACAATGAAGGACATAGTAAATAATGATGTACGCTTTTTTGTGCAACAAGCAGTATAAATAGAATTATTATTAACCTAAAAAAACTGAAATGGAATCAATTTCACCGAATATCTTTATAAAAAACATGGACGAGACTATTAAATTTTATGAGCAATTGGAATTTAAGTTATCCATGAAAGTTC
>CAYSMO010000032.1:12651-17700 GCA_964432125.1 uncultured Bacteroidaceae bacterium | reverse complement strand
TGATCATGCTGGCCTATACCAACCGTTTCCTGGCCTATGCCTCGCTGGTGCGGAGTCTGCATGCCCGGTACAAGGAACATAAGAACAAGGTGCTGCTGTGGCAGATCAAGAACCTGCGGCGGCGACTGGCGCTCACCCGGGGGATGCAGGTACTGGGCATCTCCAGTCTGCTACTCTGTGTAGCCACGATGTTTTTTCTCTATGTGGGCACTACTACGCTTGCCGAGGTGATCTTCGGGATCGCGCTGCTGCTGCTGATCGGATCGCTCACCCTGCTGATCTGGGAGATACAAATTTCGACCCGCGCGCTCGACCTGCACCTGGGAGACATGGAGGAGTAACCCCAAAAGCATTATCTTTGAGCTTATAGTCAGTATAAACCAGCCAATACAGATGGAAAAACTAATTGAAAGACTAAAGCAGATCAGAAAGAGGTCTTACATAAAAAGGACATATACCTCCAGGTATGCATTTGTAGGAATGGGTAACCACAGTATCAATAACCTATATCCCATCATTAACTACCTGAGGGTTGAGTTGAAATATATTGTAACCCGGAGTGAAAAGAATGCCATTCTGATCAATGACAATTTTCCAAATATCACAGGAACAGCTGATTTTGACAAAGTGTTAAATGACAGTGAGATATGTGGTGTCTTTATTTCTGCCAATCCAAAATCACATTTTGATCTTGTAAAGAGAGCGCTTTCGGCAGATAAACATGTTTTTGTTGAAAAACCGCCCTGCCTTACTTTGAAAGAGTTACGTGAATTGGTTCAAATAAAGGAGAAATCAGAAGGGAGTTGTTTTGTGGGGCTGCAAAAGCAATATGCACCCTTGCATATTGAATTGCAAAAGCACCTGGGGAAAAAGTGTACCTATAACTACCGATATGCAACAGGAGCCTATCCCGAGGGGGATGCATATATGGACCTGTTTATTCATCCATTGGCACTTTCCCTGTTTCTTTTCGGCAAGGCCGAATTAAAATGCATTATAAAAAACAGGTCAAAATCGGGAACAACCGATTTCCTGACGCTTCAGCACGCTAACGGAACATCCGGTGTAATTGAGCTGTCAACAGATTATTCCTGGACAAATGCTACAGAAAGGATGATCGTTAACACAGAAAAGGGGGTATTTGAAATTACCGATAGCGAAGATCTGGCGTTTATCCAAAAACAGGGAGTCCTGTTTGGTCTGCCAAAGGAGAAGATATTCGGAAATTCCAGGACCTTAATAACATTGAAAAAACGCAACAATTTTGCGCCGGTATTTGAAAATAATCAGCTATACACCAGCGGTTATTATTCAGAAATTGACAATTTTGTAAAATTTTGCGAGCACAAAAAATTCACGAACAATAGTACGTTAGAAGATTGTATACATCTATTTGAATTAATTGAACGAATAAAAGAATGTACGGAATAAAGGATTATCTTTTTACTGGTAAGCGCTTAGTAAATAACACATTAAGACCCGGTCACAAAAAGTTATCAACGTTAATGCTCTATGCAACAGACTTGTGTGATTCAAGGTGCCTGCATTGCCATATATGGGAAAAACGGCCGAAGCAGCACCTCTCTTACGATGAAATTGTAAGTGTGATGAACAGTAAATGCGTAACAAGGAACACTACGGTTGGAATGGAAGGGGGGGAGTTTCTTTTGCATCCTGAAGCGGATAAAATATTGCAGTGGTTTTCAAAAAATCATTCGAAATACGATATCCTTGCCAATTGTTTAAAACCTGATAAGGTCATCGATGCCGTTCATAAATATCGGCCACAGAAGCTGTATGTTTCACTCGATGGAGGAAAAGAAACATACAAATATATGAGAGGCAAGGATGGTTATGACAGTGTTATTGAGGTTATAAAAGAGTGTAGAAAAACTGTACCCGTCTCCCTGATGTTCACCCTCACTCCCTATAACAGCTTTAAAGATTTGGAGTACGTTATTGAAATATCAAAAGAATATGATACCGATATTAGAATTGGCTTGTACAACAACATCGATTTTTTTGACACAAAAGACAAGGCACATCAAAAGGAGGTTGAAGAGAAGATAAAATTGTCAGATATCAATACTGATTTCGGGACATCCATCCCGGAGGCAGTCAAATCTACCTCAGAAAATTATGATTTCCTTTTACTGTATCAGGAGTGGCGGGAAGGTAACCTGCAAATGAGGTGTCATAGTATACTCGACAGGTTGGTCATACATCCGAATGGCGATGTGCCAATTTGTCAAAATCTGAACCTGAAATTAGGGAACATCAGAAAGAACTCTTTGGATGAGATATTCAATTCAGCCCAAACAAGAGGTATTCATAAGGAGTACACAAAATCATGCAACCAATGCTGGATTAATTTTCATCGAAAATATGATATTGTGCTATTGCGTTCGGCTGAAAAGCTCTTGCCAAAAGGTATTATCGAGCTTTCTTATGGGAAATACCAATGGTGTGATGACAAGAATATGTCGTATAAACGATATTTAAAGTCTAAAATGGAACGTCGTTAAGGTCGCTGCGGGATTGTTTACCGAAGTCGATGACGCAGTTGAATCTGTAGCGGCTGTGTTCGCGGATGGCGACACCGACTGAGTTAAATTCGGGATTCAGCGTGTTCACCCGGTGCCCATGGTTTTTCACCCCGTCGTCGATTAAGAGTGTTATGACAACATCGATTGCCTGTGCATAACCGTAGGAGCAGTTCTCGGCCACATTGTTGTAGGGATTGCCAAGGAAAGGTTCGAAACGCTTGTTGAAATTCTTGTGTCCCGTATGACCAGTTTTCCCCGACAGGATTGCATGGCCCTGCGCGATAGAGGTAAGGTCCTCCTCGGGATATAGCAGTTGTAGTTTTTCGATCTTCCGCAGGTCCCTGTAGAGGGATCGCAGGTAGGAGTTATTGGGTGTGCCATTGGTCTGAACGTATTCGTCTAGAATTGTTTCGGCAAAGAGGGGCCCGTCGATCCGGGCCAGGTTCATGAAAAACACCACCTTCTTTTCTTCATCCGAATAGTATTCAAACTCAGCTGCCGTATTGGCCCTGGCGATCACCTCCGGATCCCACTTGTCCCATATTGTTGATTGTCCCATTGCAGATCCGGCGATCAGCAAAAAAAGGAACGATATATATTTTGTCATCTCTTTACGTCTTCTTGTATAGTTTAAACTATTCGTGGGCTCTGCCCTCCGTTTAAATACCGGGACATGCGGTGCTTGAAAATGGAGCCTTTTTATCAGCTACTCGCAAAAAGGCATAGCGTTCTTTCAAACCCTATTTGGATAACAACCAATTACTATTGACTGTTCGTTACAACTGTTCAAAATCTATCTCTTCCGGCTGCCGCAACATATACAGTCCGTAATCGGGAAACGATGTAAAGCCACATTTTTCATAGAGCTTTACAGCGGCGATATTCTCCCTGTGCACTTCCAGCTTCACTTGAAATCCCTTCTCTTTCACAAACCTTAATGATTCTACAGCAAGTTTCATGCCCCATCCTTTTCGGTGGTAGATTTTTTTTATCCCGAAATGGTGCAGGAAGAGTCGTCTCCCATCGAAGGTCAACCATGTCGAGCCTGCAATCGCCCCTGTTCCTGGCTCCTCCAGGACGATCAGCTTTCCTCCCATACCGATGGTTCGCTGAATAACCTCCGGGGTATCTCCACGCTCGTGGGGCGACATATCCAGCTCCTCCCAAAGAAGCAACAATCCCGGGTAATCGGAAGGCCTGTAGTCCCTGAAAACCATGCGCGTTACCCTTTTATAACATGTACCTGTCCGCCCTGGTACTTGATTACCTGGATCTTCTCCCCTTTGGCGATGTAGCCGTATTCCGCAACCGCATCATAGATCTCATCGTCGATGAGCACTTTACCTGAGGGGCGGAGGACCGTGTAGGACTCACCTGTTTTTCCAATTAAATGCTTGTGTTGCGCATCCACCCCGATAAATCCCAGATCAACCATCTGGTCAGCACCCAGCACGAGCCTACCGAACATATTGGTGGAGAGCAGTTTACTGGCCGCATAGATCGAGAGCGACAATCCCAGGAGGGATGAGACGACGACGATACCAAACGACCGCATCAGCAGGTTCATGCCTTCACCTGTGAATTCGAGGTCTTTCAGCATTTCATTATCCACCATGCTAAGTGTGAGGCCTGTGAGCATGGCAATGATCCCGGCAACCCCGGCCACCCCAAATCCGGGTACGGCGATCACCTCCACCAGCATCAGGATCACCCCGGCTGCGAAGATCAGGAACTCCCAATACTGTGCGATCCCCTCGAGGTAAAGTGGGGCGAAGTAGAGCATGGCAGCGATAACCGATGCGATGAGAGGAAAGCCGATACCGGGCGATTGCAGTTCGAAGTAAATACCGCCGATGATAATCATGATGAGAATTCCTGAAACCACAGGGTTAATCAGCAGTCCGATAACCTTGTTCATCGGTGTGGGGGTATACTGTTTCAGTGTATACTCCTCAATCCCTGCCAGCTGAATAATTTCGTCAATGTCGTTTACGATCCCTTCACAGAAACCATTCGCCAGCGCCTCGGTTGCGGTGAAGGTAAGCACCTGTCCGGTATCGCTGATGCCGGGGACAAATATCTTCGGATCGACCATGGCCTCAGCGATCTTCGGATCCCTTTTCCAAACCAGGGTGGTATCGCCGTTGACAATCACTGTATCCTTTCCCTGTGCTTCAGCTGTTGAACGCATGGTGGCGCGCATGTACGACTGGAACTTGTCGGGGACCTGTTCACCAGTTTGGTTCACCACGGTGGCGGCGCCGATCTTGGCACCAGGCCTCATGAAGATGCTGTCGCAGGCAATGGAGATAAGCGCTCCGGCCGAGGCGGCATTGTCGTTGATAAAGACGTAAACGGGAATCTTCGCGTTCAGCAGTTTAGTCCGAATGGAGTCGGCAGCGCTGACCTCCCCGCCATAGGTGTTCATGTCGATGATGATCATTTTGGCTCCCAATTTCTCTGCCTCCTCGAAGGCGAGTTTTGTTGTGCGCCATACCGGGGC
>CAYSMO010000032.1:0-12551 GCA_964432125.1 uncultured Bacteroidaceae bacterium | reverse complement strand
CTCCCAATTTCTCTGCCTCCTCGAAGGCGAGTTTTGTTGTGCGCCATACCGGGGCAGCGATCATCTCCTTGATCTCATATGTATAGACAATCGATTTTTTATCCTCCAGGGCCGGGGAGATGCTATCGGGCAGCACCCTGAATGAATCTGCCTGGGACTGAAGGTCCGCTGAATCGGATGGAACCCCGGATGAATCTGTCTGTGCCCCGGCAGACTGGGACAGGCGGGGTAGGAATGCTGAAGTAAAAAGCATCAGGATAATCAGGATATTCTTTTTCATTGAAGGTATTTCTTATATAAACGCATTATTTTGTCCGAATCGCATTGTTTTTGGCGCATCTGTATTGGGCCCTTGTACCTTATTAGATTTTAATACAGACCGGGGCCGGTTTTGTTCATGTAAAAATACGATAAATAGTTTAGAGTATTGTTTACTGAAGGAAACTCTCTTTACCCAACCCTCGTCACTTCCCTCCGAAGAAAGAAGACCCACTCGTTGCTTGAAGGGTACGGGATTCATCAACTCTCTTGCATCAACAGTCTGCTTTCTGACAATTTTCTCTTAAATTTGTGTTCTAATCGAAAGTTATGAGTTTAAGCACACTGATGGCCATTTCGCCGGTGGACGGGCGCTACAGGTCGAAAGTACAGATCCTTGAGTCCTTTTTTTCCGAATATGCCCTGATCAAGTACAGGCTTCATGTGGAGGTGGAATATTTTATTGCATTGGTGAACGTTGGAATACCGCAGCTTGCAGGCTTTCCCCGGGAGAAATTTGATGACCTTCGGCAGATCTATTTTACTTTTACTCCCGAGGAGGCTGAAAGGGTTAAGGAGATCGAGTCGGTAACCAACCACGACGTGAAGGCGGTAGAGTATTACCTGAAGGAGCGCTACAAGGCACTTGGTATTGAGCAGTATGCTGAGTTCATTCATTTTGGGCTCACATCGCAGGATATCAATAATACAGCGGTTCCGTTGTCATTTAGGCATGCACTCGACCAGGTCTATTATCCTGCCCTTGAGGAGGTGATAGAGCGGTTGGAGAATCTGGCGGATGACTGGTGGGAGATCCCGATGCTGGCCCGGACCCATGGTCAGCCTGCTTCGCCAACACGCCTGGGCAAGGAGCTGCGTGTATACACCTCCCGCCTCGATGAGCAGATCACACGTCTGGAGGAGATAGCGGTTCCCGGGAAATTTGGTGGAGCCACCGGAAACATGAACTCACATAGGGTGGCCTACCCGGAGATCGACTGGTTCGCTTTCGGTGAAGAGCTGCTACACGATGCATTCGGACTGAAACGGTCTTGGCCTACCACCCAGATCGACCATTACGACAACCTGGCAGCGATGTTTCACGCCATGTCGCGGATCAATACGATCCTGATCGACCTTACGCGCGATCTATGGACCTATATCTCCATGGAGTATTTCCGGCAGAAGATCAAAAAGGGAGAGGTCGGATCTTCGGCGATGCCCCACAAGGTAAACCCCATCGATTTTGAGAATGCCGAAGGAAACCTGGGGGTGGCCAATGCATTGTATGAGCACATGGCGGCCAAGCTACCGGTATCGAGACTGCAGCGCGATCTGACCGATTCCACGGTATTGCGGAATATCGGTGTACCGGTTGCCCATTCGCTGATAGCAATGAATTCGGTAAAGAAAGGATTAAAGAAGCTGCTGGTGAATGAGGAGGCGATACAGGCCGATCTCAATAACAACTGGGCAGTGGTGGCGGAGGCCATTCAGACGATCCTGCGCCGCGAAGGGTACCCGAACCCTTATGAGACCTTGATGGAGCTGACCAGAAAAAATGAAAAGATTACCAAAGAGGCAATCGGCACCTTTATTGATACGTTGAATGTGAGTAAGGAGATAAAAGAGGAGATGAAGAAGATTACTCCAATGAATTATACCGGCCTGTAGTCCAAAAATGCATGAATCGATTTTTTAAACTTTTCCGTTACCTGGTTCCCTATAAGTGGAATGTTGTTCAGAATGTAATTTATAATGTGTTGGGAGCATTCTTTGCGCTGTTCTCCTTCGCCATGGTGATCCCGTTCCTGCAGGTGTTGTTCGACAACCAGCCGATGGTGCTGGAGCCAAAGGAGTTTGAGTTGAAGACCTCCTATTTTTTTCACATGATTAATTACCTGCTAAGTACGGTGATGATCGAGCATGGAAAGCCCTTTGCAATGATCGTTGTGAGTGTGATCGTGATCATCTTCAGTCTGCTTAAAAACGGGTTTCTATACCTCGCCAACTACTGTCTTGCCCCTGTGAGGGCTTATACGGTGCGGGATATTCGTGGTGAGCTTTACGGTAAGCTAATCAGACTACCGCTGTCGTATTACAGCGAAGCCAGAAAGGGGGATGTAATGACCAGGGTCTCCAACGATGTGCAGGAGATCGAGACCTCGATTATGAGCTCCCTGCAGATGGTGTTCCGCGATCCGCTAACCATTATTATCTATCTCACCTTCCTGGTAGCTACCAACTGGCAGCTAACGGTGTTTGTGATTTTAATCCTTCCGGTTTCGGGATTGCTGATCGGGCGTATTGCCCGGAACCTGCGAAAGAAATCATTCAGGGGTCAGGAGCGCCTGGGTGAGGTGATGTCGGTAATTGAAGAGACACTTACCGGACTCCGGATTGTTAAAGGGTTCAATGGCGAACAGAAGATGGAGGAGAAATTTTTGGTAGCCAACAACCGCTTTGCACGTCTTATGAAGCGGATCATGCGTCGCAAGCAGCTGGCAGCACCATTGAGTGAGTTCATGGGAACGATCGTGTTAATGATCCTGATGGCGTATGGCGGATGGATGGTGCTCTCCGGTGGGAGCGGAATGACCTCCGAAAGCCTGATCTTCTTTTTAGTGGTGTTCAGCCAGATCATCACCCCGGTGAAGAATTTTTCTAATGCATACTTCTCTATTCAAAAGGGGATGGCATCGGTCGACCGCGTGGATGAGCTGCTGGATGCCGATGAGCGGATCGTGGAGCTGAGCAATCCCCGGCCGGTGGATGATTTTCGTGAGCAAATCGAGTTCAAAAACGTAACCTTCAGGTATGAGGAGGAGGATGTATTGAAGGAGGTGAACCTGACCATTAAAAAGGGTCAGCTCATTGCCCTGGTGGGGAAATCTGGTGCCGGGAAGTCGACGCTGGTCGACCTGCTGCCACGGTTTATGGATCCGGTGGAGGGGGAGATACTGCTCGATGGCATTTCATTGAAGGAGTACCGGTTGCGTGACTTGAGGAACCTCATGGGCATTGTTTCTCAGGATTCGATCCTGTTCAATGACAGCTTCTATAATAATATAGCATTCGGATCGAAGGTGAATGGTTCGGTTCCGGGGAGTGAGGCAGCAGTGGTGGAAGATGCACTCGCTGCAGAAGCAGCGGCTGTTGTCGAGGCAGCGGCAGTAGCCAATGCAACGACATTTATCAGCGAGACGCCCGATGGCATGCAGGAGGGGGTAGGCGATGGAGGTAATAAGTTATCGGGCGGACAAAAGCAGCGGATCAGTATTGCCCGCGCTGTGATGGCCAATCCGCCGATCCTGATCCTCGACGAGGCCACCTCATCGCTCGATACGGAGAGTGAGAGGGAGGTGCAGCACGCGATTGAGAACCTGATGAAGAACCGTACCTCGATTGTGATTGCACACAGGTTGTCGACGATTCGAAATGCCGATCTGATCGTGGTGCTGGATGAAGGTCGGGTCGTTGAGCAGGGACGGCACGAGGAGCTGGTGCAGAAAAGAGGCGGGGTGTATAAGAAACTATATTCCATGCAGAGTTTTTAAAAATGAACCCCTCATCATTGGAAATAGATTTTTCAGTGTGTATAGATAAAGCATTTATTTAGATGACGATCAGTGGTTTTACCATGGGCAAGAATGCCCACAAGCTTTATTATCCGATGCGGTATGCGATCGAGTCGATCCTGCCCATCGTTGATGAGTTTGTTGTGGCGCTGGGCGACAGTGACGCGGATGATACGACAAGGCAGGAGGTGTTGGCGATCGGCAGTGACAAGATACGGATTATTGATACGGTATGGGACATTGAGAAGTACCCGAGAGGGATGGAGCATGCGCACCAGACCGATATTGCGAAGAGCCATTGCACGGGCGACTGGTTGTTTTATCTGCAGTCGGACGAACTGGTGCATGAAAAGTACCTGCCGGTGATCGAGCAGCGGTGCAGGGAGTTGTTGGACGACAAGGAGGTGGAAGGACTTTTGTTTGACTACCTGCATTTCTGGGGCGATTATGAGCACCTGCAGGACAACCACTGCTGGTATAGAAAAGAGATCCGAATTGTGCGTAATGACCTGGCGATTCACTCCTGGGAGTCGGCGCAGTCGTTTAGAAGGATTCCCGGGTTCGACGGACTAAGCTACAGGCAGCAGGAGCACACCCGGAAGTTAAAGGTGGCAGCGGTGAATGCTTCGATTTACCACTACGGATGGGTACGGCCGCCGCGGGTGATGCAGAATAAGATCAAGGCTTTTCAAACGAACCATGAGGGGCGGGAGTCGGTGGAGCGGAAGGTTCGGGATAACAAATATCCGAAGTATTTCGATTACGGGAATATGAGTCGGCTGAACCGGTTTGAGGGGACGCACCCCGCGGTACTGGAGCCGTGGATCGCACGGTTCGACTGGCAGGACCAACTGCGGTTTGAGGGTCCGGCGGAGAGCCTGAATCCGGTGAAAATGAAACACGACCGGTTGAAGTACCGGGTGGTGTCATGGATTGAGAAGCGGTTGTTGTTTGGAAAACGGCTTGGGGAGTTCCGGAATTATATTTCGTTAAGGAGAAGATAGATTATCCCTGGAATTTGACAGGATATTCTTAAAGCAAATTGGTCTTTTTATTTGCATAGGTTTCAAGGTAGGCCTTTTCATCGCCGTAGGGGATGAAATCCTTATGGTGTTCGGGTTCAATGAAGTTTTCACTTTTCTCATGCTGGATCCCGCACCAGTATGCCTCCGTTTCGGCAAATATCTTCACCCAGTATTTCACTACCCCATTGGCATATCCACAATAGAAACAGTTGATTTTCTGCATAATGTTAAGGTACTTCAGCTTGTGCCTGTCGATCCTGATATATTCCCGGCGTTTCACATACGCGATCCGGTAGAAGGGGAAGCAGACCCGGTGGTAGAGCTCCACCCAGAAATCCATTAATAGCATCGGAAACAGGCCCATATAAATGAACGGTAGGGTGGGCATATGTCTCAAAAAACGGTGGGGTGTAGAATAGTATTTCATTAGCAGCGGAATTTACAATTGTGTCATATATTTTGATGACAAGATAATGATCATTTCGGGATCATTTGACCCTGTTCTGCCTTCAATCGTTATTTTTATTCTTTCTTTCAATATAGGTGAAACATCTGTTTTTTCAGTCAGTAAAATCAGAATTGTTAAAATAATCTTATCGTCGAAACGACAAATACACTAAAATACAATGGAAAAAGTGCGTGAAATCACAATAATACGTATGAAAATATGAAGATAATGACAATTATTCGCATGAAAAAGTGTATATTTGTGTTGTTAATTCATGAATACAGGTATAATAAACCACGGACAGTATGAAAAGGTTAGCAATGCAAGAGCTGGTTTCCTGGAAGAATAAGCCGGGAAGAAAACCGCTGCTCATACGCGGTGCCAGGCAGGTTGGGAAGACCTGGCTCATTAAGGATTTTGGTAAAAACGAATATGACCAAACGGTATATATCAATTTTGAAAGTGCAAAAACACTTCAAGCTTTATTTAAAGAGGATTATAGAATACAGCGAATCATCAATGGACTTCAAATCCATACCGGGATGAAGATAACCCCTCACAACACCCTCATTGTTTTTGATGAGATACAGGAGGCGTCAGGGGCCATCACATCACTGAAATACTTTTTTGAAGATGCTCCCCAATATCATATTGTCGCTGCAGGCTCTTTATTGGGTGTGGCAACCCATAAAAACACCTCATTTCCTGTTGGAAAAATTGAGTTTTTGGATCTGCATCCACTCTCTTTTTATGAGTTTCTTTTGGCAAATGGGAACCAACCTTTGCTGGAACTTCTTATAAATCATGATTGGGAGCTGATAAAAACATTCAGAGAAAAATTCATTCATCTTTTAAGGCAATATTATTATACAGGGGGAATGCCGGAAGCAGTACTTTCCTATACTGTTAATAATGATTTTCAGGAAGTGCGGGCAATTCAAAAACGAATTCTTATAGCCTACGAGCAGGATTTTTCAAAACATGCTCCACCGGAAATAGTTCCTCGAATACGAATGCTTTGGAATTCAATTCCTTCGCAATTGGCCAGGGAGAACAGAAAATTTATCTATGGGGCGGTAAAGCCCGGCTCCAGGGCAAAGGATTATGAACTTGCACTTGAATGGCTTATTGATTGCGGACTGGTTCAAAAAATATGCAGGGTTTCAAAACCGGGAATACCATTGAAGGCTTATGAAGATATAGGTGCATTTAAACTGTTTATTAATGATTTAGGATTGCTGGCAGCAATGGGTGATCTGGATGTTCGAACAATCATTGAAGGGAATGCGATTTTCTCTGAATTCAAAGGAGCACTCACAGAGCAATACGTGTTGCAACAGTTGAAAACAATCGGTGAATTGGTAATATATTACTGGTCTGCAGAAAGATCAGTTGCTGAAATTGACTTTTTGATCCAGCATGACGGTCAAATTATGCCGGTTGAAGTAAAAGCGGAAGAAAACCTCAAAGCTAAAAGCCTAAAGTCATTTTATCAAAAATTTTCACCGTCAATCTCTATCCGTACTTCCATGTCAAATTTCAGAAGTGAAGGGTGGTTAACAAACCTTCCATTGTATGCAATTGGTGAGATTATCGGTGTGACTTAAAAAACCTGTGTAAGGCTAAATTTTTTTTGACAGTTTTAAGTAATTTGATTGTTGAATGGGGAGCAGGAGTAGGAAATATCTGAAAAAGGCAGTGAAAATTGCGTTCAGGATCGCGGCAGGGATTGTCTTGCTGTTCCTCCTGATTGCCGCCCTTATCCAGATTCCTGCCATCCAGAGCAGCATTTTGCACCGCATCACAACGGTGGTAAGCGACAAGACCGGTACCACGGTTGAGATCGACAAGGTCCGTATCGCCTTTCTCAAATCGGTGGTGGTGCAGGGTTTATTTTTGGACGATCCGCAAGGCGACACCCTGCTCTCGGCCGAACGCATCAAGGTCAATATCGCATTGAAGGAACTGCTGTTTAACAGGATCAATGTTAACAGCTTCACCCTTGAAGAGGTTACGCTTAACCTCAGCCGCGACCGCGCAGATTCCCTTTTTAATTACCAATTCCTGATCGCTGCCTTTACCGACACAAACGCTCCTCCAAAGTCAGAGCAAAAGGAGCCGTCACCGTGGAGCTTCACCATCGACCGGGTAAACCTGGAGAATATTCATGCGAGGCTGAATGATCGTTACGGCGGAATCGATGCTACCCTGGCACTGCAAAAGCTCGGACTGAGGATGGATGGCTTTGATCCGGCCAAAACAGAATATCATGTAAACCGGCTGGAGATAGATGGATTGCAGGGGGGTGTTGTAATGACTCAAGGTGCACACTCAGCCGGGAAAGTGGTCGTCCTCGAGAATGAGGCGGTCGGATCAACTCCTGACTCTGCTTTCTCTGCCTCTGACGTTATGGAGAAGATACTTCCGAAGATTTCCATCAGGCGGCTCGTGATCAATGGTTCTTCACTAAGTTATAAAGATATAGTCAGCCGGCAGTCGGCCCAGGCCGATCTGGACAAGTTTGAGCTCTCCAATGGAGCGGTCGACCTGGAAAATGAATCGGTTACACTTGAGAGATTCCTTCTGGCTGAGAGCGGATTTTATTATGCTGTCACACCAGGTGAGAAGGAGACAATAGATACTATAGAGCAGCAAGAACCTGCAAATGACCGGCAACTAACTTCAGGCGAAAAGAGTAACTGGAAGATCTCTGTTGATCAGATAGATCTGAAAGACAATGTTTTGAGTTATCTTACTGAAGGTATTCAGGAGGCAGAGGACCACATAATGGCAGGAACTATTGTAAAAAGGGGAGAAGAAAGTGAGGTAGGAAATGAAATGGGAAGTGAGGTAGAAAGTAAGGTAGAAAGTGAGGTAGATAGAAAGAAAGAGGGTGAGAAAAAAGGTAATGGAAAGCGCGCGGAAGAAGATGCAGAAGTTGAAAAAGAGAAGGGCAAGGTCTTTCTGGCAAGCGATATGGAAATCAATCTGCATAGTTTTTCTGCATCCAACCTGCAATACTCCTCCGAAAAAGCAGGAGGCACCATCAACAGTTTCAGTGCTACCGACAAGAACGGGTTTGCCATTGAGAAGTTCAGTGGCGTTTTCAGGTTCAACGAGCAATCTTTCGCAGCGGAGAGGTTTCAACTGGCAACCAACCACTCAACCGTTGCTGCCGACCTGCAGGTGCAGTACCCTTCATTACAAGCCCTGCAGGATTCCATCGCATCAGTCAACTTTACCCTCGACCTGCAGCAACTGCACCTCCGCAATTCCGACCTTCTCTATTTCGTTCCACAGCTAAGCATTCAGCCCTATCTCAACAACCCCGAAATCAGCACCTCCCTCTCCGGCAAGCTTTCAGGCAACATCGCTGATCTGGCGGCTACCAAACTGCAGATCACAACAGGGGAGCGGACGGTATTGCAGACCGATCTGGCCATTACCGGCTTGCCGGCGGTCGACAGCGCCGTGTTTAGTGTTCCCGGACTCCGCTTTATTTCGGGACGGCAGGATATCGAAATGCTGGCGGGGGAAATCCTGCCCGATGCGATCGTCCTTCCGGAGAACCTCAGCATGGAGCTTGCCTTTCATGGTTTGCTGAACGCTTTTCAGGCGGCAGCGGAAATTGAAAGCAGCTTCGGCGATCTTCAGCTTTCAGCCCAGCTCGACCCTGACGAATCATTCAGGGGAAGGTTTGGAACGGGCGATTTCAATCTTGGTGCGCTGCTGGGCGATACAGTGATGTTCGGACCGGTAACGCTAACAGCTGAGGTGACGGGCAATGGACTTGAGAGGAGCAGTCTCAGCGCAATGGTGCATGCCGATGTGCCAAAACTTACCCTGAACAATTACACCTATCGGGGTTTACTGCTCGACGGCAACTTCAGTGACCAGACATTCGATGGTCGGGTCGGACTGGAGGATGAAAACCTGGTGTTTGCATTCGACGGATTGGTGAACCTCTATCCCGGTGAGGAGCATTACCAGTTCAGGCTTGATCTGCAGGGGGCCGGACTTAAGCAGCTTAATCTCACGGAGGAGGATATCAGGCTCGCACTGGTGGCTGAAGCGGATGTGTATGGAACGGTTGAGGAGCTCAATGGAAGGGTCGATCTGATGAATGTTCAGGCGGTAAGGGAAGAACAGCTGTTTGCTCTCGATTCGCTTTCGGCCGATTTTACAAATATCCCCGGGTACAGCGAGCTGCAGATCAGAAGTAAGCTGTTGGAGGCCGATTATTCAGGAACGGTGCCACCCACGGCCACCATCGATGAGTTAATAAAATTCATGAGTGGGTATTTTTCACTGTTTTCAGAGCGTGAGGCTGCTTCACCGGATGACCAGGTTGAATTTGGTAAAAATGATACTGAGAAGCAGACGAACTTTAACTTTTCCATGAAAATCAGCAACCATCCGATCCTGTCGGAGGTGCTGTTTCCAGCGCTGAAAAGCTTTGAGCCGGTTGAGGTGGAGGGACAGTTCGACAGTGGGCTTGGTCTGCTGGAAATGGATGCCCGCATGAATCGGTTTGCTTACGGGCCATTGGAGATCGATGACCTTGAAGTTGTGATCGACACCGATTCTTCGGTGGTGCACTATGCCCTTTCAATCAAAAGCATTGCCACAGAACAGGTGGAGCTGGCCAACCTGATGTTTGCAGGAAATATCGGGGAGCATGGCATTGTAACGGATTTTACATCGATCGACGATGACCTTGGAAAAAAGCTGGCTGTTCATTCGCTCATCACAAAGGACAGTGCAAACTACAGGCTTACCATTGATCCTGAGGATCTTCACCTGATGTATAAACAATGGGAGATCGATAAGGAGAACCATATTCTCTTCGGAGAGGAGGGGGTGATGATCCACCGGATGTTCCTCCAGAATGGCACCCGCAAAATCAGCATCAATTCGGTCAATGAACAGTTCAATGATGATATAGCGATCGATATCAGCAATTTTCGGTTGGGTGACCTCTCTCGTATCATCGAAAACGACACCAGCCTGGTGAAGGGGGTGGTGGATGCCAGTGTTCTGCTGAAAAGGGTGAACGGTGGCCGGGGTATCGTTGCAGATGCGGCGATCAGCAACCTCATTGTTCACGACGTTCCCGTTGGAGACCTGACTCTGACGACCACGAATCCTTACGCAGATCGATATGATCTTCGCCTGGAGTTATCCGGTGCCGGGAACGATCTCACCGCTACAGGATCCTTTAACACTGGAAGCAGTGGTACCACAATGGATATTACAGCAGCAATTGCATCCCTCTCCATGAAGACCGTTGAGGCGTTTGCACCCCGGCAGGTTTCGGAAACCGCAGGTACGCTTTCAGGCAGTGCGCTTATCAGCGGACCGGTCAGCTCGCCGAAGGCCACCGGTGAGCTGCACTTCAATGAGGTCTTTGTGAACCCTGCAGTTCTGAATAACAGGCTGGGAATAACCAATGAAACGATTCAGTTGAAATCGGACGGACTCTGGTTCGACACCTTTACGGTTACCGATGCCAAACGGCAGACGGCAACGCTCGACGGTTCGGTAAAGATGACAGGTTTCAGGGACTTTATATTCGATCTGAAGCTGAAGGCCGATGACTTCCTGCTGATGAATACCACCGTTAAGGACAATGAGACAGTGTTCGGCAGGGTGGTGATTGACAGTGATATTGATATCAGCGGACCGATGGAGCTCCCGGTGGTCAGGGGAAGACTGAAGCTGAAAGATGGATCGCAGGTTGCCTTTGTGGTACCGGAGAGCAGGCTCACCACCGATCGGGGTGAGAACGTGGTGGTATTTGAGAATCCAACGGAGAGGCATGCCATACTTGACAGAGGAATCAGCACAGCGGTTAGCCGCTCCTCTATCACAGGTGTCGACCTCACCTCCATTATTGAGGTCGACCGGCAGGCATCGCTAAGGCTGTTCATGGATCCCACCTCCAGCGATTCGCTGGTGGTCCGGGGTGAAGCTGCTTTGAGCCTGACGATGGATAGAAGCGGAAAGGTGAGTCTTACCGGGGTGTACAGTCTCGATGAAGGTAGTTACCTTGTCTCACTCGAATCGGTAATCAAGCGCAAGTTTAGTATCGTACCGGGAAGCAGCATCACCTGGAACGGCGATCCGCTGGAGGCCTCTCTTTCGCTTAATGCACGGTATGAAGTGAGGGCTTCACCCTACGACCTGGTGGCTTCCCAGATGTCTGGGTTGAGCGATGCTGACAGGGGTGCTTACAAGCAGCAGATTCCGTTCTGGGTGCTGCTGAAACTGCGCGGAGAGATGCTGCATCCGGAGATCAGTTTTGAGATACAGCTGCCCCCGGAGGAAAAGGGGGCCCTTGATGGAGCGGTGAACCAGAAACTACTCCTGTTAAATGAAAATGAATCGGCCCTCAACAAGCAAGTTTTTGCACTGCTGCTGCTGGGGAGGTTCATCCAGGAGAACCCGCTGCAGACAGAGTCCGGCAGTACCGCTTCCATTGTGCGATCCACCGTGGGGAATTTTTTATCGGCACAGCTGAACAGGCTGGGTGCCGGTGTGCTTCCCGGGACGGAGCTGAATGTTGATATACAGTCGTACGAGGAGTACCAGGCGGAGCAGCCGCAGGGGCGGACAGAGGTGGAGGTAGGCATTAAACAGCAGCTGTTCAATGAACGGTTATCGGTGCAGGTGGGTGGCACGGTCGATGTGGAGGGCGAGCGGGCACTGCAGAACGCGGCGAGTGACATCACCGGCGATGTGACAGTAGAGTACAAGCTCACGGAGGATGGACGGTTGCGGCTGAAGGGGTTCAGGCACAGTCAGTATGAAGGTGCGCTCGACGGTCAGATCATTGAGACGGGTGCCGGGGTCTCCTATGTACGTGATTTTAATAGGTGGAAGGAGCTTTTCAGGGCTCCGGACGCAGCCAAGAAGCGGGATAAAAAAACGGAGGAACAACAGGAGTGATGACAAAGAGAGGGCTCACATATAATTTTATACTGGTTCCGGCATGGCTGCTGGTTGCAGCCTGCAGCGGAACGAAACACCTGCCGGAGGGGGAGAAGCTCTATACCGGGGCGAAGATCGAGACTGAGGCGGAGGAGGGAGTGAAAAGCAGGAAGGTGAAAGGTGCCATCAGTGATGTCGTTCGGCCCGAACCCAACAGCAGCTTCCTTGGCATGCGACCGAAACTGTGGCTCTACATGGCTGCGGGTGAGGAGCCTTCCACCGGGATGGGCCGGTGGCTGAAAAAGAAAGGGG
>CAYSMO010000031.1:1675-18458 GCA_964432125.1 uncultured Bacteroidaceae bacterium | reverse complement strand
TGCCAGGTAAAGGCCCGGGCGCCTACATCCTTGTTTACCTCATCCATCCGTTTTACCGCATCGAGTACCGGCTGTACCATGTTATCTTCTACAACTGCCAACCGTGCGGTATTCTGCTCCGGCCAGGTATGGGTGTTCATGTGTGGATCGCCTGTTTCACTGCCCCGGCCGGTAAGTCCGGTCCACCGGGTAAAACCCCGTACGTTTAGTTTCTCAAACATATATTCCACCTTCTCGGTGTGTGCCTGGTTGTATACAATAAATATTGCTTTCATCTGTCTATGGTGTTTGAAGGAGCGTTGGATGTATTATCTCAACCAACACTCCTTTTACTGTTATCAATAACTAATCAAATGTTCAGTTTCCTGTTACCTTTCAATTTGTTCCATGAAATCATAGTCGCTTACAGCCACCTTACGCGCACTTTTACCGACAAACCAGCTGTAAACGACCGGAACAAGAAGCAGTGTTATAAAGGTGGAGAAGATGAGTCCGCCAATGACAGCTATACCCATCGGACTCCAGATCTCCGATCCGTCGCCTGTACTCAATGCCAGTGGCAACATACCCAGGATCGTTGTTAAAGAGGTCATCAATACCGGTCTTAGCCTCGATTTCCCTGACAACACAATCGCTTCACGAAGTTCGTATCCCCTGTCACGCATCAGGTTGATATAATCCACCAGCACAATTGCATTCTTTACCACGATCCCGATCAGCATGATTCCCCCCACCAGTGAGATGGTACTCATGGTAATTCCTGTTACAAGGTGTGCCAAAATAACACCTGTAAAGGCAAAGGGGATGGAGAACATGATGATAAATGGCATTTTGAAGGATTCGAATTGCGAAGCCATGACAATATATACCAGTACGATCGAGAGAAGTAGCAGCAGTGCCAGGTCCTGGAATGTCTCGGCCATGTCTTCAATGGCACCACCCTCTTCTACATACACATCTGAAGGAATATCCATGTTTCCGATAATTCTCGATATCTCCGCCGAGATCACATTCACAGGAACCTCGTAAGGTGTTGCTGTAACGCTGACGACACGTTGCCTGCTTTTGTGCTCAATATTCGGTGGAACCCAGTACTCTACAATATCAGCCACCTCGCCCAGCCGGACCGACTCTCCCTGCTGGTTGGTGAGGAGTATATTCTGAATATCTGATATGGAGTTGCGGTCATCTTCTTTAAACCTGATCACAATATCATACTCATTGCCCAGTTCCCGGTATTTGCGCATAAACGGTCCCTCGATCCTGTTCCTTACCGCATTGGCAACCGTGTAGGTATTTAAACCGTGGATCGACATCTTCTCCCGGTTGGGTACGACCTGCAACTCTGGTTTCGCGGGATCGCGGCTCACAGCCACGTTGGTAGCGCCTTCTACAAGCCGTAAACTATCGGCCAGTGCTTCTGCCACCAAAGAGGTTTTGGAGAAGTCATACCCATAAATTTCAACTGCGATGTTATTGTCCATCATGGCCCCCATGCCGCCATTTGGCACAACATTGAAATTTACGATTTCAGGTATGGTTCTCAAAAACCCGCGCAACTCTTCACTGATGGTCCAGACATCTTTCTCACGCTCCATTTGGTTGATTAGTACGGCCGAAATGTTGATGATGTGGGTGCCAGACTCGCCAAACAGGGCCATAATTCCTCCCTGGTCATTGGCGCCTGTTGAGGTGCTGATCAACTTAATCTCCGGATAGTTGTTTCTGAGAAAACCATCTACTTTTTCTGCAACTTTGGACGACTCATCTACGCGTGTGCCTGTGGGCAGCTCAATCATGGCTGTAAACTGACCCTCATCGGCTTCAGGAAAGACAACAAATCCAATGCTTTTCACCATAATTACAGAGATAATAAAAATTGCAAATGTGCCCACAATGACCAGCCACTTGATCTTCAGTGCCTTGTTCAGCGATCTTCCGTAGAATTCGTTCATCCATTCCAGGAACCTGTCAATGGTGTTGGCATAGCTGAAACGCCTGATTTTTTTTGGTTTATCACGAAGTTTCAGGAGTTTTGAAGCAAGCATTGGGGTGAGTGTGATAGCGGCTATGGTCGATGTTACCACCGTAATAGACACCACAAAACCAAGTTGCTTAAAGAGCATTCCAGTTAGCCCCGGAATCATGGTAAGTGGAAGGAAAACTGCCAGAACCGTGAGCGTTGTGACGATAACGGCGAGCCATACTTCATTGGTGGCATAGATAGCAGCTTCTCTTGGACGGCTCCCCCTTTCAACGTGTTTAGTAATATTCTCCAGTACAACGATCGCATCGTCGACCACCATTCCAATGGCAATGGAAAGAGATGACAAAGAGATAATATTGATCGAATTATCGGTCACAAACAAATAGACAAAAGAGACGATCAAAGAGATCGGAATGGTGAGAATGATAATAAAGGTTGCTCTCCATCTGCCAAGAAAGAAGAGTACAACGAGTACCACAAATATAGCGGCAAACATCAGCGATTTGGTAAGGTTATCAATAGATCCCCTGATAAAATCGGAAGAGTCGAAGAAAAGTTCAACCTTTACATCAGGAGGAAGTGTTTCCATGAGCTTTGGCATTAACTTCTTGACGTCATCCGAGATCTTGACTGTATTGGCGCCTGATTGTTTTTGAATGACAACCCTTAGTCCGGCTTTGCCATTGATCTTCTCATCGAATGACATGTCCCTGATGGTGTCCTTAACTGTAGCGATATCGCTGAGGTGGACGGTTTGACCGTTGTAACTGGCCAAGACGATGTCTCTGATCTCGTCACTCTCTGTAAATTCACCCTGTATTCGTAAGGGGTAATCCATCAGCCCCATCTCGATGCTTCCAGCGGGCAGGTTGATGTTTTCTGCATTCAGAATGGCAGCTACCATCTCTACGGTAAGGTTATATCCCTCCATCTTTCGGGGGTCAATATCGATTTGTACCTCCCTGCCCGGAGCGCCGTTGACCCCGACGGACCCAACGCCATCAATCCTGTTGAGTGGATTGATGATCTTCTCATCAATGATCTTCTCCAGGGCCGCATAACTCTCTTCCGCAGTAACGGAATAATAGAGGATGGGCATCATGGAAGAGTTGAACTTGAAAATTGCAGGCTTGGAGACCTCTTCAGGAAGTACAGGCTCAATGAAATTCATGGCATCCCTGATCTCATTGGTTGCCTCATCAAGGTCTTTCCCAAATTCAAATTCCAGGACAACAACCGACATGTTGTCCCTCGAAACAGAGGTGATCTCTTTCAGGTCACTTACCGTATTCAGGTTACCTTCAATCAGATCGGTAACGTTCGTTTCAATATCAGCAGCACTCGCTCCGTCGTACATCGTTAATACCGAGATGGCCGGAAAATCCAGTTCCGGATAAAAATCGATCGGCAATTGTCTGAGCGCATATCCTCCCAGCACCACAACTGCTATAAATAGCATGATGGTAGTAACCGGTTTTTTTACTGCGCTTCCGTAAATACTCATGATCTTATATTTTTTCAGTTATTATTCACTAACAAGTTCTACGCTGTCACCATCCATCAGGTTCACCTGACCGGCATAGATCAACATATCACCTGCTTTTACCCCATTGGTAAGCAGCTCCAGGCGGTCGTCCAGGCGTTCCCCGATCGTGACTGCGATCCTTTTTGCCACTCCGTCTTCATAGATAAAGATGTACCTGTCGTTGGTGCCCGGTTGTTTCTGAACGGCCAGGGCCGGAACCAACAGTGCTTGTCTGTCGCCCAGTTCGAGGGTAACCGTACTGTACATACCAGGACGTAAACGGTAATCCTTGTTTTGCATCCGCAGCTCAACGGTGAAGGTCCTGGACGCAGGATTGATGGTAGGGTTGATCCTGTAGACTTCTGCCGAAAACGTATCTACAGGATATACATCAGTTAACACCCTGGCAATCTGTCCCTTTTTTACAAGTGGAAGATAGGTTTCCGAAAGGTTGATATACAGCTTGAGAGCATCCATCTTTACCAGGCTGACGATCGCGGATTTACCAGCCGGGGTGTTGGGTGCCGGAGAGAACAGTTCTCCGTCGTTGAAATACTTCCCGGTAACCACTCCATCAAACGGAGCGCGCAGGGTGGTATTTTCCTGGAGGTTTTCGAGCATTACACCGGTTACCCTGACCTGCGTTTTCATCTGGTCGTAAGCCTGTTGGGTAACGGAACCATACTGCAGCAGGGTGTCCATCCGGGCCAGGTCTTTCTTCAGGTTTTCGTATTGAACGCTGGTTTGTGCAAGCTGTGTTCTGTCCATCTTTACCAGTATCTGACCTTCATTAACCCTGTCATTCACATCCACCTCAATGGATCTGATCTTGCCTGAAATTCCAGGTGCCAGGTAAACCTCTTCTTCGGCCATCATATTGGCTGTTAACTTCACGGTACGTTTAATGGTCTGTAACGACACCGGCATGGTTTTCACTGGTTGAATTATACTTGCCGAATCGTTCTCTTCCGCTGCAACTATCTCTTTCTCCGGATTTCCATTACAGGAAAAGGTGCCCAGTCCGATAATTGCGACGACTGTGTATATCAAAATCTTTTTCATTGTTTTATTTTTTATTGATTGAGGATTTATTTTTCGTTTTTTTTTAATCTATAGATCATCCAGGTTATTCATTAGTTTTTCGAGTTGGATTTTGGCATTCATTACCTCAAAAACAGCGGTCAGATAAGTGCTCTCCGCCTCCAGGTAATTGCTGTTGGCCTGGGTAACATCCAGGCTGGAGACCATGCCCTGCTGGTATTTCCTCCTATAATTGTCGAGTACCCGCTGAGCAACCTCCACGTTCTCTTCCTGAACAAAGTAGTTGTCAAGGCTGCTCTGTAAGTTGTATTTTAGCTGACTCTCCTGCAGTTCCAGCTGGTCGCCAAGGATCTCTTCTTTGCGTTCAGCAATTTCATAATCAATCCGTGCCTGGGCGGTTTTTGCAGACCGCATCCCGCTCGAGAAGATGGGCAAATTTAAAGAGAACCCCACCAGGTGGTCAGGAGTCATATCAAATTCGGTGGACCTGAGTTTGATATTGTAATTGTAAAAGCCTGAAATTGTCGGACCGAAGTTCCATTTTTCAAGATCCCACATCTTTTTGCTGATGTCTGTCTGCGAATTCAGGATCTGATAGGTGATGTTGGTCTCCTTGTTGAAATCGGCCATTAACAATTCGGCCGCTTCCGCCTCTTCAAACAGCGTATTCAGGTCATCTGTCAGGGTAATTTTAGTACCTGCCGGTAGACCAAGTGCAAACCTTAACATATTGTAGTTCATCTCCAAATTGCGTTCCATCGCCCTTTTTGAGTTTTCCAACTGGTTTACGGTGACACTGAACTGGTCCACATCAATCGACTCGGCCATTCCAGTCTCGTACATTTTACGTGTTTGCTCAAGCATTACTCGCAGGTTTTCAAGGTTCTGCTTTACCTTTTCCAGCGACGACTCTGAGATCAGGACCAGATAGTAGGAGTTAATCACCGTCTCTTTCGTTTCGGCCTCAGTGTTGTCCAGTGCCTGATGGGAGATAACCTTAGCCAGTTTTGCAGTTTGTATTCCGACAATAAACTGACCACTGAAAATGAGCTGTCCTACTTGCATTTTTGCTGTCATCTGATCGGACATAAGGATAGTAGATGGAGGCATCATTCCCTGTAAAACCCCATCATAATAGTTGCCCGCAGAATAGTTGTATAGATCCTGGTTGGTAACTGGATCGAGTCCTGCCATAGGAACCCCTGAGAATTCTTGCAGGGTCTGCGATGCCGCGCTGTTCAGCTGCTCCTGTGAAAAGGAAAAATCCTCTGACGGTCCGAACTGGAACTCCAGCTCATAGTTAAAATAATTCATGTAATCCATGGTTGCATCTACCTGGGGTAGCCCCTGACTGATCGCTTCCCAGATGCTTTTGTCGGATTTGATCAGCTCCTGACGTGCATTCATCAGGTTCTTGTTGTTTGCTATTGCATATTCCACTGCCCCTTTCAGGTCTAGTGTCAGCCCGGACTCTTCGCCCTGAGCCATCACACCCGTTGCCATCATGACAGTTGCCAGTATTGAAATCGCGCTTTTTCTCATTTTCTCATTGTTTTTATTTATATGTTGCCGCCTGGTCTAGAAATTTTTAGATCATCCTATTTAGTGTCTGTCCATAAAGTCCGATTGCTCATGAAATAATATTTTTTTATTGTATTCGCGAGCTCGCAATAATATGATATCAGAGAAGAAACAACTATTATCTTATTGCTCGGTTGCTGCATTGCTGCAAAAATCTTAAATCCTCGAATACGTTAGTATACTGCGTCTTAAGATTTTTGCGCGCTTTGCTCTCGAACTTTATGATCCAGCCACTCCGACTCTATGGACACACTCTATTAAAGCAATTAGATCATCACAAAATTCAGATCCTTTCCATCGCAGGTATAGTATACTATTTTGCAATTTTTATTTATTATTCATCATTTTTTATTGGTCCCTGATCTTCAATAAGTGCCCTCCCTTTTTCAGTTGCCAGCCCTGTTAAATATGGGATGATCACATTATTGAACAGTTCGGCACGGTGGTATCCCAGCGTTACCAGCTTGCTTTCGGGACTGAACATGTTGAACAGCTCATGGATGGTTAGGTTGACCAGTTCCAGGTTATATTCAGTCTTAAAAATACCCTGCTCAATCCCTTCACTCAGAATTTGCCTGGTGACAGAGTGGTCCCTGAGGTCACCATCCTGCTCCAGTTGCCGGAAAATATGGGAATGGTACCGCTTTATATCGTGGAAGAAGACCGGGTTGACCTGTTTCATCATATTGATCATGCCACGTAACATGCTGAACAGTGCCACGATCACATTTTCAGCATTCCTGATCACCTCATTGACCTCCTTCATCTGTTGCAGCTTGAAGAACTTGATGACCTCCAGGAGCAGCTCGTCCTTGTCCCTGAAGTTCTCATAAATGGTTCTTTTTGAGACCGCCATCTCCTCAGCCAGTGTGTCCATGGTAATACTCCTGATGCCGTACCGTGCAAACAGCGTTCCCGCTTCCGTTATAATTCGCTCTCTAATCTCCATTGTGTTTCAATTCGGCTGCAATAATATAAAAACTATTTCGGTTTTTATAGTTTTTTATGTTAATTCGGGATGAATTATCGGTGAGTGACGAAAATTGGAGGGTGAACCGGAAACAAGGTAAATTCCAGCTCAGATTAATCGAGGGATTTTTATATTTTTACCGTCTTATCAAACCGGGGTTATGGAAAATTATAAGAGGCTGTTGGTTTTTCTTTTTTCTCTTCTGCAGGGGATCGCTGTTCTGGCCCATTCAGGCAAGCCTGCGCACCATGTGATCGTCGATACCGACGGTGCGCTGGACGACATGCGGGCCATCACCATGTTGCTTTCGGGTAATGAGATCAGGGTGCTTGCCATCACCTGCTCGCAGGGAACCTTAGCGCCTGAACATGTACATACGAAGGTGCGATCGCTTTTGTCGGCATATTACCATGAGGGGATCCCTGTTGCGGTGGGTGACAAAGTGAACAGTGAACTTCCATATTGGTCGGGCTTTGCAGGAGCTGTAGCGTGGGGAGGTGAAAGCGGGAATATAGCAGGGGGAAGCATGGAGCGAAAAGGTGCCGTTATTTCCGGATCAAATGCGGATCGCATTAGGAAGAGTGCAGATGCATTGAATACCTCTGCGCTGTTGCAGAAGACCGTTGAGGATTATTCAGATGATATAACGCTGGTAGCGCTGGGCTCCCTGAAAACCTATGCTGACTGGCTGCGGTCAAATCCTGCCATGATTAAAAAGATTAAGCGGGTGATATGGTTCAACAGTCACCACATCGAAGAGGGCTTTAACTACCAGTTGTCCCCCGAAAGTTATGATTTCATAGTACAGTCGGGAATCAACATGGAAATCGTATCCAACAGCCGCGATCAGGTTTCCTGCAACCGGGAATACCTTGATCATATAAGCAGGTCAGCTTCGGTTTATGCGCAGCAGATTCACACCGTTTTTTCCGATGGGTCTATTATCGAACGTGTCCGGGAAAATCCGCTGTGGGACGATATGACAGCCCTTTACCTGGCAGTTCCGGTCCTTTTTACGTCTGAGGATAGGGATGGTGTGAATTTTGTTACACTTAATGCAAAGATGCCCGTTGAATTTGTCAATGAAACGATCACAGCGCTGCTTAATTCATCGCTGGTAACCAATAACCGGGTTTTTGAAGCCTTCCCTGTGGATCGGACACTCTACCGAAAAGATTATGCCAAAATATTAACTTCCACGATGGAGCAGTACGGTCCCGAAGAGTGGAAGGCGATCTGTCTCACCAACGAGATCCATGGCCATACCGGTATCTACTCGATTATCGGAGCAAAGATGGGAATCCGTGCTATGGAGTACTTCCATGTCGGGATCAATAACCTGAAGGCGGTCAGTTTTGCCGGAAGCCGTCCACCTCTGAGTTGCCTTACTGACGGGGTGCAGATCAGTACCGGCGCCACCCCTGGACAAGGTTTGTTAACCATTGCCGGTGAGGTTGCCGATCTTCCAACTGTTGAGTTCACATTTAATGGCCGAACCATTCAGATGGTTCTCAACGAATCGATCGCAATAAAGATGAAAGAGGAGATCGGGTATGGCGTGGAGAATTTCGGTCTGGAAAGTGATACCTACTGGCTCTATATTGAAAAACTGGCCATCAAATATTGGACCGGTTTCAGCAGGCATGAAATTTTCAGCATCACGGAGCTGTAAAATTTTTCCTATTTTTGCACCTTATTATTACAATGAAAGATACCCATTCTTGAGATTAGGCCTTCAGTGGTGCGAAGGTGGAAATATGTGGTGTGAAGACAAAATTTATATACAACTATTATTAAGCGTTTTGCAAATGATGATTCCTTCAAAATATGATCCGGCCAGTATAGAGGAGAAATGGTACACCTATTGGATGAAGAACCGGTTTTTCGAAAGCACCCCCGATGATCGTGAACCCTACTGCATTGTTATCCCTCCACCCAATGTTACAGGGGTGTTGCACATGGGGCACATGCTCAACAATACCCTGCAGGATGTGCTGGTAAGAAGAGCGCGTATGCAGGGAAAGAATGCTTTGTGGGTTCCCGGGACCGACCATGCCTCTATTGCCACAGAGGCGAGGGTGGTGAATATGCTGAAGGAGCGGGGGATCGAAAAAAGCGACCTCTCTCGCGAGGAGTTTTTGCAGCACGCGTGGGAATGGAAGGAGAAGCATGGGGGAATTATCCTCGACCAACTAAAAAAACTGGGGGCCAGCTGCGATTGGTCACGTACGAAATTCACCATGGACGACGACATGTCGGAAAGCGTGCTTCGGGTATTTGTCGACCTCTACAAAAAGGGACATATCTACCGGGGGATCAGGATGGTGAACTGGGATCCTCAGGCGCAGACCGCCGTATCGGATGAAGAGGTAATTTACAAGGAAGAGCAGTCGAAACTCTATTATATCAATTACCGTGTTGAGGGGGAAAAGGACCACATCACTATCGCCACAACACGACCGGAGACGATCCTCGGCGATACCGCCGTATGTGTGCATCCCGAAGATGAGCGCTTTATGCGGTTCCATGGAAAAAATGTACTTGTGCCCCTGATCGACCGGCCGGTGCCCATCATCGTCGATGAGTATGTCGATCGCGAATTTGGTACCGGGGCGCTCAAGATCACACCTGCACACGATATCAACGATTACGAATTGGGGCTTAAACATAACCTGGAGAGTATCGATATTTTCAACGACAACGGAACACTCAACGAATCGGCCGTGGTACTCGTTGGAACGGATCGGTTTGAGGCACGGAAAAAGATTATTCCGATGTTGGAGGAGTCTGGCAACCTTCTGAAACAGGAGAACTATATAAACAAGGTGGGGTATTCTGAGCGGACCGATGCTGTTATAGAGCCCAAATTATCGCTGCAGTGGTTCCTGAAAATGGGTGAACTGTCAAAACCCGCCCTCGACCATGTACTCAATAATACCATACAACTGCAGCCGGCGAAGTTCAAGAATGTCTACCGCCACTGGATGGAGAATGTTAAGGACTGGTGCATCTCTCGTCAGCTCTGGTGGGGCCAGCGCATCCCCGCCTGGTTTTACGGCGAGAACCCCGGTCCGAACGACTTCGTGGTGGCCCTCACTGAAGAGGAGGCAGTTGCAGAGGCAAGAAAGGTATCGGGGATCGCAAATCTGACCGCCGCTAACCTGCGTCAGGATGAGGATGTACTCGACACCTGGTTCTCCTCCTGGCTCTGGCCCATCTCCGTATTCGATGGCATCAGGAACCCGGAGAACAAGGATATACAGTATTACTATCCCACCAACGACCTGGTTACGGCGCCTGAGATCCTCTTTTTCTGGGTGGCCCGGATGATCATTGCCGGGTATGAGTACCGTGGAGAGCGACCGTTCAAGAATGTCTATCTCACTGGTATTGTGCGTGACAGTCAGCGCAGGAAAATGTCCAAATCGCTCGGCAATTCCCCCGATCCGATCGAGTTAATGAAGAGGTACAGCGCCGATGGGGTGCGGGTGGGCATGCTGCTCTGTTCTCCTGCAGGAAATGACCTGCTGTTCGAGGAGAGTCTGACGGAGCAGGGGCGTAATTTCAGCAACAAGATATGGAACGCCTTCCGGCTGGTCAACGCCTGGGAGGTGGATGAAGGCCTGGAGCAGCCGGAATATGCTGCGAAGGCGATCGACTGGTTCAATGCAAGGCTTAATAAGGCACTGGGAGAGATCGACGACCAGTTTAAAAAGTACAGGATCTCCGATGCACTGATGATCACCTACAAACTCTTTTGGGATGAGTTTTCATCGTGGTACCTTGAGACCATTAAGCCCGCTTACCAGCAGCCGATAGATAGGCAAACCGTTACTGCAACAATGGGATTCTTTGACAAACTGTTGAGGATCCTGCATCCCTTTATGCCCTTTATCACAGAGGAGCTGTGGCAGCTGGTAGAAAAAAGAAAGCAGGGAGAGAGCCTGATGATAGCAGAGCTTCCCCGCAAAGGGAGGACAGATAAAAAGCTGTTGAGCGATTTTGATATCGTCAGGGAGGTGATTACCCAGATCAGGAATGTACGAAAGGAGAAAAACCTGGGTAAGAATGACGAACTCCGGCTGCTGGTCAGAAATGCTTCGCTGGGCGATTATCCCTCACACCTGGAGCCGGTGATCTGCAAGATGGGTATCATCTCAGAGATTGGACTAACCCAGGACAAGGTGGAGGGGGCCGTCTCATTTATTGTGAAGAATGTTGAGTATTATCTGCCACTGGGCGACCTGGTGAACGCGGAGGAGGAGATCGCGAAGATGGAGAAGGAGCTTGCTTATTCCCGGGGGTTCATGAAGAGTGTCGGTAAGAAGCTTGAGAATGAAAGGTTTGTTAGCAACGCTCCCGAAGCTGTCGTGGAAGCGGAACGTAAGAAACTAGCCGATGCAGAGGCGAAAATCAGGACCCTGGAACAGCAGATTGCATCATTGAAGATATAGAACAAATTTCCCAGAATTAGGAATTAGCAACTGAATGGTAATCATTGATATGCAGCTTCTTCGCTTCTCGTAATTCTCTTTCATTTACAGTAGGAAGTGTGCTGCTAGGGACTTAGTCTCTGCCTCGACCACCTGCCTGAACGGTCAGCTTCATATTCGATTCTATCATGCAATCGGTTTTCGCGACCCTGCCAAAATTCAATGCGTTCAGGCGTGAGCCGGTAACCACCCCAGTGTTCCGGACGGGGTATTTGGTCGTGGTCCCTGAAAGCTTTTTTTATCGCTTCATACTGTCCCTCGAGAGTCTGCCTGTCCTTGATTGGGGTACTCTGCTCCGAGGCCCAGGCCCCGAGCTGGTTGTTTCTGGGACGTGCAGCGTGGTAGAGATCGGAATCCCTTTCTGAGATCTTCTGTACGGTTCCTTCAATCTGCACCTGTCTTTCCAGTTCAGGCCAGAAAAAGCTGATGGCGGCATGGGGGTTCTCCTCCAGGTCGCGTCCCTTTTGACTTTTGTAATTGGTGTAAAATTGAAAACCACCCGAATCAAAACCTTTCAGGAGGATAATTCTTGAGGAGATGCGGCCCGCGGAATTTGCTGTTGCCAGTGTCATTGCTGTTGGCTCGGGAAGGTCATGATCGAACGCTTCCATGAGCCAATTTTCGAATAGCTCAGAAGGATGTAATGGAAGGTCTGCCTCTTCCAGCCTGGATTTATTGTATTCATGTCTTGGATAGTTGTAATCATTCATTCCGATCCCGTTTTGAGATGTAAACATCTTCACTGAATGAATGTTCATACTTTTCAAAAATCGGCTTTCAAACTTAGGTCGAGGCTCTTGATCTGGTGAGTAAGGGCGCCTGCGGAGATATAATTTACACCACACTCTGCATAGGCCCTGAGTGTTTTGAAGGTTATGCCTCCCGACGATTCTGTCTCTATCCTGCCGCCGATCATTTTTACAGCCTGGCGGGTCAAATCAGGGGTGAAATTATCCAGCAATAATCTGTCGACCTTGCGGTTGCAGCCAAGTACTTTTTCAACATCTTCCAGACTACGCACCTCCACCTCAATTTGCAGGTCAAGTTGTTTTTCTGTAAGGTATTGCACCGCCCGCTCAATCGCCTGCACTATCCCTCCGGCAAAATCAATGTGGTTGTCCTTGATCAGGATCATATCATAGAGTCCTGTCCTGTGGTTTACCCCTCCGCCGATCCTTACAGCCTCCTTCTCCATCAACCTGAATCCGGGGGTTGTTTTTCTTGTGTCGAGCACTTTTGTTCCTGTTCCTTCAAGCGCTTTAACATACTTTGATGTTTCCGTGGCAATACCGCTCATACGCTGCATCACATTGAGCACCAGCCGTTCAGACTGCAGGATCGAACGAACATTGCCTTCAGCCTTGAGAACAATATCCCCCGGTTGGATGGGGGTTCCGTCCGGATTGTTCACCGTAATTTTTAAACCCGGATCGAATTTATGGAAGATCAGTTCAGCCATCGCCACTCCGGCAACAATGCCGCTCTCCTTCACCAGCAGGCTCGCCGAACCTTTCGCGTCTGATGGAATAGTGCTGAGGGTGGTGTGATCGCCATCGCCAATATCCTCTTTGAGCCAGAGGTCAATCAGCTCTTCAGGTTGAAAGGTGTGCATGGGTTTATATTTTTTCAATGTTGAGGTAATAGATATATGTTTTCTTTTGCACCTCCATAAAATAGAGGTTGATCCGAAAGGACTCCTTGGCAGTAACCATTGTCCCCAGTCCGTATTTTGTATCAAGCTCGAAGTCTTCATAGCTTACATTGAATGATATGGGAGGATGCTTACTGAAAAAATCCTGCATAATCCTTGCGGCCTGATTCCTGCTTATAATTTGCGTTTCGTTGATAATCTGGATTTCGATGTTGGTGTGGAAATGGGTGGAAAGCTCCCTGGCATCACCTGTTTTAAATGCCTGAATGATCCCCGCAGGAACCTTTTGACAAGTTCCGGCGGATACAATCAACAATAACACCATTACGAATATTAATCTCTGCATTATCTTTTGTTGTTCATACTTTTTGGCCGGGTTATTGCACAGATATTACGAATTAAACTAAGTTTGTATGAATGCAATAATCGGACCAAAACCGAACATTTACAAGGTACAAAAACAAGTTAAAAACCGGATTATATAATCGAGATTTATGAGGCTGACCGTCATATTTACTGGCAAAACGAAGGAGCGGTATTTGAAGGAAGGTGTTGACGAATACTTGAAGCGAATGGATCGGTATGCACCGCTGACCATCATAACGATTCCGGATCTGAAGATTTCCGGAAAAGCAGACCGGGAACAGGTGAAGCGAACAGAGGGAGAGCAAATCCTTAAAAAAATACGACCGGGTGATTACCTCATCCTGCTTGATGAAGGTGGTCAGATGTTTGATTCAGTCGGGTTTGCAAAGCATCTTTCTTCACTGGAGGGCCGAACCGGTCGTGCCGTGTTTGTAGTCGGAGGTCCGTATGGTTTTTCCGATGAGGTATACGGGAGAGCCGATGAAAAAATCTCTCTTTCAGCCATGACATTTTCACACCAGATGATCAGGCTGATTTTTTCCGAACAGTTATACAGGGCATATACGATACTTAGGGGAGAACCCTATCATCATAACTGAATATTATGAAGAAAATAAAGGAGCATGTTTTCAGTCTTACCGCCAGAAGGATTACGCCGGTTATTTCGCTGGTTCTGTTTGCAATTGCTGTATTAACGATCAGCATACTACAACACCAGTATTATAATAACACTTACAGTGAACAGGACCTGGAGAGTTTTACAGAAGCATTGCAGTCAAAGGAGGCCATACTGAATGATCTTTTTGTCCGGTTATCTGAAGATTTCGCACAAGGAGATCCGCATATGCTGCTGGATGAGGAATCCGACAGGTTAATGAGGTTGGCTGAGCAGCAGGACATGTATGTTTTTTATTTTGAAAATGGAAGGCTCAGGTTTTGGACGGATCATTCAGTACCCTTGGGAAAGCGCCTTACATCAAAATTAATGTCGCCTGTTATTCAAACGATGAATGCTACCTATGTGGCTCTTCATCAGCCTGTTGAAAACGGAATGTTGCTCGGGCTCATTCTGATCAGGACAGCGTATCCGTACGAAAATGATTACCTGGAAGATAGATATCAAAAAGATTTTAAGCTTGATGCCGAAGTCGGGTTGCACAGCCAACCCGGGCCGGGATTGTCTGATATTACCAACCAGCATGGTGAGTATCTTTTTTCCATTGACTTGAAAACCAGATTAAAGAGTAACGAGCTGAACGTAACCATTTCCCTGTTCATGTTTGTATTGGGTATGGTGGCTCTTTTTGTGTTTCTCGGAGTAAAAGCCGATGCCGCAAGAGCAGGTCGTGACAGAATTGTATGGTTCTTTATCAGTGTGCTTACTCTGATTTACCTCTACCTGGTTGTTGTCTTTTTCGATTACCCTGGGATTTTATTCGAGTCGGCATTCTTTAAGCCGGGAATATATGCCAGTCTCACTTTTTCTTCTTTGGGACATGTGTGGGTTTTTGTCGTTTTGCTTTTCATGATTACATTGCTTTTCCATTGGTTTTTTATGCGAGGCAGGGTACTGTCTTCTGTCCTGCGATTAACCGTTCCGGTACTTTTGCTTGTTCTGGCATCGGTTGCTTTCGCATTTGCGCATCAATTGGGAAAGTCCCTTGTCATGGACTCAACAATTTCCTTTGAGGCCTATAAGCTTAATTCCATCAGTACCTATACTTTTATCGGACTGCTGATCCTTCTGATGGCAAATATGATTTTTATCCTGCTGCTGGATAAGGCACTTATCCTACTGAACGGTCCGCGTAAGTGGAGCAGTTATGTATGGATTGCCCTTATTGTTGTCGGAGCGCAGGTCCCATTTCTTTTTACAGGACCCTGGCAGACAGAAGCCATTACACTGCTTTTTCTGTTGGGATTGGTTGTTGCCCTGGTCTATCTGAGAACGAGGCGATCGAGGTTGAAGCTCTCTCGTTTTTTAGTAATTATCCTGTTGTTAACTTTTTATTTCACCCATGATCTTCAGAAGCACACCTCGGAAAAGCTTGCCTCTCAAAAGGAGATTGAGCTTGCAAAACTCTCGTCAGAGCACGACGCTGTTGCAGAGATGCTTTTTGCAGATTTATCTGATCAGCTGCGGACCGACAGTTTGCTTATTGGCAGGTTGTCTTACCAGATCATAGATATTGACAGGGTATTTGAATATCTGCAAAGGACCTATTTCTCAGGATACTGGACCAAATATGATATGCATATTACGCTTTGCAGACCTTCAGACAAGGTGTTTATTGAAGCTCCGGTTGGCGAATGGTATCCTTGCTACGAATATTTTGAGACATTGATCATGGAGGAGGGGCTTCCGATCAAATTGAGTGACTTCTATTTTCTCAACAACCTGAATGGCAGGATATCCTATCTCGGAATAATCCCCTATGTCCTGGGTAATGACGAGATATCCCTGTTCATAGAGCTTGATTCAAAGATCATCTCTGAGGAGCTGGGTTATCCATCCCTGCTGATGCGTGAGAAAGTGGAGACAGGGAATGGGTTTTCATATGCCAAGTATAACAATGGAAAGTTGATTACCAATGGCGGTGATTTCAATTACAGGTTAGCCTCCGATTTTTATACGGAAGGGAAAGACACCTATGAAGAATTTACCTCAGAGGGATATGAACATACGGTCTTCAACGTAGATCCGGAGAATACAGTTATTGTGAGTATTCGTGCTGTACAGTTTGTCGACAAGCTGATCTCTTTTTCTTACTTGTTTGCATTTATCTTCGTGGTATTTTCCCTCTCTTACATGGTTGCTTCAGCCTCACACATCAGGGCCACAGTAACATGGGATTTCAAGAACAAGATACAGTATTCAATGATTGGCACCCTGTTCCTAACATTCATTGTGATCTGTTCGGGGACGATCTATTTTGTAATGCGGCAGTACAGGATGAAACATGAGGATAACCTGCAGAACACCATGCGTTCCCTCTATATTGAACTGATACACAAGGTTGAGCACGAAGAAGACCTGCGAAACTGGTCGTCCGACAGCTATTATAACCTGGACGAGCTGCTTCGTAAGTTTTCCAATGTGTTCTATACCGACATCAATATGTATGACGTCAGGGGTATGTTGCTGGCCACCTCGCGGAGCGAGATATAC
>CAYSMO010000031.1:0-1665 GCA_964432125.1 uncultured Bacteroidaceae bacterium | reverse complement strand
TCAGCAATTCCTTAGCTCCCGCATGAACCGGGAGGCATTCGACAAATTGTCCAAAGAGCATTATTCGATTTTTATTCATACCGAGGAGATTGGTAACATGAGCTACCAGTCTGCCTATGTTCCCCTGCTGAACAGCGAGAATGATTTCCTTGCCTACCTGAATCTACCCTATTTTACGCAACCGGAGATGCTGGCACAGGAGGTTACCAACCTGGTGGTGGTAATTCTGAATACCTATGTAATCCTGTTGCTGTTAATCCTGTTTCTTAGCGTTTTCCTTGCTGATCGCATTACCCAGCCGTTGCGGTTTATTCAAAGCAGGATCGCCCAGCTTAGCCTGAGCAAGAGCAATGAAAAGATCGTCTACGGCGGCAAGGATGAGATCGCCGGACTGGTCGATGAGTATAATTACATGGTTGAAGAACTGGAGAAGAGTGCCGATCTTCTTGCCCGGTCGGAGCGTGAATCTGCCTGGCGGGAAATGGCTAAACAGATTGCCCATGAGATCAAGAATCCGCTTACCCCGATGAAGCTGAATGTGCAGCATATGCAGCGAATGATCAGGGAGGAGGGAACAGATATTGCAGCACAGGTTGAGAAGGTGAGTCAGACATTGATCGAGCAGATCGATTCCCTTACCTTCATTGCCAATGAATTCTCCGATTTTGCAAAGATGCCCAAGGCAAGAAACCGAAGGATCAACCTGGTGATCAAGCTTCAGAATGTTGTCAACCTGTTCGAGAACAGTGAAGGTTTTAAAGTGGACCTTGAGCTTGGGGGGCTAACCGAGGTATACACCTATGGTGATCCTGAGCAGTTTCAGCGAATGATTATCAACCTGGTGAAGAATGGCATTCAGGCGATACCTGAGGAGCGCGAAAAGAAGGTGTCCATCTCCATGGAGCGCGAACCTGGAAATACCGTATTGGTTGCTGTTGAAGACAATGGAAGGGGGATACCTGAGTCGATACAGGAGAAGATGTTCCATCCGAATTTTACGACCAAGAGCGGGGGCATGGGCATGGGACTGGCTATTTCAGCCAACCTTGTTAAGACGATGGACGGTGAAATCTGGTACACGACCCGTGCAGGTCTTGGGTCGGTCTTTTACGTGAGACTGCCCCTGTTTGATTGATCGTTTTGAACAGGTTCGTGGCTGTTGAATAAATTTTCTTTTTGGCAAATATTTTTTTCCTATCTTAGATTTCGAAATCTATGGGAAAAATCGCATTGCATAATTCTTACCGGAACAGGTGGTTGTCTCTCCTGCTTTTATGGGCATTGGGTGGTGGTGCTGTAATTGGTCAGACGCCTATAACTGATTCAATTGTGAACAGGTATGTTTCGGTGAACAGATTATACACAGCTGTTGATACTGACAGGGATTCGGTTGAGGTTGATGATGTCAGTGAATTTAAGGTTGATGATATTGTGATGCTTTATCAACCGAAGGGGTTCTTAGTGGATCCTGACGAAGGGTATCCATTCGGTCCACGTGGAGATGTTGGCGAATATGCTCTGCTGGTTATTGATGAAATAGTGGGTGATACGATCATATTTAACAATGCCACGCAATTTTCAGCGACAAAAGACTATTCCGTGAGTCAGCTCATTAAAGTAGCTGACTATGACAGTGCCATTGTAAAGAACAGGTTGACAGCTCCT
>CAYSMO010000030.1:15687-18518 GCA_964432125.1 uncultured Bacteroidaceae bacterium | reverse complement strand
TCGGGGAAGAGTTGACCGGGACTGTAGATGACCAGTACCCCCCGGTTGGTGCCAAGCCAAAGGTTGCCGTCCATATCCTCCGCGAAAGAGTAGACTTCATTGGATATTACCTGGCCGTTTTCGTCCTGTACACTTATAAGCCTGTACTCATCATCGTCCGTATTCTCTGGTGTTCCGTTAAAATTTAATGCAAACAGACCGCCCCCTCTTGGTATAATACCCCACAGATGGTTCTCTTTAGTAAAGAGTATATCTCCCAAGGTATTATAATCACTTAAAAGACCGTCTACACTGTAACTTAACCAGGTTCCATCTCTTTTTAACACAGAAATTGGTTCAGCAACCCCGGTGTTGGTCATCCATAGGTTGATATCCTCATCGAATGCCACTCCTCCAAGCCGTATAAATTTAAGTCCCGGCAAAACACTTCTTAAAGGGCTATTCGTTTCATTATATATAGTTTGCACAACCCCTCCATGGAATTCCACCAATCCGTAACCCCACGATGCAGCATAAATGTGCTCATGGTCCTCAGGGTTGACAGCCAATTCAATGAGATCGTTGGAATAACTGCTTCTATGACTCCAATTCTGATCTCTAAAAGTCTGCAAAATTCCAGATCTGAGAAGGTTATTCCAGTTGGCAGTTACCCCACCTATTACTGTGTACAATATTCCTTCACTGGACACCATGTCATAGGCAATTCCCGATCGTGGTCCGTTTGGTCTGATCCCTCTCTCTGCACCTTCCATATCGACCCGGATCAGTCCCCTCCCATTGTCGGCAACCCAGAGAATACCTTCATCATCCATATCCGTCGATTTGGGATTCCCTGTATCGTGTCGATTCACAATAATAAAATCTTTACTCATAATGGAGACTCCCTCTTCTCCGGTAAAGAAAAGATAGTCACCGGCCGTTCTAAGCTCATTACAATCATCTCCCGCCATCCCGGAAAACTCTTTCCATGTTCCATCCAGGTAGTAAACCCGGTTACCGCCTGATGGTTCTTTATAAACAACGAATAACCTGCCGTTAAAGAGCGCTACCCCGGTATAGGCTCCGATCGGATCGGGAAGATCCGCGTTCAGCTCCCAGGAATTATAGTCAATCAGGAAAGGATTGGCAAGCTCTGCCCTGCGCACCCCATTATCGGTTGCAGCATATAGAAAGGTCCCATCAGAAGCTGTCTGATTAATTTTAAGCTGATTGCCATTGTCGCCAATAAAGTAAGTCTCCTTGATTTCCTGCTTTCTTAAATCGAGTACTACGATTCCGAATCCGCATGACAGGTAGGCGTTTCCAGCAAAGAAAGAGATATGGTAGATGGACTTATCGCCCGGAATCTGCTTTTTCATGATATCCGGAATATTAATAATCTGGTTTCCCTTAAGGATATCCAGGTTGGCGTTACTATAGGCCAGCAGGGCCAGTTGGTCCTCATCGCTCCAGCTCATGGCAACAACACCGTTATCTGATAGTCCCTCCGTTTTTGATATCTTTTCAAGGCTGTTGTCATTCAATCCGTAAGAGAACAGACCTCCTGTTGAAGAACAAAAAGCCTTGTTATCGGTAACCATTACAATATTTGCAGCATGGTAGGGAAGATGGGTACGCCATTCGCCTAAGCCAACCTGGGCCTGAAGATGCACGATGGAGACAGCTGCCATCAACAGCAGGTAAATATAGATTTTTAGATTCAACCTATCAATCATGTTACATAATACCTTAAAGAAAACTAATATGTCTTAAAAGTGCTTTGCAAAATACTTCAGGTATATCAAAGTAATTGGAGTTTTAGCTTCGCTGAGCTCTAATCCTGATTCTTATAAGCACTTATATAGTACGTAAAAATGGTAAAGATATTACACCAACCCGTCTGAATGATCTGCTGATGTAAGAAAATTAACAAGTTTTTTTACGGCCAGGGCGCGGTGACTAAGCAGATTTTTTTGTGAAAGTTCCATCTCTGCGAAGGTGAGCCGGCTTCCTTCCGGAACAAAAATGGGATCATACCCAAATCCGCCACTGCCGCATCCCTCATCTGTTATGACTCCGTTTACAACTCCTTCAAATGAGTGACGTCGGCCATCAATGATCAATGCAATGACGGTTCTGAATCTTGCTTTCCGGTTTGTTTCTCCATGTAGCTTTTCCAATACTTTCCTGATATTTCCGGCGGTCACTTCCATTTCGTGGTAGACAGGCTGACCGGTCCTTGAGTACCTGGCGGAGAAAACTCCGGGCTCACCATGGAGTGCATCAATTTCCAGCCCTGTGTCGTCGGCAAAGCATGAGGAGCCAACCCTTTCCCACACAAATTCAGCCTTCTGAAACGCATTTTCTTCCAGTGTGAAATGATCCTCAGGGATCTCTTCAACGATTCCCTTTTCAACCAGTCCGGAAATAATATACCCCGGGCTAAGCATACTTCTGATCTCTTGCAGCTTATGCGCGTTGTTTGTAGCAAATACCAATTCTTTCATTATAAAAAAAGGCCGCATAGTTAACGGCCCGTAAAAATATTTAGTTTAAGAATGCTATTAACCTCCAGTAGCCCTGAATCCACCTGAGATTTTGCGGGGTCGGGGATTGATACACATGACTGGCAGGTTGTACTTGTTAGCGATAATGTACTGTTCAGGAGCCCCAAGCAGGTAATCAAAGAAGGTAATATCGCGGGTGGCCATGATCAGGATCATGTCAAAATTATTCTCTTTGGCGTACTCAACCACCTCCTGCTTGAATTTCTTTTTGCCCTTACAAGCTACAATGTTATAGTCAACATCCCTTGTTTTGAGGAAATTTTCAATATTAATTTATTTAAAAAA
>CAYSMO010000030.1:0-15677 GCA_964432125.1 uncultured Bacteroidaceae bacterium | reverse complement strand
TTTCAATATACCTCATATTGGATTGCAATTTCTTTTTGAACCCTTTGTCTTTCGGGTGTGACTTAAAGATTGTGACCTTCTCTTCAAACCTGGTTGAGAGATAATAGATCCAGTTCGCCTTCTCCTTGTTCTCCCTTTTAAAGTCAATGGGAAGCAAAATGGTCTCCAGCTTGTCGTTCACAGGTTTGTCCTGTACAATAAGAAATGGTATGCGGGAGGAGACAACCACCTTCACCGCCCTGCTGCCGAAGAGTTTCTGTGCGCCCTTGATCCCGTGGGTTCCCATGATAATCATCTCTGCATTATATTGTTTGGCAACCTCATCTATGGTGGTAAAAATGGATCCCTCTTTTACAATACAGTGGGGCCTTTTCCCAAACTCTTTTGAAAGTTTTGAAGCCGTCTCTTCCAAAGCTTTCTCCTTCTCCGGAATGTCTTTATCATCATCGACAATATGCAGCAGTGCAATACCGGATCCGAGGGTTTTGGAAAAATTTAACGCATGTAGAAATGCATTCTGGGCAACGTGTGTAAAATCCCACGGTACAATAATAGGTTTATCAGCCTTTTCCATACAACGCGCAGTTTTAGTTTACTTTTATCGGGTAATTCAAATATTTGCGTACTTTTGGTTACAATACAGAAACACATCGGTACATATCAGGTTTACAAGTTATGAATTTATTTTTCAAGTCATACAAGTTTTATCTGTTTTTTTTTCTGGTTGTCTTTTTGAAATCCCCTTTATTACTGGGACACAATATAGATAAGGAATATAGTTTTATTCCTGCAATAAAGCGTTTCGACATACCGACCATCTATAACCGCTCTCCGAACACGACCTTTATCAGGACCCAGGAGGGTGTTGTTTTCATAGGAAAACAAAATGGGATGTTGACTGTTGACCAGGATCAGGTATATTTTACAGCTACTGAGGAACCTGTTTTTCTGAGCTATACCCACAATGACAAGGTAGTATATCTTACAGCTAACGATTTTGGGTTTATTGAATATGACCATCTCGCCGGGCCCCGGATGCTTTCGGAAATAAAAAAAGTAAAGGCAAATTTTCTTGATTTTTACCCTTCCGAAATAGCCTCTGGCAGATCGAACACGTTTTTTTCCACCTCCGAGGGTGTATTTGTTTTAAACGACATCAGTGCCAAGCTGTTCTTTTTCAACCGCTTGTTGTGCGACCTCCATCATTCCGGGGAGCATATTTACCTGGAAGTTGAAAAAATGGGGCTCTATCACTGGACCGGAGATGAATTCAGGATGGTCGTTGCCGACACTGTTTTGAAAAAGAGTAAGATTGCCTCCATTGTAGACTGGCAGGAAGGAGCACTCCTATTTATGGAAAACAGAGAATCCTACTATTATCATCCGGAGAATCAATCACTCGAAAGACCAGCTAATATTGGAAGTACTCTCGGCGATTACCAACTATTTAGAAACGTAACCGGCAACCAATACCTTGCTACTAATAAAAAGGATGAATTGGGAATCATCTCTACAGATCATTTCGATCTGATTCCTCTTTCTGAATCGGGCTACATCCCATCCTCAAAGCCGATATCTCTGTTTACCGACAGCTTCAATGATCTCTGGATGGTGTATGATTTTGATGTGTACAAAATTGAATATCCTTCTCGTTCCTTTGCCCTCGATCTGACAGGCCTTATCAGCGGGACCATCCTTTCATCTGCCATTTTGGATGAAACCATATACCTGGGAACAGATAACGGTCTTATACTCCTACAAAACAGGAGCGGAAAGAGCTTGGGCCACCAAAAGATCGCAGGGGAGAATAATGGGTATTTTCATCTGCTGGACTGTCATGATGGATTGGTAATCGCAGGCGGTAATACCGGCCTGTATGAGGTCATTGCCAATTCTGTCAGAAGAATTTCAACAGACTTTTTTCATTTCCTACATGTTACAGACAGTTCCTCTTTTATTGGTTGCACCGAAGCAGGCTTCTATCATTATATGAAAAATGAGAGGCAGTGGAAGGCTGTTTCCATTGGTTCGACGGTCAATCATATCAATTCGGTGGTTGAGATGGACAAACGGGTATGGATCCAGGCAGGGAATCATTCAATCTACTATTATGAACCAACCGGCAAGGGGGAGATTCTTATGCCCGGCAACCTTCCTGCAGACTCAATAATACGGTTGGTTGTGACCAACAATGAACTGTTGCTTCTCGGTAAGCAATGGATCTGGAAATGGGACCCTGAGGCGGATTCCTTTAACAAAGAACAACCTACCGCTCTTACAAGACACCTGTTGTCGGCCGACCTGATCGTTAACAAGCGCGATCAGCTCTGGAGTGTAAAGAGCACACCTTATGGCAGAACAGCCCTGTGGATGCTGGAAAATGGCTATAACCAATATCCATTTTTTGAGATTATTGACGACCGATCCTTTGGCCGGGTAAAGAATATCATGGGTCAGAATGGAAACATATGGATCGCCGGTAGCAGGAAGATCATTATGCTTGACACAACAGCCTATAGGCACGTCCCGGATCGCCTTCTGAGGATCAGGTCTGTTGAGTGGTATCCCTCACCAGACGATCTAAACAGCCGGGTCATTCTGCCTCATCAGAAGGTTGGGTTCCGTAAGGGCCAAATCAGATTTGAATTGGCCGATACCAGGTACCCATCGGAACCATCTCCCTATTACAGGTATAAATTAACACATTACCAGGATGAATGGTCTGACTGGAGCCGGAGCCGGAGTGTTGTTTTTGAGAATCTCTGGGAGCGAAAGTACAAATTTCAGGCACAGTCTGTCTCCTCATTTGGCCAGTTATCGGTGCCGGTATCATTTAGTTTTACCATCACTCCTCCAATATACAGGACCTGGTATGCTTACCTGTTATACCTGTTCGCAATATTGGTGATTGCCTTTTTGCTTTATAAATGGAGATTGCTAAGCCTTAAAAGGGTTGAATTCGCGCTTGAGGAAAAGATTAAAGAGCGAATGCAAACTGTTTTAAGCGAAAAAGAGAAATCGGATAAGCTCGTTGCCGATCTTTTCCCAAAGGGTACTGCCGAAGAGTTGAAAAGCAAGGGTCGCGCACAATCAAAGAAATTTGAGATGGCGACAGTTCTGTTCAGTGATATTCAGGGTTTCACAAAAATAGCAGAAGAGATGAACCCGGAAGTGCTGATTGATGAGCTTGACAAGTTCTTTTTTCACTTTGATTCGGTGGTTGAAAAGTACAATATCGAAAAGATAAAAACCATTGGAGATGCCTATATGGCAGCCGGGGGAATACCTGTTAAAAACAGCTCAAATCCGGTAGAGGTTGTGCTGGCAGGAATAGAGATGCAGTATTATATGAAAGATCTGAAGAGGAAAAAGACTGATATCTGGGATCTTCGAATAGGCATTCACACCGGTCCGGTGATTACCGGTGTTGTGGGTCACAAGAAACTATCCTATGATATATGGGGAGATACTGTAAATACTGCATCCCGCATGGAATCTTCCGGCGAAGGGGGGAAAGTGAATATCTCAGGAACTACCTATGCGCTCGTAAAGGATTTTTTCATGTGCGAATACCGGGGGAAACTGCCGGTTAAGTATAAAGGAAACATTGATATGTATTTCGTAACCGGTCTGCGGCCGGAATTGTCAGTGGACCTGCATGGCATTCCCAATAAAAGATTCTTCACAAAGCTTCAGATGCTAAAGCTTATTGATCTTGAGGAACGGGTATCGGAACTTATCTCTGCAAACCACCAGATTAGCCTTCATTTTCATAGAAAAGTATTTTTCAGCCGGGTATACCACCAAACAGAGCTGCTGGGAAGATCTGAAAACATTTCGGATGATGATATGCTTCTTGCTCTTGCAGCATCGATACTGCTATATGCAGGTTTATCGGAAACCTATGAAAATTTCGAAAACAGGTCTGCAGAAATTGCACGGATTATTCTCCCGGAATTTGGCTTTGATGCCAGGCAAACCGAACGAATATCCAATCTGATCGTTGCCACAAAGGAACCCTTCCTTCCCCAGAATAACCTTGAGGCAATTCTGATCGATGCCCGTATGGAATTCCTGGGGAGAGTCGACTACCTAACCCAGGTTAAATTGCTGTACCTGGAGGTAAAAAACATGACAAAAGACTTTTCTAAAGAGAAGTTTATCAGAAAGCAAAAGACCCTAATAAAAGAGTTCGATTTTTTTACTGTTGCTGCCAGGCGACTAAGGGAAATAGGTGCAGGGGATCAGATCAGAAACCTGGAATCCTGGAAATAGGATATAAAACATCACTATAAAACATCTTTTACTGATTGTAGAACAGCGCATGAATCACTACATTTGGATGCTAATAAAAAGGAATCATTATGATGTCTACAGATTGGAAAAACCTGGGGTTCGGGATCAGTAAAACCGATTATAACGTACGCTGCTATTACAGAGATGGAGCATGGGGAGAATTAGAGATCTCGTCCTCATCAGAGATCAGTATTCACATGGGAGCCACCTGTCTCCACTACGGTCAGCAATCATTTGAGGGCCTGAAGGCCTATCGCGGAAAAGATGACAGGATACGTCTCTTCAGGTATGATGAAAATGCAAAACGAATGATGAATTCGGCCAAAGGAATTATGCTTGCCGAAGTGCCGCAGGCACTTTTCCAGGGAGCAGTTGAGAAGGTGGTTCAACTGAACGAACGCTTTGTTCCTCCCTATGGAACGGGAGCGTCATTATATATTCGTCCTCTGCTTATTGGCACTGGTCCTGAAGTTGGTGTAAAGCCCGCCAAAGAGTATCTTTTCATGGTTTTTGTTATGCCCGTAGGTCCTTATTTCAAGGAGGGCTTCAAACCGGTGGATATTATGATCACCCGCGATCATGACAGGGCCGCACCCCTGGGAACGGGTCACCTGAAAGTGGGGGGGAACTACGCAGCCAGCATGTCATCCGTTGCTGAGGCACATGAAAATGGTTTTGCCACGGCCCTCTACCTTGATGCCAGAGAAAAAAAATACATAGACGAATGCGGTCCCGCCAATTTCTTCGCCATAAAAGACAATACCTATATCACTCCCGAATCAAAATCAATTCTGCCCTCCATTACCAATAAAAGCCTTCAGGAAATTGCAAAAAGCATGGGAATGAAGGTTGAAAAACGATCGGTGCTCCTTGATGAACTACCTGATTTTGAAGAGACAGGAGCTTGTGGTACAGCAGCAGTAATCACACCCATAAGGAAAATATTTGATCCTGACCAAAATAAAACCTATACATTCGGCAACAGTTCAGAACCCGGACCTGTTACCACAAGGCTATACAATGAACTGTTGGGGATACAGTTCGGTGATTTGGAAGACAAACATGGCTGGATCACCATTCTGGATTAGTGTTAGTATTTACTCAACAACAATGTCGGGAATTTTTTTCCGGCATTTTTTTTGTTTTAATTTATATCTTTGAAAAAATGACAATCCGGTACCATGTCAAAAAATGAGAAAAAAATCACCCGAAGGCGACTCACAAGTTCCTATCTCACTTCTGTGATCAGTATCTCCCTGGTTTTGTTTCTGATGGGTATTATGGGCCTACTCATTATCAACGCCAGAGACATTAATAAAACCGTAAGGGAGAGCATCGGTTTTAACGTAATTCTTAAAGAGAATGTAAAGGATGCAGATATTTTTAAACTACAGAAAGTGCTCGATGCAAAGCCCTACAGCTTGTCAACGGAATATATAACCAAGGAAAAAGCCGCACTGGAAACCGAACAGCTCGTTGGAGGAGATTTTGTTGAATTCCTGGGTTTTAATCCCCTGCCCCCTTCCATCAGGTTAAGGCTGAAAGCCAGCTATACCCGCCCCGACTCCGTAGTTTTCATAGAGGAAGAGATTTTAAATTATGATCCTGTAAATGAGGTGGTATACAAAAAAACCCTTCTGTATGCTGTCAATGAAAATATCAGGAAAATATCACTGGTAATACTCGGATTCAGCCTGCTGCTTACTTTGGTGGCCATCACCCTGATCAACAATACAATCAGGTTATCAATCTATTCAAAGAGATTCATTATCAATACAATGCAACTTGTTGGAGCTACAAGGGGATTTATCAGAAAACCATTCCTGCTTCGAAGTATATTGAATGGATTCATCTGTTCTGTCATCGCTTTCTCACTGATCGCTGGACTTATTTTCGTAACAGCTGAAGAACTCGATAACATCATATCATTTAGTAATATGAAAAACATGGTACTGCTGGGAACATCTATTCTGCTCATTGGCATTGTTATTAACTGGATTTCTACTTTCTTTGCAGTAAATAAATATCTCAATATTAAGACGGATAAACTCTATTATTAAGCAGACCGCTATGGCTAAGAAAAGTACAGGAAAAGAAAACTTTGCATTAGGACCTGAAAATTATAAGCTTCTGATCATTGGTTTTGTCATTATTATTATTGGTTTTCTGTTGATGATCGGCGGAAAAACCGACGATCCAGCAGTATTTAATGAAGAAGAGATCTTCAGCTTCCGACGAATAACACTCGCCCCAATGGTGGTTCTTTTCGGATTTATTTTTGAGATATGGGCCATTATGAAAAAGCCCAAAGTTGAACAGGAAGATTAACATTCTCTTACCACCATGAGTTTAATTGAAGCCATCATCCTCGGTATCATACAGGGGTTAACGGAGTTTTTACCCGTTAGCAGCAGCGGACACCTTGAAATAGGCAAGGCGCTACTGGGAGTTGAGATCGAAGAGAGCCTGGGCTTCACCGTCCTGGTGCACATGGCAACTGTTCTCAGTACAATCACAGTTTTTTCATCAGAGATCAGAAAGATTCTGACCGGGATCTTCAGGTTTAGGTGGAACGATGAAATGCGCTATGGCGCTAAACTGATCCTCTCCGCTATCCCTGTAATAGTTGTCGGACTGTTTTTCGAAAGTGAGGTTGAATCCCTTTTCAATCGAAATGGAAGCGGTTTGGCTCTGGTAGGGTTTGCACTGTTGGGTACATCTCTCCTTCTGGGATTAACCTATTTTATTACATCCCGCTCACAGAAAAGAATTCCATTCTCAAATGCCTTTATCATGGGATTGGCCCAGGCTCTGGCAGTAATTCCCGGATTGTCCCGTGCAGGAGCAACCATTGCCACCGGACTGCTTCTTAACAACAACAAGGAAGAAGTTGCCCGGTTCTCTTTTCTTATGGTCCTTTTGCCCATTATCGGAGCCTCATTATTGAAAATTCTCGATTGGTCAGCCCAGGGAACCCAGGGAACAGATATTCTTCCATTAATTGCCGGATTTCTTTCAGCATATATCAGCGGTTTTCTGGCGTGTAAATGGATGATCAAAATTGTTACAAAAGGCAAGCTGATATGGTTCGCAATCTATTGCCTTGCCATCGGTTTAATTGCAATTATCTTTTAATCACTGTTTATGAGCGAGGCTGCAGCCGAAGAATTTATTGCAGGAAAAATTGTTCTGATAGACAAGGAGATTGAATGGACCTCCTTTGATGTTGTAAATAAACTCAGGGTCGCACTGCGAAATGAATTGGGCATAAAGAAAATCAAGGTGGGGCACGCCGGGACCCTCGATCCCCTTGCAACTGGTCTTGTTATCATATGTACCGGTAAAGCAACAAAAGGAATAGAATCCTTCATGGGACTCAACAAAGAGTATGTTGCCGGGATCAACCTGGGTGCAACAACCCCATCATTCGATCTTGAAACGGAGGTGAACCAAACCTATCCCTATGAACATATCACCAGAAAAGAGTTGGACAGTACGCTTCCTCTTTTTACAGGTGAATTCGAGCAGGCTCCTCCCATCTATTCCGCCAAGCAAATCGATGGAAAAAGGGCATATATCCTGGCCAGACAGGGCGAAGATTTTACCCTGAAGAAAAACAGGGTTGTGATTCACGAAATGGAGGTTCTTGCATTCAAACCACCATTCATCGAACTAAGGATCCTTTGCGGAAAAGGTACATATATACGATCACTTGCCAATGATCTTGGCGCTGCATTACATTCCGGAGCCTACCTTTCCAGCCTGAGAAGAACAAAAATTGGCGGATTTCATGTAAATGAGGCGGACAAAATAGAAAACTTTACAAAAAATTTAAAACCTTTGTAACCTTTTTGTGTTTCTTACGTATAAGGAGCTTTGTTCATTATTTTGTATTAACCCCTACAGCCCTGTTATTAATTAAGTTATTATAAGTTTTTTATCCGATGAAATTATCCCAATACAAGTTTACTTTACCCCCAGAATTAATCGCCAAATACCCTGAAGAAAACCGTGATGAATCCAGACTGATGATTTTGCATCGTGATTCCGGAAAAATTGAGCACAAGATTTTTAAAGAAGTGATCGACTATTTTGGCGATAACGACACAATGGTTTTCAACGATACGAAGGTCTTTCCGGCCCGTCTGTATGGAAACAAAGAAAAAACAGGTGCTGAAATCGAAGTGTTTCTTTTGAGGGAACTGAACCAGGAGCAGCGGTTATGGGATGTCCTTGTTGATCCTGCAAGAAAAATCAGGATTGGAAACAAGTTGTATTTTGGAGAAGATGATGTATTGGTTGCCGAGGTAATTGACAATACTACTTCCAGAGGCAGAACGCTCCGGTTTCTCTATGATGGAGATTATGACGATTTTAAAAAGACGCTGTTTGACCTTGGCGAGACCCCCCTTCCAAAATTCATCGACCGACCGGTAGAGAAGGAGGACAAGGAAAGATTCCAAACCATTTTTGCAAAAAATGAAGGGGCTGTTTCGGCACCAACCGCTGGAATGCATTTTAGTCGTGAACTCTTGAAGCGCCTGGAGATAAAAGGTGTGGAATTTTCGTATGTGACCCTGCATGTGGGACTGGGAAATTTCAGATCTGTGGATGTGGAGGATCTGACCAAGCACAAGATGGATTCTGAACGAATTATCATCACCGAAGAGGCGGTTAATAAGGTGAATCAAGCGAAGGACAAGAGAAAAAATGTGTGCGCAGTCGGAACAACCGTTATGAGAACCCTGGAAAGTTCTGTTTCTACAACCGGCCGTCTGAAGCCGTTTGATGGCTGGACCAACAGATTTATATTCCCTCCTTACGAATTCAGTGTGCCCAACCGCATGATTTCCAATTTTCACCTGCCATACTCTACGCTCCTGATGATGGTTTCCGCCTTTGCTGGTTATGATCAGCTGATGAATGCCTACAAGGTGGCCATCAAGGAAAAGTATCGTTTCGGAACCTATGGAGATGCCATGTTGATCATCTAAATTCAGAACTGACTCAATGCCCCTCATCAACTCAATAATCTCCTGGTTCAATGTTAAACGGCTGCACCAGATAGCGCTTTTTAAAAAATATCCCGGGAATGTCCAAAGGGAGATATTCATGAAACTGATTCGTCAGGCAGAAGAGACGGAGTGGGGAAAGAAATATCACTACAAGGATATTGAATCCATCAACCAGTTTCAGGCAAGGGTCCCCATTCAAACGTATGAGGATATTGTTCCTTATGTTGATCGCCAGCGTTCAGGAGAACAAAATATTCTCTGGCCATCCGAAATAAAATGGTATGCCAAATCGTCTGGAACAACTTCCGAGAAAAGTAAATTCATCCCTGTGAGTCCTGAGGCATTGGAAGAGTGTCATTTTCGTGGAGGTAAAGACGTGATGGCCCTGTACACGAAGCAATTTCCCGAATCGCTTGTTCTAAGGGGGAAATCCCTTACACTGGGTGGAAGTCACCAAATCAATAACTACAGTACACAATCCTATTATGGGGATCTCTCTGCCATCCTGATAGAGAACCTGCCTTTCTGGGCAAATTTTATCAGGACACCCTCTGCTGAGGTGGCGTTGATTCCCGATTTTGAAGAAAAGGTAGAAAAGATTACAAAAATTGCAATCAAGGAAAATGTGACCAATATTGCCGGAGTTCCCTCATGGAACCTGGTATTACTAAAGCATATTCTGGATGCTACCGGAAATGACAACCTGCTCGATGTATGGCCCAATCTGGAGCTTTTCACCCATGGCGGGGTTAGTTTTACCCCCTACAGGGAACAGTTTAAAAAGATCATTCCTTCATCCAAAATGAATTATCTTGAAACCTATAACGCTTCTGAAGGCTTCTTCGGTATCCAGGATGATCTGAACGATAATTCCATGCTGCTCATGCTCGATTATGGGGTCTTTTTTGAATTTGTACCGCTCCATAATCTTTCTGATCCCAATCCCCCGGTTTACGCAATTGATGAGGTAGAAAGGGGGGTCAATTACGCTATAATAATCAGCACCAACGGCGGTTTATGGAGATATATGATCGGAGATACCATTGTCTTTACATCGCTCACTCCCCATAAATTCAAAATCACGGGACGAACGAAATACTTTATCAATGCGTTCGGGGAAGAGGTTATTCTTGAAAATGCTGAAAATGCTTTGATGACAGCATGTAAACATACCGATGCCCAGATCAGTGATTACACTGCCGGACCAATCTACATGTCAGACGATGCCAAGGGCGCGCATGAATGGCTCGTCGAATTTGAAAAGGAGCCGGATGACCTGGAGCGTTTTACGGATGTGCTGGATAAAGCGCTCTGCTCGGTCAATTCCGACTATGAAGCCAAAAGATACAAAAATTCCACCCTGGTTATGCCAACGGTGGTTTCCATTCCAAGGGGGACCTTTTACCAATGGTTTCAGTCGAAAGGCAAGGTTGGTGGACAACATAAAATGCCGCGATTGGCCAACGACAGGAAATATCTTGATGAGATACAGAAGTTGATTTCATAAAAAGTTCTTATTTTAGCATTCTGTTCACAAAAAATCAATTATGCATTTAGCTGTTGCTGGGAATATAGGATCAGGAAAAACAACCCTTACCGGGATGCTCGCAAAACATTATGGATGGGAGGCCCAATATGAAGATGTAGATGACAATCCATACCTGAATGATTTTTATGAAGACATGCAACGGTGGTCATTTAATCTTCAAATCTATTTTCTAAACAGCAGATTCAGTCAGATCGTCAAGATAAGACAAAGCGGACTAACAACGATTCAGGACCGTACCATTTACGAAGATGCATTTATTTTTGCTCCCAACCTTCACAGCATGGGACTCATGACAACCCGGGATTTTGAAAACTATTTTGCCCTGTTCAATCTAATGAGTTCGCTGATTGAACCACCTGATCTTCTGATCTATCTTCGCGCATCAATTCCTACACTCGTGAATCAGATACAAAACAGAGGAAGAAAATATGAGGACAATATCAGACTGGATTATCTGAAACACCTGAATGAACGGTATGAAGCATGGATCGAAACCTACAGCCTGGGTAAGGTACTTATCGTGGATGCAGACAACTATAATTTCCCTGCCAAACCGGAAGAGTTAAGTGTGGTAATTGACAAGATCAATGCAAATCTCCACGGACTCTTCTGATCTTGCCGGACCAAAAATGTTCTGCTGTATTTACCCAAACCGTTTAACCGGTTTTACTGAGAATCTGTCAATAGACAAACACTACTGAACAGCTTCAGTGACCTCTGCAGGACTGAAAACCAGGTCAACTACATTCGCCTTTTTGTAAAACCTTTTCATAAATTTCTTTATATCCTTTACCGTAATTGATTTGATAATTGCTTCATAATTCGCAGGATCATCCGAATTGTAGCCATGTATATAATATCGGTACAAGGTATTCATCCAGTAACTGTTATGCTCCCGGTTCTGCTCCCGCTCCTTCAGCATATTCTCTACCGTTTTTGAAAGATCCTTCTGCAAGGGTCCGTTTTCAACAAGTGTCTCCAGCTCTTTATATATTAACCCCTTCAGATGATCGACCAGATCCGGATCAGTATCAAACATAATAAATAGGCTCGCCTTTTCTTCTGGAAAATGACTCAGGGAAGTATTGCTCCTCACACCATATGTACCTCCCTCTTCCTCTCTTATCGACTCTACAAACCTCAGGTCCAGTATTCCACTGATCATGCGCAGGATCACCTGATTTTCAGGCGTATAATCTATCTCCTTATTCAGGACAATAATAGAAGTTGACTTCGGAACAGAGAGATTGAGTTGTATCTCCTTCGTTACAACACCCTCTGGTTCATTAACTCCATGGTCAACCCAGCTCTCTTTTATTCCTGCAGAGGATAGGGAGGCTATGTATTTCTCCACATAAGGCAGAAGCTCCTCTTTCTGAATATTCCCGACAAAGAAAAAGGTAAAGTCAGATGCATCACCGAATCTTTCACGATATACCTTTTCAATCTTCGTCAGTTCAACATCCTGAACATATTCCGTATTCATGATCCTGGTACGGGGATGATAATCTGATAGTATAATCGTCAAAGAATCGTTCATGATCTTTTGGGGGTTCTTATTCATGTTTTCAACAAAAGCCAAATAACGTCCGGCAATAGCCTGATGGGCCTCCATATCAAACCTTGGCGCACTGAATCGCAGATAGATCAATTGCATCAGGGTTTCAAAATCTTTCGGACTGGCACTTCCGGAAAAGCCCTCAGAAAGATCATTTAATTCGATATTCAACTCAATAGTTTTACCGGTAAGCATCTTTTGAAGGGATACCTGGTCATACTCCCCAACGCCATACATCGGAACAAAACTGGGCAGCATTCCCATTGAAGGAACATATTCATTCTCATAGAGTGAAGAACCACCAGGACTGTAGGCCCTAAATCCGATATTGTCCTTCTCATAATCTGCAAAACGATATACAACCTTTGCTCCATTTGATAATATCCACTCCTCTGCATCCAGGTCAGGAATGGATTTCTCCGAAACAACTTTCCCGGCATCAGGCGCATTGCTGATCAACGAAGCTGCAAGCTCTTCCTCTTCATAAGGAGCTACCTCCATGGCACGTAAAGCATCAATAACAGAGTGTGCTTCCTGCTCTGAAAGATGTTGTATATCATTACTTTCAGGGCCACTAATCACCATCACATTGTTCTTTGTGCTGAACCATTCAGGCAGCATACGCCTGAAGTCTTCGGGAGAGATTGTATTAAAAAGAACCTGCATCAGCTGAAGCTCCATCTCAACATCAAGGTATGCAATGTTTTCAAGGTAGTGAGCAAGATACTCGCGTGCATACTGATCATTGGTGATCTTGTCCTTCTCTTTTACCCTGTTTTCAAGGCTGTTAAGATAATGACTCTTCGCACGTTCAAGCTCACCTTGTGTGAATCCATGTTGTTTTGCCCGTTCAACCTCCTCCATGATTTTCGCGAGGGCCAGGGCCTCCTGGTTTGTTTTTGCAATCGCTTGAATATATGTCAACTCATAATTCCTTGCAAAAGAAGTTCTCATAATGTTTCCCGCTACAAAAGGGGGATCGCCTTTCTGAAGCAATTCGGATATACGCTGTGATATCATCCGGTTAAACAACCTTTTTATATACGCATCGCGCAGCTCTTCAGCATTCGTTACCCCCGGATTTTCATCATATTCACGGATGTAAATGCTGATGTTGGACTGATCCGCCTCCTTGTCTGTTACCAAACCGAATATCATCTCTTCATTATCGGGGATCCTAATTTCAGGCCGCTCCATAGGGTCCTCTATAGCCGGTATTTTAGAAAATAGCTTCAGTACCTTCTCCTCCATCTCATCAGCGTCAAAATCACCTACAATGGCAATCGCCTGCAGATCTGTCCGGTACCAATCGTGGTAAAAATCGCGAATGGCATCATACTTAAAATTTTTGATCACATCAATATCTCCAATAACATCCCGTTGGGCATATTTTGAATTGTTGTAAATATAAGGCATAGACTCAAGGTATATCCTGAAACTGGCATTCCTGCGTGTACGCCACTCCTCTGTAATCACACCCCGTTCCGCATCAATTTCCTCATCGGAAAGCAGCAGGTAGTTGGACCAGTCATTCAACACGAGCAGGCATGTATCAAGCAAACCGGGTCTGTTGGTGGGCACCTCACTCAGATTATACACTGTTTCATCTTGCGATGTATAGGCATTGATGTTCCTCCCGAATGCCACGCCATGTTTTTCCAGGGTGTTCAAAATACCCTTTCCGGGAAAATTTTCTGTTCCATTAAACGCCATATGTTCAAGGAAATGTGCCAGACCATCCTGGTGATCTTCCTCCAGGATAGCTCCCACATTTTGGATCATATAAAAAGAGGCCCTGTTTTTTGGCTCTTCATTCGCACGGATGTAGTAGGTCATCCCGTTTTCAAGCACCCCGTATTTGACGGCCGGATCGAGGGGCAGGATTAAATCTTTAGGCGATTGTGAGTTGGTTTTAGTGAAAAGAGACAGTAACAGTACTACTGATAATAGACGAATTGAATATCTCATGATTAATTAATTATTGTTGTTTACTAATTCTAAGTGAAGATAATAATTCTAATTGCTTTTTCAATAAAATTAATTCTTTCTACCGTTACTTTGTTTTGACTTCGTTGAGCTCCACACATCCGGATTCTTGCAAAGGACATTACTTAAGCATATTCCTAGAAAAGCCGGAGTGGTAAATCACTCCGGCTTTTCAGCTCCTCAGGTAGGACTTGAACCTACGACCTACGGATTAACAGTCCGCCGCTCTAACCAACTGAGCTACTGAGGAAAATTATTATGTTTATAGTAGCTATTCTCAAACAGCGACGCAAAAATAGCCTCTTTTGATTAATTATACAATTAAATCGAGCAAAAAATAAAATCTTTCCAGCTTCCAGCCTTCCAAAAATCCCATTAGTTTCTATATTTGTGCAAACTTAAATTTTTTTATGAAAGTACTTGGAATGGGCAATGCCCTGGTAGACATTATCACAACACTCAAAAGTGATGAATTACTTACAACCTTTAAATTACCCAAAGGCAGCATGACCCTGGTGGATCATGAAACATGCAATTTTTTGAATGCTGAAACTGCAGGTCTCATTAAGCAGAAAACCTCCGGCGGATCAGCGGCCAACACCATTCACGGGCTCGCTCACATGGGTATTGATACAGGTTTTATCGGCATGGTAGGCAATGATGACCTTGGACATTTCTTCTACAAGGACATGAAAAACAAGAATATTGATCCCATCTTGTTTAAGAGTGTCAGGGAAACCGGCAGGGCCATGGCCTTTGTCAGCCCCGATTCGGAGCGGACTTTCGCCACCTACCTGGGAGCTGCCATTGAGCTATCCACAGAAGACATTAATTCGAAAATCTTTGCCGGTTATGATTTTTTGTATATAGAAGGTTATCTGGTCCAGAATCACCAGCTCATTGAAAAGGCCCTTAGACTGGCAAAAAGCAGCGGACTAAAGGTATGTATTGATCTGGCCAGTTATAATGTAGTGGAAGAACATAAGCTTTTCTTTCTCGAAATAATACGTGATTATGTAGATCTTCTTTTCGCCAATAACCTTGAAGCAGAATCCCTGACAGGCGAAAAACCAGAAAAAGCATTGCAGCTTTTAGGAGAACTTGCAGGAATCACCGTTGTTAAAACCGGGGCCGAGGGCTCTATGGTTTATTCAAAAGGAGAGATGAAAAAAATCGGTGCCAGACCTGCCAGACCTGTCGATACAACTGGAGCAGGAGATATGTATGCTGCGGGGTTCCTGTTTGGGATGATCCGCAACCAACCCCTGGAGGT
>CAYSMO010000029.1:14876-18540 GCA_964432125.1 uncultured Bacteroidaceae bacterium | reverse complement strand
GAGCGCATCTGAGACAAAGGCCATCATCATCGATAAAACACCGGAGATTCTTGCAAAACTCGTAAGATTTATCGCCGGTGCCGAGGGTGACAAATACCTCTCTCCATCGGCACTGAATACCTATATTGAGTGTAGCCTGAAATTTTATTTCAGGAAGATCGCGCAGATCCAGGAGCAGGAGGAGTTGCTCGAAGAGCTTGATGCCATCGGGTTTGGAAATATCCTCCATACAACGATCCACCAGCTTTATGAACAACTGTCGGTCAACCGCCCGCAGATCACTCGCGAAGAGCTCCTCGGCCTCAGCTCGGGCGATCTGCTCGATAAGAAACTGGAAGAGGTGTTTGTGAGCGAGTATTTCCGATCCGGGAAGAGGAGAACCATCGAGGGCAGAAACCTGATCATCCTGGCGATCCTGAAAAAATACCTACTCAAGATTATTGAGACCGATGCAGCGATTGCTCCACTGGAACTGGTAAGTATGGAGGAGGATTACACCATGGAGCGGGCGATCGCAACTTCGGTAGGTAGGCTCATTGTGCGGATTGGGGGGAAGATCGACAGGGTAGACAAGCCGGTAGGGGATATAACCCGGATCATTGATTATAAAACGGGAGGCTCGGAACTGAAGTTTGAATCCATTGCTTCGCTGTTTGACAAGGAACAGAAAAAGAGAAACAAGGAGGCTTTTCAGGCTTTTGTCTATGCGTCGTTATATCTCGACCAGCACCCGGATGAACCGGTGCAGCCGGGGTTGTATGTGGTGCGAAAAATGTTCGGGGAGGACTATTCGACCCGGTTTATGATGGGTGGAGCAGGTAAGAAGCAGCCTTTGCTCTCCTTTAATGATTATGCAGAAGAATTCAATGAACATCTGGGTGCAATTCTGTCAGAGATCTATGATCCCGGGGTGCCATTTGTTCAGACAGAGGTGACAGACCACTGTAAATACTGTGACTTCAAGGAGATATGTGAAAGACACTAATCGTTGAGCAGGTCAGGGCGCAGTTTTTGGGTTTTTTCGAGTGCCTGCGCGTGTTTCCACTCCTCAATTTTTGCTGCATGTCCGGAAAGCAGTATTTCAGGAACCTTCCAGCCTTTGTAGTCGGCCGGACGGGTATACACAGGAGGAGAGAGCAGGTTGTCCTGGAAGGAATCGGACAGTGCAGAGGTGCCGTCGGAAATAGCCCCTGGAATAACCCTTACGATGCTGTCTGTTATCACTGCTGCAGCCAGCTCGCCACCGGAGAGCACATAATCGCCGATGGAGAGATCCATGGTAACCAGGTGGTCGCGAACCCGCTGATCGACCCCCTTGTAGTGGCCACAGAGGATGATCAGGTTCTTCATATTGCTGAGTCTGTTGGCTGTTTGCTGACAAAACACAGGAGCATCGGGGGTGGTGAAAATGATTTCGTCGTATTCTCTTTCCGATTTCAGCTTATGAATAGCATCTTCAATGGGCTGAATTGACATTACCATCCCGGCCTCGCCACCAAAGGGATAGTCATCTACCTTCCTGTGCTTGTCAGTCGAAAAATCACGCAAATGATGTATCACTATTTCAACGAGCCCTTTGTCACGCGCCCTTTTTACGATGGAGTGGTCCAGCGGACCTTCAAGCAGTTCAGGCAGCACCGTTAGTATGTCAATTCTCATCATTTTGCAAAAGTAGTTAATAATTGGCATATAGAAGATCATGGTTCGGAACAGCAAACGTGGAACGGTTTTTGATTAATAGTATTGGATTTCATAATAAAATAAGTAATTTGGTTTCGAAGATCTAATATAATCCTCTGGTTCTATGAAATACGCTGATAATAATGATCACCTGAATGATGATCATTTTGAAAATGTAAACAGGAATAGTGAAGAGTCGGTTGGCGCGACCGGCGACAATGCTGAAGAAAAAGCTTCCATCGATTCGGATTCGGATGAGAAACGGGATAACTCTGATGTTTCGGCAGGTGAATTGCATGATTTGGAAGCTGCTGAGCACAAAGACGACCAGCAGCTGACGGCAGAAGAGAAGAGGGATGAAGTGCCTGCGGAGTCGGAAACTGATGATGAGCCGGAGCATCAGGAGAAAGAAGTACAAGAGCCGGAAGTGGCGGAACCAAAGGAAGTGGCGGAACCAAAGGAAGTTGCGGAACCAAATGAAGAGGATCAAATAGAGAATAAAGAAGCTCAAGATAATACGGATGCCGAAGGCGATCAGGAAAAGCTGGAGCCCAAAGAAGATGAAAAGATTAAATATGAGCTGCTTAGCAAATCTGACCTGGTAAAAAGCTTTGAAGATCTGCTGAATCAGAAGACATTTGAAGAGATGCGATCGACCGTCAGGGAGATACAGGAGATTTACAATAGCAAGCAGGAGGCGGAACTTATTGAAAAGAGAGAGAGATTTATTGCTGAAGGTGGATTGGAGCAGGATTTTAAACCGGCCGAAGATCCGGTCGACAGGCAGATGGAGGAGTTGGTCGGACGGTATAAGGCACTCAAGGCAGATTTTAATAAGCAGCTGGAAGATGCGAAAGAGGCCAATCTGAAAATTAAGCAGGAGATCCTCGAAGAGTTCAGGTTATTGATGGAACAACAGGAGAGCTTTGACTATACATTCAGAAAATTCAAACAGCTGCAAAAGAGATGGTTTAATGTAGGGATTGTTCCCAGGCAGAATGTCAGGGATCTATGGAATTCCTATAATTTCTTCGTAGACAAGTTTAACGACTATGTCAACATCAGCAAAGAGCTTAAGGTGCTTGATCTGAAAAAGAACCTTGAAAAGAAAACAGAGCTGTGTGATAAAGCTGAAGCACTTGCCAATGAATCGCATGTCTCATCCGCCTTCAAGACCCTCCAGACCTATCATTCCCAGTGGCGGAATATTGGTCCGGTGCCACGTGAAGATAAAGATGCGATTTGGGAGCGGTTCCGGGAAGCTACCTCTGTGATAAATAAAGCACACCAGGATCTTCAGGTAAGGATGAAGGAGTCGCTGTTTGAGAATCTGGATATGAAGAAAGCCTTGTGTGAGAAGGCGGAAGAGTTTGCAGCACTTGGGTTATCAGAACACAGCGAGTGGGAAGAGAAGACCAGAGAGTTGTTGAAAATACAGAAAGAGTGGAAGACTATTGGGTACGCGCCAAAGAAAGAGAATAACAAGATATACTCTCGGTTCAGAAAGGCGTGTGATGAGTTTTTTAGGAAGAAGGCTGCTTTTTATGCAGAGAACCTGGAACAGCAGAAGGAGATTTTGCAGCGTAAGAAAGACATTGTGGCTGCAGCTGAGGAGTTGAAGGAGAGTACTGACTGGAAACAAACTACTGATAAATTGATCGACTTGCAAAAACGGTGGAAGGAATCCGGACCTTTACCAAGGAGAGAGTCGGATAAGTTGTGGTTCAGGTTCAGGTCGGCCTGCGATCACTTTTTTAACAATAAATCAGATTTCTTTGGAGGGAAGAAGGAATCCTTTAAAGAAAATCTGAAGCAGAAGGAGGCCTTGATCAAGGAGATCAAAAATGTTGTTCCACCGGAAGAAGCCGGTGATTTGGCTGCTTTGACGGAGAAGTTCCAGGAGAGGTATGATGAAATCGGATTTGTTCCTATTGAAGACAAAGACAGGATCAGGGTGGAAAAAGACGCAGCCCCTCCTTCTGAT
>CAYSMO010000029.1:0-14866 GCA_964432125.1 uncultured Bacteroidaceae bacterium | reverse complement strand
GAATTCAGGGATGCTATCAGCGGTATCGTAAACAAGATTGATACAGATGAGGATACCAAGGCGCTTATTCAATACAAGGTAAAGATCTCTGCAATAGCGAATGGTCCGAGAGGTGACACAAAATTACGTTTCGAGCGCGACAAGGTGATGGACAAACTTCAGCAACTTAGAAATGATATTGGTGTCTGGGAGAATAATATCGGTTTTTTCAAACAGACCAAGAGTGCAGAAGAAACCATCTCAGATTTTCAGGAGAAGATCGACGATGCACACGCCAGAATTAAGCTTCTGGAGGATAAAATCAGGATTATCGATCAATCTGATGGAATTTAGTTGATAAATCCATCAAAGATTATTTTTAACAATCTGAGAATATTTATTACTTTGCGGCTTAATCTTTAGCTCCAATTATTTTGACCAAGACAAAGTATGTATTCGTAACGGGTGGGGTTACATCTTCACTCGGAAAGGGCATTATTTCCGCTTCCCTCGGTCGCTTGCTACAGGCGAGAGGATTCTCTGTCACCATTCAGAAACTTGATCCATACATCAACGTGGATCCCGGCACCCTGAACCCGTATGAACATGGCGAATGCTATGTGACCGACGATGGTGCGGAAACAGATCTGGACCTGGGTCATTATGAGCGTTTTCTGGACATTCAAACCTCTCAGGCCAATAATGTTACAACCGGTCGCGTCTATCAGTCAGTTATTAACAAGGAGCGCCGCGGCGATTATCTCGGTAAAACGGTGCAGGTAATCCCACACATTACAGACGAGATCAAACGGGGGATCACACTTCTCGGGAAGGGGGGGAAATACGATGTTATCATAACAGAGATCGGAGGAACAGTGGGTGACATTGAATCTCTACCCTATATAGAAGCTGTACGTCAGTTGCGATGGGATCTGGGGTATAGCAATACAGCCATTATTCATCTTACGCTTGTTCCTTTTCTCAGTGCTTCAGGTGAATTGAAAACCAAACCCACCCAACATTCAGTAAAAGTGTTGCTTGAGAATGGTATCCAGCCGGATATTCTTGTTCTTAGAACCGAACACCAATTAACAAGGGATATACGCAAAAAGGTAGCACTATTCTGTAACGTGAACATCGAGTCTGTAATACAGTCGATCGATGTATCAACCATTTATGAGGTACCATTGCTCATGCAGGAGGAGAACCTGGATAAGTCGGTTTTGTCAAAGCTTAACATGGAGCCAGGTGAGCCGATAAAGTTAAAGGCATGGCGCGATTTTGTGAAGAGGCTCAAGAATGCAGAGAAAGAGGTTAGAATAGCACTTGTGGGAAAATATGTTGAACTATACGATTCCTATAAATCCATTATTGAATCGCTGACCCATGCTGGGGCTATGAATGATGCCAATGTGATTGTGACCTGTATCCATTCGGAAATGATCTCTCCGGAGACCATCAATGAGGATTTGAAGGGGTATGACGGGATTATAGTTGCGCCCGGATTTGGCGACCGCGGTATTGACGGGAAGATATGGGCCGTTCAATATGCCCGGGAAAATAAAATACCCTTCTTTGGTATTTGTCTTGGACTACAGTGCGCAGTGATTGAGTTTGCCCGAAACGTACTTGGGTACAGTGATGCCCATTCCACTGAGATGACCCACTTAACGAAGCATCCTGTGATCGATCTGATGGAGGAGCAGAAGGGTGTAACAGAGAAAGGTGGTACCATGAGGCTTGGCGGATATGCATGTGAGCTGGTGAAGAATTCCAAATCCTCTGCCATTTATAAAAAAGAGATGATCAGGGAACGGCACAGACACCGGTACGAATTCAACAATGATTTCCTGGAAGAATTTGAAAGTAATGGTATGCTGGCAGCAGGAATAAACCCGGAGAGCAACCTGGTTGAGATTATGGAGTTGTCTGAGTCTGATCATCCCTGGTTTATTGGAACGCAGTTTCATCCTGAGTATAGCAGCACGGTGCTGAACCCCCATCCTCTGTTTGTCAGTTTTATCAAAGCAGCCCTGAAATATGCAGGCAATGCCTGATATATCTAATGCTTGAGGAAAATCTGTAGACTTTTAACTTTTATTTCCGTTTATTTCAGCTAAAACATTACTTTTGTGGCTGCAAAACAAAAGATTGTATAATGGACAAAAATTCGATCGTCGGTATTGTACTGATCGGTGTCATCCTGATAGGATATAGCATTTTTACCAAACCGGCCCGCGAGGCACAAATGGAGGCGCTTCGAAGGAACGATTCCATTGCCAGGGTGGAACAGTTAAGGCAGCAGGAGCAGCAGCAAAAACAACAGAACGGACAGATATTGCAGGAAGAGGGTGTTGGATCATCAACCGGTGAAGCAGACAGGGATATTGTAGCCAGGGAGCAGGAGAAGAATTACGGTGTATTCAGGAGCGGACTTGAGGGGGAAGAGAAGTATGTCACCATGGAGAATGAGCTGGTAAAGCTTGAGTTTTCAACCCTTGGCGGCAGACCCTATAGTGCGACTTTGAAGGAGTATACTACCCACGATTCGTTGCCGGTTGTTCTGTTTGATGGGGATTCATCAAAATTTGACCTTCAGTTTTTTGCCGACAGCCGCCGGATCAATACCGGTGAGTTGTTTTTCACACCAGGGACCAGTGAAAAGAAAGTTGTAGTATCCGATCGTGAAAAAAGCCTGTCCATGCGCCTTGATATTACCGAAGACGCATTCATTGAGTATACCTATACCCTGCATCCCGGAAAATACATGATCGATTTTGATATCCGGCTGGTAGGACTGGAACAGTTTCGGACGGATAATATGACCTACCTGTATGAGATCTATTTCCCATCCACGGAAAGAGGGTTTCAGAATGAAAACAATTACACATCATTGTTTTACAGGTACAAGGAGGGGAGTATTGAGAAGTTTAGTATGCGAAGCAAAAAAAGCATACAGGAGGAAACTGCTGTTACTCAGCTGGAATGGATTGCTTACAAGCACCAGTTCTTCTCCACTGTGTTTATTGCAAAAGATTACTTTTCGAGTGCCTATATGATGAATGAGCGGTTTGAGAATCCGGGGAAATTTATCAGGCACTTTAGGAGTGAAATAGACTTGCCCTACACCAGGATGAATGACCAGACGATGTCCATGGCATTCTATTTTGGACCCAACCACCATACCACTTTGAAAAAGTATGACGAATGGAAACTCGAGAATCTCGTTACAGTAGGTGGTTCGGTCATCCGATGGCTTAATGAGTTTGTCATTATACCGATCTTCAATTGGCTGAACAGGTCAATTTCCAATTATGGTATTATCATCCTGTTGCTCACCCTGATCCTAAAAACAGCCCTGTTCCCCCTTACTTACAAATCATACAAATCGCAGGCGGTGATGCGGGTACTCAAACCACAGGTTGATGAGATCGGTGAAAAGTATCCAAAGAAGGAGGATGCCATGAAGAAGCAGCAGGCAACAATGGCCCTATACAAAAAAGCGGGCGCCAACCCATTAGGTGGCTGTCTGCCCATGCTGGCACAGATGCCTATATTGTATGCCATGTTTCGCTTTTTCCCCACTTCCATTGAACTACGTGGCGAGAGTTTTCTGTGGGCCGATGACCTGTCAACCTACGACAGTATACTTGACTTGCCTTTCACCATTCCCATGTATGGTGATCATGTTAGCCTCTTTACGATTTTGATGACTGTTACCACGGTGCTTAGTATGAAGATCAATAACCAGATGACCTCGTCTAATGCCATGCCGGGAATGAAGACCATGATGTATATCATGCCAGTGATGTTCATGTTTATCCTGAACAGCTTCTCAGCAGCGCTTACATATTACTATTTTCTGGCCAATGTGATTACCCTTGGACAAAACTATATTTTCAAATTAACCACCGATGAGGAGGCGATTTTAAGAAAAATCAATGCCCGGAAAGCAAATCCCAAAAAGAAATCGAAATGGCAGGCCAGGCTGGAGGAGATGACGAAGCAGCAGCAGGCCCAGAAAAGCAGATCTTTGCCAAAGGGGAAGCCGTCACCAAAAGGTAAACCATCGCCGAAAAGTGGTAAAAGAAGATAAATGAGATGAGAAGGAATAGTCCTTTATGAATTGTAGAGCCGGTGTGGTGCTGATGAATTCATATGAGGTGCAGAATAGCCCTTCATGAATTGAGGAACTGGTGATGAAGATGATGATGCAATGATGATTGATATCATTCGAAAGAATCACAATCAGGCTCCTTTTAATCCTACCATTTTAATGGCGGTAACAGCTGCCTCATCGCCTTTATTTCCATGCTTACCACCTGCCCGGTCAAAGGCCTGTCGTTCATTTTCAGTAGTGAGTAAACCATAGATAAAGGGTATATCATACTCAAGGTTTAATTCAGCGATACCATGTGTTACTCCCTGACAGATAAAGTCGAAGTGCCTTGTCTCTCCCTGGATCACACAGCCAATGGCGATTACAGCATCCAATGCATGTTTTTCAGCCATGAGCCTTGCTCCGTATATCAGCTCAAAACTGCCGGGTACAGGTAAAACATGAATATTCTCATCAGGACAGCCATGCTTCTTAAGTGTTTGTATTGCACCCTCTGCCAGGATTGCTGTTATCTCCTCGTTCCATTCAGAAACGACAATCCCGAATTTCATGCCGGAAGCATCAGGTACTTTTTCAGGATCATATGTAGAGAGATTCTTTAGTCTGGTTGCCATGACAGGAATCTTTTATTTAAAGAAAATCAAGTTGCGCCTCAACGCGACCAATATATTTTTTCATCTCCCGGCCTTCATTTGATTCCGGGTATTCGAGACTGATGCGTTTATAAATCTCCAGGGCCTCGTTCAGTGCTCCTATCTCTTCATAAACGATTCCTGCTTTTTTTAAGATGATAGGGGATGAAAATTTATTCTCATATTTTTTTGCAGCCCGAATATAGGTTGAAGCTGCCTTATCATATTCAAGAACCTCACTGTAAGCATCGCCCAGTGCACTCATTGCTGCAGCACCGGTGATAAGGTCCCGTGTATTGTACCTGGATAGGTAGCTGATGGCTGATTCATAATCGCCCAGTTCAAGGAAACAGACACCGGTATAATACCTGGCCAGTTTTGCCGATTTAGTGATTGAATACTCATCAATGACATCCAGAAAACCGGGAAAGGTTCCGTAACCGTTTAACGCTAAATTAAAAGAATCGCGTTCAAAATAGCGTTCAGCCATATACATGCTTGCAGCAGCTTCCTCGTTTTTTGGTTGGAGGATGTATCGGTTTCCGGCGATGATAAGCATGGCGATCGCCAAAACTACAATAAGTGCATTTACCAGAAGCTTCTGGTTATTTTCGATGAATAATTCCGTGCGCGATAGAGCAGATTCAATATTGCCAAGATTCTTATCTCCCTGAACCTCTTTTTGTTTGCTGACCATTTTTAACGTTTTTTTTACATTTTTTAAAACCAACGCAAATGTAATGGTTTTTCCCAAATTTGCCTGCATAGTTGACAAAAAGTTATGGGATTGTTGTCGCTGTTTATGCTTTTTAGTTGAATATACCGTACATTTGTTACAGTAGAATTCATATTATGTACTTATCTGACCTTTCACTGATACAATTCAAGAATTATGAACAGGCTGATCTTGAGCTGAGTCCCAGGATCAATTGCTTTGTCGGGGAGAATGGTGTAGGGAAGACGAACCTTCTTGATGCAATTCACTATCTGGCCCTGTGCAAGAGCAATCTGAACCCTGTTGATACACAAAATATCCGTCATGATGCTGATTTTTCTGTGATACAGGGGGTATTTCATCGCATGGAAAAGGAGGAGGCGATCTATTGTGCCATTCGACGAAATAAAAAAAAGCAATTCAGGCGAAATAAGAAGGATTATAAGCGTTTGGCGGAGCATATCGGACTCATCCCGCTGGTAATGATATCCCCGGCAGATTATATTCTGATACAAGGTGGTAGCGAGGAACGAAGAAGATTGATGAATGGTGTCATTGGTCAGTACGACAGGGTTTATCTCGAGAACGTGATCTCCTACAACAGGATTTTGACCCAGCGGAACAGGTTACTGAAAGAGAACAAATACAATACTAATTTCAGAGATGTGCTTGATGTATTGGATGGTCAGCTGATACAGTACGGAATCCCTGTTTTTGAAGCAAGAAAAGAATTTACTGACAAGCTGAATCCTGTTTTTCAGCAATATTATCAGCATGTTTCAGGCAACAAGGAGGTTGTTACACTTAATTACCAGTCGCAATTGCTGGAGGAGGAATTTGAAAGTGCGTTGAAAAACTCCCGGCAGAAGGATCAGATCGTTCAATATACCACCATGGGTATTCACAAGGACGATATCAACATGGAACTTGGGGGCCACCCACTGAAAAAGATCGGCTCTCAGGGCCAGCAAAAAACCTATTTAGTCGCACTTAAACTTGCAGAGTTTGAGTTTATGAAAGAGACCATGGGAAATACGCCAATTCTCCTGCTCGATGATATTTTTGATAAATTTGATGCCTTTCGTGTGAAGCAGATCATCAAGTTGGTGGCTGATAATCATTTCGGACAGATATTTATTACAGACACCAATGAAACCAGGATGGAGGATATTCTGAAGGAGATACCGGCTGAGCACCGTGTCTTTGAGATAGAAAGCAATGAAATCAGAGTAAAAGACGAAGGATAGCATGGAACGAAAGAGGGAAAAAAAGATCGGATCGCTGCTCGACGAATTTGTAAGGGCGAACAACCTGCAGAAGGGTCTGGCAGAGTACCGCATAGAGAAGAGCTGGGGGGAACTTCTCGGCAGGAATGTGGCCATGGCTACCCGTTCCCTTTATATTAAAGACAGAAAACTGATCGTCAAGCTTCACTCTTCGGTACTCAGGAATGAATTGACAATGATCAAGGCTGATCTTATCCGCAGGCTTAATGAATCGGCCGGTTCGGAAGTGATCGATGATGTGGTTTTAAGATAACCTGAACCGCTCCCTTGAAGAGAAGAAGAAGGCTGCCTCTAATGCGGCATTTTCATCGGAATCGGAACCATGAACGGCGTTTTTCTGAACAGAAACGGCATAGATTTTTCTAAGCGTACCCTCTTCTGCTTTTTCAGGATCGGTTGAACCTATCAACTTCCTATACTCTTCAACAGCATTTTCCTTTTCAAGGATGGCTGCAACGATTGGGCCCGAGGTCATAAAGTCGATCAGGCCGGGATAAAAAGGTTTTCCCTCATGAACAGCATAGAAATTCTCTGCGTCCTTTCTGGTGAGCTGAAGCATCTTCAAGGCAGTGATGTAAAATCCGTTCTCACTTATCATGTTCAGGATTGGACCGATGTGTCCATTGGCAACCGCCGTGGGTTTGATTATTGTGAATGTGAAATTCCCAGCCATACTTTTTGGTTAAATTATAATGTGTCCTTAACAAATATAGGGATAAAATGTTAACAGGAGCAGAGTTTTTTTTACTTTTGTTGTTCTGTTCAAAGAAAACAGATATTTTTTTATTGTGTTTGATAGGGAGCATACGCAGTTGTTCGCGTTTTAGTTATGCTAAACTCATAATCCCGGTTCCTGAAATCACTAATTAAACGGTAATGCTGGATAAACAATCAATCATAGAAATCAGGAATATTATTGAGAAGAGAGAGCCCGTGGTGGTGATTTCACATGTAAATCCCGATGGTGACGCCCTTGGATCGGCTATTGCATTGGCATTGTTCCTGAAAAAGTTCGATCTGCCTGTCTCTGTAATCATGCCCAATAATGTGCCTGAATTTCTAAGTTGGCTTCCCGGATTTGAAATGGTTTTAACCTATAAGAAGAAAAAGAAGCAGTGTAAAGCATTGCTGGCAGAAGCCAAAACTATCTTCTTGCTCGATTTCAACGATCCTGAAAGAGTCGCCGATATGAAAGATGTTCTGAAAGCATCTGATGCATTTACGGTCATGATCGATCACCATCAGAACCCGGTGCAGTTCACAGACATGCTGATCTCAGAAGATTGGCGTGGGTCTGTCGGTGAGATGATCTACCTTTTGATTACAGATATTGCAGGAACTGAATCCGTTGACAAAAACATTGCAACTTGTCTGTACGTTGCTATAATGACGGATACAGGTAATTTTCGCTATGCTTCCTCCTATCCGGAGATATTCAATATCGTTGGTGAACTGGTGGGAGCCGGTATCGATAAGGATCAGATTTATACCAATATATACGACAGTTACTCCGAAAACAGGATGAAGATGATGGGGTATTGTATGTCAGAAAAGCTTGTTGTGCTAAGGGAATACAACACTGCCTACATCAGCCTTAAGCAGGAGGAGCTCGAAAGATTTGATCACCAGATCGGAGATACTGAAGGTTTTGTGAATATCCCCTTCTCCATCAAGGGAATCAAGGTCTCTGCCCTGTTTGTTGAAAAAAAGGACCACGTAAAAATTTCTTTGAGATCAAAAGGGACCTTCTCTGTCGACAAGCTGGCATCGCAATCTTTTAACGGAGGAGGACACGATAACGCAGCAGGTGGTGAGATGTCTCTGCCTCTCGAGGAGACCATTGCAAAATTCGAATCAGTTATTGCAGCACATAAAGATGAACATAAATAGTCTTTGCAAGAACCGAGCCTGCGAGCTCGGCGAAGCCAAAACTAAGCTTATCCTGCTATTAGGATTGATCATGATGTCGGCCTGCCGAACACCTGTTCAGGAAAAGGCAGAGGTTGTTGAGGATGTAAAAGAACAGGCCTTTATTCAGACGAACAAATATATCAGGGAGCGGCACCGGGAGCATATCCTGGCTTTTACCGGAAGGGTTGGCTGGGAGATGACAGAGACACCTACTGGCTTGTGGTACATGATCATGGAAAGAGGGGACGGACCTGCCGTGCAACGAGGTAAAGTGGTCACCTATACCTATGAGACCCGACTTCTGAATGGAAAAATATGCTATTCAGCAACTGTTACAGAACCGAAAAGGATTGTTGCAGGGAAGGGGAATATTGAGGCCGGACTGGAAGAGGGATTGTTGTTGCTCAGGGAAGGAAGCAAAGCGAGGTTTATTGTTCCACCCCACCTGGCCCATGGTAATTTTGGGGATATGAACCAGATCCCAGGCTCCTCCGTCCTGCTTATTGAAGTAAACATAATAGAGGTGAAGAGATAATTTTTGGATGCAATGTTGAAATTCCTGGCAACATCTTAAAATAAGTTGTGTAGTTTTGCAGTTCTATTTGATAGATTAAAAGATATGACAAGAAGCATTCATTTATTATTCGTTTTATTGACACTGCTTTCCTTTACAGGATGCGAAGAAGAGATCAACTACGATAGCTTTAAAGCCGAAGAGGATCGATATTTTCACCTGTACATGGATGCAAATTATCCTGATTTGGCACCCACAGAAAGTGGTTTGTACTTCATTGAATACGAGGAAGGGAAAGGTTTTTCGCCCGATTCGGGTGATTATGTGCTTATTAATTATCTCGTCTATACCGTTCCTGATGAAAAAGTTGTGGATACCTACACGGAGGAGTGGGCCAGGGATTATAACCTCTATAATGAGAATGTGTTATACGGACCTTATAAGTACGAGTATGGCACCGGAATTACCGGATTGTATGAAGGCCTTTCTATGATGAAGGAGGGTGGTATAGCGCGGCTGATCTTTAAAAGTGATCTGGGATATGGCAGTGCCGGGATGGGAAATATTATTGGTAGATTTGAATCGCTGATGTACGATATTGAACTGGTCGAGGTAATTGGCGATCCGGTGCAGAAAGAGCAGGAACAGATCGATGCTTTTCTTTCTGAAAATCCGACCGCATACCCTGTAAAAGATAAAGAGTCAGGCGTTACCATGTATTATATTCCTGGTGTAGCTGGCGACAGTGCCCAGATCGCAGACGGAAACAAAGTTGAGGTGTATTACACTGGAAGTTTGCTCGATGGCAGAATTTTCGATTCCAATGAGGGCAGTAGTAAAGGAATGACCGTAACAGTAGGAGAAGGAGAGGTTATTGACGGATGGGATATTGGCCTGAAATGGTTCAGGTACGGTGGCGAAGGTCAGCTGCTGATTCCCCACGAGCTTGCTTACGGTGCCGAAGGATCGAAGGTTCGAAACAGCAATAAAACTTCCATCCCACCTTACGAAGCATTGCTTTTCGATATCAGGATACCAAAAACCATAATCGAAGAAGACGATAAATAGCCCAAATTGATTCGGTTTGCCTTCACTGAATTTCTAAATTCGATACTTTTGGCCATAAAAAACTGACTCTACACCCCAGCTATTTAAAGTCCGTCAATAAAGTAGGAGTGGACAGACTATTTGTCCGTCAACAAAGTAGGAGTGGCTGGATCATAAAGTTCGAGAGCAAAGCGCGCAAAAATCTTAAGACGCAGTATACAATCGTATTCGAGGATTTAAGATTTTTGCAGCAATGCAGCTACCGGACTTTATGGACAGACACTTTAATTGGACTTTCCCAATATAAATACAGCCGGTCGCTTATGCAGATCCGGCTTATTCTTTTTCCAGAAGCTGATGGCCGCAGTTTTGATCATCTCTGTCTCAGTGGTAATATCTACGGCAACGGTCAGAAGTGTCTCATTGCGACAGGAGGAACAGATATCTTCCAGCAGTGCATTGTTCCGGTAGGGTGTTTCAATAAAGATCTGCGTCTCATTCTTTTGTTCTACAATTTTTTCCAGGTTTTTGATCTGCTGAATCCGATCACCACGCTGCACCGGCAAATAGCCGACAAACCTGAATGATTGTCCGTTAAACCCCGAAGCCATCAGTGCCATAAAAATAGAAGAGGGGCCGGTAAGCGGAATGACATCAATCTCCTGCTCATGTGCAAGTTTAACCAGAACTGCACCCGGATCGGCAACGCCGGGAAGTCCCGCCTCTGAAATAACACCCATGTCCTCTCCTTCCAGAACCGGACGCAAAAAGCCTTTTATCTCTTTTGGGTCGGTATGCTTGTTTAATTCAAAAAAGGTAAGGGCATCAATTTGGATATCTGTGTCGATTGTCTTCAGATAGCGTCTCGCATTCCTTGTTTTTTCAACAACAAAATAGCTGAGTCGGGTAACCTGGCCTTTCAGTTTCATAGGGAGAAAAGTGTCGGGATCGGGATTGCCCAGTGAATTGGGTATTAAAAATAGTTTGCCTGGCATCTTTTTGTTTTAAAAATAACAAGAATATAGAAATTTCTTCGGTCTTCTCCCGAAAATGATTATTTTCGAGGTCATTTTAAAAAGGGGAGATCATTGAAGGTTACTTTTTTGGGAACGGGAACATCACAGGGAGTGCCTGTGATTGGATGCAAATGCGATGCATGCAGGTCGGAAGATCCACACGATAACAGGCTGCGATCATCCATCCTCCTGCAGGACGGGGATTCGGTTATTGTTATTGATACCGGACCAGATTTCAGGCAGCAGATGCTTCGGGAGAAGGTAAATCAACTTGATGCGGTTATCTATACCCATGAGCACAGGGATCATATCGCAGGGTTAGACGATATCCGTGCTTTTAACTTTCGGCAGAAGAGGTCGATGGATCTGTACGGAGAAAAACGGGTGTTGCAGTCGATCCGGATATCTTTCCCCTATATTTTTGCTGAGAACAAGTATCCCGGCGTTCCCAGTGTGGACCTCCATGAGATCAATCTCAACCCCTTCGAGGTCAGGGATATCTCCTTTATCCCCATCAGGATGGTCCATGCCAATATCCCGGTCCTCGGTTTCCGGATCAATGATTTTGCCTACCTGGTGGATGCCAATTTTATCTCTGCTGAGGAGAAGCGCAAGCTGAAGGGTATTGACAAAGTAGTAATCGGTGCATTGAGGAAGGAGAAGCACCATTCGCATTTCACCCTGGAGGAGGCAGGGAAACTTTTCCTTGAGCTGGATGCCGACGAGGGCTATATCACCCATATCTCTCACCAGATGGGTCCGGAGGAGGAGTTCAAAACGCTTCTGCCCCCAGGTATTATCCCCGCCTACGATGGCCTGGTCCTCGAGATATAGTTCACCTGGTCATTCATCCGGCTGCGGGAGGCGAGGAACAGGATGCCCCCAAAGACATTAAGCACCAGGAAGATGATCCCTCCGAGAAGCAATGCCGCCGGCAGGTCATACACATCGTTCACCCACCCGATGAGCGGTCCCGCGATAGAAAAGATAATCCTGATAACAAAGTTCCTTACCGACAGCACCGTGGCGCGGATCTCTGAGCTCGTTACGCGGTTGATGTAATCTTTGAGCACCGGTGTGGCATAGCCCCGTACGAGGTAAAATAGGAGAAGGACGATGAGGCCGGTGACGAGGCCGGAGAGTGAGAGTGCGATGTACCCCAGCGGGATCAAGAGGCTGATGAGAATGATCGATCGTTTCGGACCGAGAAGCATCTCGGTGCGGTAGGCATAAAAGGAGGAGAGGGCGACGGTGATGTTGAGCCCTGCCCATAGCAGACCGAACCAGACCTTGTCAATCTGACTGTACTCAAAAAATTTCTGGGCGAACCACGCCATGGTGAGGGTTGCACATCCGGTAAACGCCGAAAAGAGGATGTTCCGCCTGAGTATTTTATTGCCGATCAGGGCAAAACGCGAAATATTGAGGATCTCCCTGAAGTCGCGGTTCATTAGTTTCTTGTGCTGCACCGGCTCTCTGAGGGTCAGTGCCGCGGGGATCGCCAGGGCGGCCACAATGATCTGTCCGTAGTAGGGTGTCCTGAGCGAAACGGTTACCAGCAGGATGCTCAGAAGTGCGGCAGCTGCCTCGGCGAGACTGCCCAGGGAGGTGATCCGTCCTTCGTAACGGCTGTACTTTTTCGCCTGTCCTCTCTCCAGCAGTGAATCGTAGAGCATCGCTGAATCGGCCCCCGACACCAGGCTCTGACCGATCCCGAGGATGACCTGTGCAATGAGGAATCCGTAAAAGCCATAGCTTACGCCGTAGACCATGAACCCTGCCATACCCAGCACGGCGCCGGTAAGGATCGTTCTCTTTCTCCCCCATACATCGGCCATATAGCCGGAGGGGATCTCCAGAAGCACGATCATGATGGAGTAGATCGCCTGAAGTACCATGATATCCTTCATTTTCAGTCCATTGCTCTCGAAGAAAAGTACCACAACGGGCATGTACAGCATGAACCATTTCGAGATCTTGATCAGGTACAACCTGGGTATATTTGGATGTATGGTCATGGCCACAAAGATAACTGTTGTATAATAGATTTTCTATCAATAATCAGGTTGTATCTTTACACCAGAACCAAACTGCTTATCTAATGGGAGCTACCATTGTTGAAAAAATTCTCGCCGCCCATGCTGACCGGGAGCGGGTGGGGCCTGGCGATATTGTCGATGTGGCAATCGATGCCCGTGTGGCCCGCGATTTCGGCGGGGCAAATGTGGTGAAGAATATCACCGGTAACAATCTTTCCCTGGCCGATCCCGGGAAGACCTTTTTCACCTTCGACTGCAACCCCACCGGGTCCGACCAGAAGTATGCCGCGAATCAGCAGCTGTGCAGGGTGTTCGCGCGCGAGCATGGTATCAGGGTGTACGATATCAACCGGGGCATCGGAACGCATATCCTGATCGAGGAGGGGCTGGCGGGGCCCGGTACCACGGCTGTCTCTACCGATTCCCATGCCAACATCCTCGGTGCTGTGGGCGCATTCGGTCAGGGGATGGGCGATAAGGATATTGCAGCGGCCTGGAGCAAGGGAAAGATCTGGTTCAAAACGCCTTCATCCGCTAAAATTGTGTTCACGGGTGAACGCCATGCGACGGTAACTGCCAAAGATATTGTGCTGAACCTGCTGGCACGGTTCGGATCGAACAGGTTGCTGGGTTATTCCGTCGAACTGTACGGAGAGGCGATTGAACAGCTGAAGCTTGATGAGCGAATTACCATTGCCTCGATGGCAACAGAGCTGGGAGCGATCATTATACTGATCCCACCCAATGATGAGGTGCTGCGGTACTGCGAGTCGCGGGCGAGGAGGAAGATCGAGCTGGTGGTTGCCGACGAGGATGCTGTGTACGATCTGGTTGAGGAGATGGATATTTCATCGTTCCGAAAGCTCGTTTCTATGCCGGGGAAGCCGCACGATACCGTTGCGATTCCGCAGGATAGGGTGTGGATCGATTCGGCCTTTATTGGCAGCTGTACCAATGGCCGGATGAGTGACCTGGAGTCAGCCGCGTGCATTCTGAAAGGGAGAAAGGTGGCGCCGGGAGTGGTGCTGAAGGTTGTGCCGGCCACCGATAGAATTTGGCACCAGGCGCTCGAATCGGGCCTGCTGGAGGATCTCAAGGAGGCCGGGGCGCTTATCTCCAATGCGGGGTGCGCGGGGTGTGCTGCCGGACAGGTGGGGCAGAATGGACCGGGGGAGGTGACGATCAGTACAGGCAACAGGAACTTCCCTGGAAAGCAGGGACAGGGCGAGGTCTACCTGGCATCGCCCGATGTGGTGGCGGCTTCGGCTGTGGCCGGATATATCACCACACCGGAGAAGCTGCCCGATGTGCTGCCCGAAAGACCCGCAATGGAGAGACCTGAACAGACGGCTGTCAGGCAGGAGACCGAGAAACAAAGGAGTAAGGTTGTAGAGAAAGTGAAGCGGCACACAGCAGAGATGCCCATTGAGGTTGCGGGCAGGGTTTGGGTAATCCCGGAAGATGATATCGATACGGATATGATTTTTCACAACCGGCACCTCGCCATAACCGAGCAGTCTGAGATGGGTGCCCATACTTTTGGCAACCTGAAAGGCCCGAAGGTGGCCCGGGAGGTCGAGATGCTCGAACGACTGGAGAAGATCGCG
>CAYSMO010000028.1:0-18641 GCA_964432125.1 uncultured Bacteroidaceae bacterium | reverse complement strand
GACTGATGTGGAGATGTCAACCTTTAGAAAGATTATCGAGGCAGGATTAGGAAAACAATTACGATTGATAATTGAATAATTTGCGGATTCTAATTGATTAAAGGCCGGTGAGCTCGTCCTTCGCCGACGGTTTCTTAAGTACATACTTCGCAGTATACCACCTTGCACCACCGCTGAAGTTAAGGCGGCTCGAGGGGCAGCTTGCTAAACTAAACTGGACAATAATAAGTTAGAAACAATCTTCCCTTTATTCTCTGCTCAAATACAGGGGAGGTTGGGCTGGGTTTTGATGCTGTTTTAGCAGGGGGAATTGTTTGGGGGAGGATATACCTATTCACTTTTAGCCTGCTCAGCAAACCAAAACAAAGAAATTATTGCTAATTTTAGTAACTATTTGACTAAACGATGGATAAAATACTAATACGTTGTGCGCAAGCAGGAACAGCATGAGAATAGGCATTATAAAATAAATTAAAATGAACATTTCAATTTGGATTTCAATAATTGCATTAATTATTTCAATTGGAGCTTTTATTCATACAATAATTTCACGTCAATCAAAAATTAAAATTTCATTATCGGCTAAACGTAATTCATTGAGAGTTGATGCACATGAAGCTTCGATTAATTTACTTGGTCTTATAAAACAAATGATTAAAGACCCGCAATCTGATCAGCATGTTCGTATTCTTGAAAATATGGTTGATACTGCTGAAGGATTTACTTGGATTTATAAAGAATTGGATAAAAAAGTAAAAGTTAATTGGCTTATGCAGACCTCAATTGCAACAGAATATGATTACATTTCGACTAAAATACAAGAATTTACAAAAATGTTTAATAGGGCGAAAACATCTTTAGAGTCTGGCGATTTAGATGAACTGGAGTCTTTAACTGAAGGAATGCATAATCGAATATTAAGCGGAACGATTGAATCAGACAATAAAATTCCCATATCTGAAACGGATGCTGAAAAAAAATTGCAACAAGACCAATAATGTAATGATGATACTTTCAAAAATCTACGAATTAAACAAACACATAAAAGTTACCCCCAAACAAAAAAGGGATACAACCCACCCCGGACTGTATCCTAAACTGTAAACCATAGTTTTTTAAATTTATACTAATCTCAAAATAGTTTCAGATCATTTGTGGAGTAAATGTGGGGAAAGTATTTATAAAAATAAACGCAACAAGCTGCATATTAGTCTGTTGCGTTTTTACTTGGTCGGGGTAGCAGGATTCGAACCTGCGACCCCCTGCTCCCAAAGCAGGGGGTGAGGTTTAATTTTGGATTAATATTTACATTGATTAATGCCACTAATATTATGTCGGACAAATGTCGGACAGTTGTCCGACAACTGTTGCAGTAATGTCAAAGTTGTATGAAAATGGTATGAATATAAAAAGCAGTTACAGATTAAATCGCTGTAACTGCTTCATTTATAAGTGGGCCCAGCTGGGCTCGAACCAGCGACCCCCTGATTATGAGTGTTCTTATTTCGATGTTCTGTTCCGCTCGAAAAAGTCGGTAAAATTGAAGTATCTAAAACATTTACAAGGGTTTATGTTTTTCAACGATTAAAATTAACTGTTCATTTCATGTAAAATATTTCACTGGTTTACATGGATTTGCAAGAAGGCTGGCGAAAAAACTGGCAAGTATTTAAATATTTATTTCATCCCTCCAGTATTCTAATCAGATCATTATTTAAGTAATACACTTCAAGTCCATCTTTCTTTGGGGTTAGTACTTTATGCTGAGATAACTCATTCATATATTTTGTTAAAGTTGTTCTTGAAGATTTACCAACTACTTTTCCAATACTTCCGGCTTTAATGTAGGGTTGGGAAAAGAACTCCTCTTCGCGAACGAATTTTGTGTTCAATTTCCACTAAAAGATCAATGACAGTGTTTTTTTCGTTGAGTATGAGTCGGCTGAATTAGAATTCTTTATCCATCCAAAATTTGCTCACCTGGAAATCGAGACTACAAAGAACTTCTGCTCTCATATACAGGTATTTTCCAATGCCGGCAAATTTATACTAAAAATAGGCGATGATTTCTCTTATCAATGGGATGAAAGCGATTTGCATTATTTGGCAGGTAAATTTTCGATGGAAGTATTAAATAAAATAAATCAGAAACAAGATGATGACTGGTTAGGTGTATTCCATGCTTCAGCGATAACTGATGGAGAAAATGCTATCTGAAATAAATCGACTTTTCGAAGCTAAAAAAACTCACCAGCTCCATACTAAAAGCTGCGCTTCAGCCACTTGCCAGATAATAAATTTTGGTTAAAATTCTGTATATGCTTGATCTAACCCAATTTTTTTTATTTTTGTCGTTTGATTAACAATCTAAAACATGAAAAAACTCATACCCATTTTGATTGCCCTTATTACAGTGGTAATGTCCCCTTTGTTATTATCTGCACAAAACAACACCCTTGTTTTTGACGGAGGGGATTACCTCCTCAGGCCTATGGAATTTTGCCAGTGTATATACTATCTTTTCCACTGAACTGGTTATCCCGATCTTGATCTTTTTATCATCCCTCTATTTCCTGACTTCGACACTGGGACACCCTAAAATTTTTTCCAAAAATTTTCATCGAACAATATGTCTATAGCTTTATGTTTTGAGGTTAGAAGCATTGTCTTAGAGAGAATGGTTTTACTAGTGGGCAGCTTTACTTTACAACGTAAAACATCAACTCGATTTTCCCTCCCAGGATTCTTCGTGTATGCTCTATGCTGATTTGCTGAATTTTATCCTGTTGTATATTATATAGTTTGTCCAAATAGCGATAAATCTTATGCAACTGCACATCTTCATCAAAATGCGATTTCAAATAGTCTACCGTTGCCGATTTGTTAAGAGGTTGGCTTAGGCGAGCTGTTACCAAATGCTTTAATATATCGTCGTTCAACTCATCAAAACCGATGGATTTGAATACTCTATCCAATATCAATTGAATGCCGTTTATTAGGATGTTCTCATTAGGGTGTTAGGTGGTTAGGCGTAAGGGTTTGAGGGTTTGAGAATGTCGATCCAAAATTTAGGTGTTTTTGCCTGTTGTAGATAAATTTTGAATGTTGTATTTTAGTGGCTTGGATCTGCTTAATTAAAGCGGATTACCAATTGAACAGCAAAAAATACTGGTTATGAAAAAAATATTACTCACAGCATCACTTATATTATCAACCATTTTGGCCTTTGGGCAGGGGTATGCATTGGATTTTGACGGGACGAATGATTATGTTGAAATCACAAATCAAGGAACAGGTATTCTGGGTAATAATACAGATGATGAAAGCTTTACCATAGAAACGTGGTTTCAATATGCCGGAAGTGGTAATTATAGCGCGATTTTCACCAGACACTCCCGGCCTTCAAATACAAACTACGGCTATTTTATGGAAGCTTCAGGAAATACCGTCAGAATCGGGTATGGCAGTAACCCGGAGAATGATGAGTGGAATTTTGTATACGGGACAACAAATGTAAAAGACGGAAACTGGCATCATCTTGTGTATGTATATAATAAGGATGTTTCAGATAATGGCTCAATTACACTTTATATTGATGGAGTTGCAGAGGCAAGTGCCAACATTACAGGAGCTATTAATACCTCACAAGCTTCAATAGATTTCCGCATGATGTCCTCAGAAACCTGGGGCAGCTATACAGCTGGAAAGCTTGATGAATTCCGGATTTGGAATGATGTAAGAACTGTTGATGAAATCCGAGCCAATATGCACCGTGAACTAATAGGTGAGGAAGAAAATCTGATAGCATATTTTAAGATGAGTGATATCACAGGAACCACACTGGAAGATAATGATGATGCAGGCACGTACGATGGCAACATTACAAACGGAGCCGTTCAGGCCTCCTCAGGTTGTTTTGCCGGACCGGGGAATGCTTTGAATTTTGATGGGAGCAATAAGGTAACTCTTCCTCCTGTGTTATATACAGCTAATTTTAATGGCGGCAACGCGATAACCATTGAATATTGGTTTAAAGGAAGTGAGATACAATCTGCAGTTCGATTTCAAAATACTAGTAATCATTATATAGTCGCCGGATGGGGGGATCCTCCTCAATTTATAATTAGTAGTGATGGAGCGACAGATGGTGTATTAATTGGAGCAGAGGCTGAAGATGAAAACTGGCATCATATTGCTTGTGTTTGGGAGGCAAATACAATCAATGGCTTCAGAACATATCTTGACGGTGTTCTGCGAGATCAGAAAGTTGGAACTTCTGCCGCTGCACTACCAAGTATAGAAAGCGGAGGATCATGGCTTGGTTCATACAATGAACAAGAATATATGACTGGTCAGCTTGATGAAGTTCGCATTTGGAACACTGCACGTACAATAGATGACTTGAGACAAAATATGCACAGGACACTCGAAGGCACAGAAGCCAATCTTGTGGCGTATTATCGCATGGACCAGCAGGATGGAACAACTGCATATGATCTCTCTGGAAGTGGCTACAACGGCACACTCACGGGTGATCCTACCTGGATTGCCTCCACCGCTTTTAACACCTGGCTGGGCGGCACCAGTGCCTCCTGGACGGAGACTACCAACTGGAGTTTAGGAAGTGCTCCGGTAGGCGAGAGTGTGGGCATCTTTGACTGGAATATTGGCGATGCGGCCAGCGATCCAACAGTAGCTGATGGGGCCTCCTTCCAAAACCTATACATTGAAGATGGCGCAACACCAACTTTCGCCGGTAATTTCACAGCCTCTGGCAATGTATTTATTAATAATAGTATTTCTCTTCCGAATGATGCCAGTGCATCAACAATTTCAGGAGACTTAATTGTTTCCAGCGGCACAGTATCAATGCTTCCCGGAAGTAAACTTACAGTTTCGGGCGATCTGACAAACGCCGGCACCATCGCATTAAGCTCCCCCGCTAATGCAGGGCCAACTGCATCCTTAATAGTTGAGGGCACCCAAACCAATACAGGCACAATGAGCATTCAAAGATGGGTGAGCGGAGGAAGTACTGATGCAGGAGACTTCACTTGGCATTCCATGGGAATACCTGTCACCTCTGCAACCACTGGCCAGTTTTTTACAGGTGACTATGTTTTATCATACTCTGAGCCGAATAATAACTGGTCAAACATCGAGGGTACCGACGTAAACCTGACAGTCGGAGAAGGCTACCTGGTAAAAACCGTATCCGGCCCTAAAACATACTCTTTTTCAGGCACATTCAATAGTGGAGAAACTGTTATTAATCTCGATAATACAGGTTCTGATGCATCTCATGGTTACAATATGATTAGCAACCCTTACCCATCATCACTTGACCTTAATGCAATAACCCTCAATAGTGTTAACAATACATTTTATATATGGAACCCTGGTGCAGCCGGCGGTTCTAATGCCAACTATTGGACTTACCAAATTGGTGGTTCGGGAACAGGTTCGTTCACTTCCGGTGAGATTCAACCCTGCCAGGGCTTCTTTGTAAAGGTAACTAATGGCTCAGCATCGGGTTCTGTTGGACTTAATTCTGATGGATTGGATCAGACTCACGGCACTTTGAATTTCATTAAGAAGAGTGCAAAGTCATCACCAAGCACTATTCGCTTAAAAGCATTCAATGATATTGGCTTTGATGAAGTCATTATAAACCACTCAGATATCGAAAATCAAGGCTATAAAATTTTTAGCATGAATTCTGACATGCCTCAGATTTATGTTCATCAATCGGAACATGACTTTGTTATCTATAACGAGAAAGAGCTGAATGAGAACTTAATCATTCCACTTGGCTACTATTCAAAGACCCTTGGTCAGGCATCTATTGTTATGAATCAGAATACCTTTCAGAATTATGACATCTACCTTCAGGATCTTATTGCCGAATCAGAAGTCAAAATCACTGAGGTAGGTACTGAGTATTTCTTCAACCACCAGGTGGAAGAAGAAACCGGAAGATTCCAATTGGTCCTGACTCCTTCCGGAACTACAGGAATTGAAAATATCTTAACTTCTGAAATTGATTGGTGCGACATAGCTTCACACCAGGCAGGAGTGGAAATAAGAATTAGCAACACCAATTTTTCTGAAGTGAAAGTTTACGATATCCTTGGGGCAATGATCAAGACAGAGCAATTAGCCACTGGAACAAATTTACTTACACTTGACAAAAAGGGAATCTATATCATTCATCTGTCATCAGAATTTGGCACTTTAACAGAAAAACATATATTTTTCAAATAAATTCTCAGTCATATGAAAAGCAATATATACACAAAAATATTTTTTATAGTTACCATGATATGGCTGGGTTCAATGACCATTCTTGCTCAACCAGGCGATGTTCCCGGAGGAGCAGGAAACGGCGGACCTGTTGGAGGTGGTGATGCGGGCATACCCCTTGATGGTGGAATTATTTCATTACTACTTGCCGGACTGGGTATACTTGCTGTGCGAAAATTAAAAAGAAAAAAAGCATAGCCAAGTGTGGAAAGAAAAAATCTACATCTAAACCTGTTGCTATACAGTACCAGCCTTTCAATTTTTTCTTTTTTTACCGTCAAGCTGATCATTTTGGTCATAAAGGCCATCATTTGCTATTTCTTCGGCATTGACTATATAATCACAGGCTTCTGGGTAAAAGCCATTAGTCCGGCCACCTCAGGCCTATGGAATTTTGCCAGTGTATATACTATCTTCTCCACTGAACTGGCTATCCCGATCTTAATCTTTTTAATATCCCTCTATTTATACAACCGCTTTAAATTTTTCAACCAGCACGAAACAGCCTTCACTGTCTGGCTAATGTTCTTTAGCGCCCTTTCCTTCTTCTCCGCCATCGTCTCAGGCGCTGTAACCTACACCAATACATTTCATCTGCTGAACTGGTTTTACCTGCCAAACCACCTTATCATGGCACTGGCACTTGCTTCGCCATTATTATTGCTAACACTATTATATATCGGGCGCGCGCGCGTCCTAAAACTCGCTCCCCACACATCCTGGCTCCTGACCGAACCAGCCAGAAGAAGAATTCACCTGTTCGCATTTTCAATCCCCCTGGTCCTGACTGCAATCCCTCTCTATATCATTGCCGGTGGACATCCGAACAGTTATGCTGCCTATGAATCAGGATTAATGATCATCTCAGCTATCGCAATGCTCATCTACACACCCTCCCCTACTTATAGGAAAGTAGAGGATGACTGGATTCCTTTACCTTTGAAAAAGGCAATGATCGCAGCATCAATCATACTTATAGTCGGACTGATAAGATGGGTGCTATAATAAACATACTGCAACATATCAGAAAATTCGAGGCGAAGTATCCCGGAGCAATTTTCATGGCTGTCATCATTGCGACCCTTGGCTTCAGCGATCTGTTTTTCAAGGCAGCCATCAATGATTACAGGTATATCTGGTATCGCCTTTATGAATCCGGGGGAAAGGCACTTTTTCACCTGTTTGGCGGTGGCAATGAGGTTGACATCGATGCATATTATAATCCACCCACCTGGATTCTCTCAATTAAACACCAGTTGGCATCAATTTTAGCCATGTACGCGCTTTCTTCGCCAGTTACATGGAAACGAATTCTTAATGCACTGTATTGGGTTGCAATCATTCAGCTTCTGGGAATGATCAAGTATGCTGTTGCTATTACTGTTGCCATGGCAAATCCTGAAAGCCTGTTTTTACATTCGGAACAGCCATTCCACCTCCTGCTATGGCTGGTACCACTGATAATCAGTCTTAATAACAATCATTTAAAATTGAGCATTACCTGGCAGCAAGATGCGAGTCATCCACTTGGAAGCTACAGCCTATTGCTCACGCGCATACTAACCATCCTGACCGTTGTCAGCGCCTTCAGAATCATCGACCAGTCAGTCACCAGTGCGTTGTTTGGACACGAGCGCCTGTCGCTCTGGGAAGCCGGCGCCCATATTTCCAACGTGATACTAAGATGGCCCGTGTTACAAGGTGCAAATATTGTACTCAAACAATTTCTCTACAATACGATCATTGATGAACAAACCGTAACAAATGGCTTTACCAGTATCTACCTTGGTGTTCCCTGTCTGGGCAAAGGAGTGCTTGTGGTATTCAGCGTAATCATCATCCTGACCGAGACCACTTTAAAACATAAGGTGATCTGCATATTCAGCGGATTGGCTGTACTGATCATGTTCAATATCGCCCGTATGAGCCTGCTGTTTGCCTTTGTGTATGAATATGGTTCAGCGAGCTACAACTACCAAACCTGGCATGACATATACAGCGGCATCATCTATGTTGCTATTGTCGTATTGTGGATGATCTGTACTGCAGGACAATCAGAAAAGGAGTTTTTGAATGTGTAAGATAGGAGATAAAAAACACTGAGGAACATATAAAGACGTTGGTGTTATGCTTTGACAACTTAACGGTTAATAATTTAACTTATTTTAAGGTTTGCTGAGAAAGTCATCAAACCCTATGTTAGTCAGCTCGAGAAAGCGGGGAAAATTGATGTATCTAATACATTTACAGGAATTTATGTTTTCACACGATTATAATTAATTGTTCTTTTATTGTAAAATTTTCCATTGTTTTACATAGATTTGCAGGAATGCTGGCGAAAAAACTGGCGCCATTTATTGGCGATATTTGATTATCGCTAAATTGAGTTATTCAGAGATCCATATTGTTTTAATGGCAAAACGGAGATCTTTTCATCTATTTGATATTGTTTTTCTCCGGGGTAAATAACGAAAAGATGTTCCAGGTCAAGGTCTTCAATACATGAATACATTGACCTTGTTTTAACGGGAGCATCCTGATACTTAAATTCAATGCCCCAATTTTTGCCATTCCTCCTAATTAACATATCCAGTTCAGCACCTGAATGAGTCGCATAAAAATAAACTTCTTCTTTCTTTAATTGCATCGTTTTTAGCAGGCAATTCAACGCAAAGGTTTCCCATGATGCTCCTAATTTATTGTTACTCAAAAGCTGTGTTTTTGTTTGAAGTGTCAGTAAGGAATGATAGATGCCGGTATCCAGAAAATAGAGCTTAGGACTTTTTACAATTCGTTTACCAATATTCGTGTAATATGGAAGCAATAACCGAATCATAAATGTACCTTCAAGTAATTCAATATATTTTCTGGCTGTATTATCGGAAATACCAAATGATCTTGACAGTTCTGAATAGTTAAGTGTTTGAGCATTATAATTGCTTAGCATCAGCCAGAATCTTCGAAGTGTATAAGAAGGGATTGAAATGCCTAATTGGGGAATATCTCTTTCCAGGAATGTTGTAATAAAGTTATCTCTCCACATAACACTTGCTTCATTTGTTTCAGACAGGAATGATCTTGGAAATCCTCCCTTCAACCATAAGTCATCCATTCTATCAATCCCAACTTCTTCAATATCAAATCCGTATAAATAATGATAACCTATTCTACCAGCCAGATTTTCACTACTTTGCCTTATCAGATCACGGGATGCACTACCCAAAATGATATATCGTTGTCCAGGATTATTATCAATAATATATCTCAGGACTGGAAATAATTCCGGTCTACGCTGGATCTCATCAATTACGATTGTGCCGGTTAGATTGCTGAGGGTAAGTTGTGGATTATCGAAGGCTGCCAAGTCAACCGGGTTCTCAAGATCAAAGTAGTGTCTTGCCTGAAGCAATCTTGCCAGCGTTGTTTTCCCTGTTTGACGAGCTCCAAGAATAGCAGTAACAGGAAATATTGCTAATTTCTTTTTTATTTCCTCTATTTCACTTATTCTCTCAATCATTCATTAAAGATATGAATTATTATTGAATTATCGAATATTTGATTCGAATATTCAATGTTAATATGTCGTTTAATCCAAGAATATATCAATAATAAAGGACAAAAGGGACACATCAGAATTTTGTGATGTTTTGAACCAGGAATTGGATGATTTTGGAACTTAAGGGGTTGATGCTGTGACTGGTCTTCCTGCCGAGGGTGTTGGTTTGTGTTGTCCTGTTAGTTATTATCCCTTGAAGGATTTGTCTGGCATGTGGAGTTGTGTGGTTACTAACCCTTGTTATCCTGAGCCGACGTATCCTTGTGGTTATGAATATTCGTCTGCTACGTTCGTTGATTGGGCGTCGGATACTGGTTGTTTGAACTCTTCGTCTTCGCTTGCTTGTTGTAATGTTGTGCAGTTTGGTTCTGAAGGGTATTGGTCTGACACGGATAATGTCAAGGTGTGTTTCCTTCACTTGAAAACTATACCACTATTTCACTTCAAAAGTATACCACTTTCATGCAAGGTTAATACTAATTTTCTACTCCGCTGTTGTCGCGCCAGTAAAAAATGTTGCTGTTTCCTGAGGTTACTGGTATTGTCTGTTTCTCGTTTATGTTTGCTTTGAGTATGCTGAGTCCGCTTGCTCGGTCCCGGAATTTAGAGTGTTTTGTAGCCTTCTAGTTGTAATGTCCTTGCGTAATCCTGGCGGCAAACTGGCACCAACAAAAAAACCACCCACGAAGGGAAGAGTGAGTTTGAGAGTGAGAGTGAAGAAAAAACAGAGTGGGGTTCATCGCTCTCGCTCTTCACTCTCACTCTGTTTTTGTGGGCCCAGCTGGGCACGATCCAGCGACCCCCTGATTATGAGTCAGGTGCTCTAACCAGCTGAGCTATGGGCCCTAAAATTTCTTCTTTAATTTCGGATTGCAATATTACGGAATTTCAGACTTGTAAACAACAGTTTCGAGAAATATGTCACCCTTTGCTCCCGGACCATGACCATTTCCATCTTCGTATCCGAATATAACCTCAGCTCTATCCTGTTCTAAATGATTTATTCCCTTGCCGTGGCCATCACCATCTTGATATCGCCAAACGAATACCCTTTCCCGAGCGCTTTCAAGACCGGTGTAAGCGAATCTTTGTAATGGCTGTCAATGGCCGTTTTGATCTCTGCGTACCGATCCTCATCCATCAACTCTAAAATATCCAGCTCCCCCTTCCTAATAAATTCCGACATGTGCCCCTGTATGGTCGACTCGGCCAACTCCCGCTCCTTCGCAATTTCACCAATCCCCTTCCCCTCCTTCAACATCTCGTAACTCAAACGCGCCGAATCGCCCTTCTGCACCTTCTTCCCGGCACCCTTTTTTCCCGCACCCTTCTTCCCGGTACCACTGCTCTTTTTACCCCGCTTCCCCGCTGCCTTCCCGGCCAGCTCCTCACGCGCCTTCATCTCTGCATCACTCGAATACTCTCGCTTCACCAGATCACGCCGCTGTTGCACCGCCTCCACCAGCGCCACCGACTTACGCAGCAGCTGCAGCTTCGCAAAAAAGGCCGCCTCCAACTCCCGCAGCTCCTTCAGATACTGCTTCACCCCCACCGCATCATGCAGCTCATCGATCAGCGACACAATAGCCGCCGAAATCCCCCTGAGCTTCGGCTCAAAATATCCCAGCGCCGCGGCAACCCGCTCTTTCAGCTGACCAAGATACTCTTCCCCACCGCGGTCCGTAATCCCCACGATCTCTCCGCGGAACCGCCCCGCAACCACAGCCTCGGGACGAAACCGCGCCTGGATATCCAACACCCTGGGCATATATCGTTGCTTGGCTGATCGCTTTTCATCCTTGGTGTAGCTGCGTAAATGATAGTTAAAGGCCTCCTGCAGGTCGCCAAAATCAAAATACTGCAACAGCCTGCTCTTCACAAACCTGTGGGTCTCTTGCTCGAGAATATTATCGATCTCCGACTCCGGCGGACGGGTAGCTGCAAAGGCCGCTATATCCCGGTCGGGCGCAAATCCATTCGCCGGCACGGGCGATGATAACACCAACCCATCCAGCGACACCAGCCGTGACAAGGCCACGTAGATCTGTCCGGGCGCAAAAGCGTTCTCCACATCGATAATCGCCCGCTCGAAGGTAAGGCCCTGACTCTTATGCACCGTCACCGCCCACGCCAGCTTCAGCGGAAACTGCGTGAAGGAGCCCAACACCTCCTCCTCAATCGAATTGTCGGTGATGTTCAGCTTGTACCGCTTGTTCAACCAGATATGCTTCTCCACCTGCACCGGATCACTGCCGTCACTAAACCCCACCTCAATCTCATCCTCCCCCAGCTCGGTCACCGTGCCGATCTTCCCGTTAAAAAAACGCTGCTGACCAGAAATATCATTCTTAATAAACATCACCTGCGCCCCCTCCTTCAGCTGCAGCTCCTGATCGAGCGGAAACTGGTGGTCGCGAAAATCCTTCTCTATTCCGGCAGAAAAACTGTAGATCTGTCCCGGCAGCTTCTTCAACTCCCTCCGGTTCACCTCATCGGCAATGCGGTTGTGGGTGGTGAGGTAGATATACCCCTCCTGCTCCCCCGGCGAAAAACCGGGTTTGTAATAGCGGTTCAGAATCGCCACATCCTCCTGCGTCACCCGGTTGTCGCGGAAATTATTCAGCAACCTGATAAAGACCGGATCGCTCTGCCTGTAGATCTTCTCCAGCTCAATATAGAGCGGCGGCTCATCCTTCAGGGCCAGCGCCTCAAAAAAATGGATGCTCTTGTAAAAATTCCGGAGGATCGCCCACTCGTCCTCCCGCACCACCGGCGGCAGCTGCAGCAGATCGCCGATGAACAGCAGCTGCACCCCACCGAACGAGATCCCCCGTTGCCGCCGGACCGACTGCAAAATCCGGTCGATGGCGTCGAGAATATCCGCCCGCAGCATACTCACCTCATCGATAATCAACAGCTCCATCTCACGAATCAGCCGCCGCTTGGTTTCATGCATGTGCAGGTGGCGCATCAGGGTCTTCGGATTGTTGATCTCACTGCCGGGAACCTCGGTAAACTGATAACTCTCCGAAGGGACATACCCCCCGAAAGGCAGCTGAAAAAGCGAATGGAGCGTAACCCCGCCTGCATTGATCGCCGCCACACCGGTCGGTGCCGCGATCACCGCCTTCTTATGCGTCTCGCTGATAATTCCCCGCAGAAAGGTGGTCTTCCCGGTCCCAGCCCGCCCGGTGAGAAAAAGATGACGGTTGGTACGGTTCAGGAATTTTTTCGCTATGACTTCAGGTGCGTTTTCCATGGTATTTCGGCATATAAAACTACAACATTCCTCAGACGACTCCAAAATGAACCCCCCGACTGTTAATGTGTCGAAAGCAAGATTTCTCGGCAGTGGCATGCACGTTCAAAATGCAACCTGCTAAAACGCCCATCCGAGCCGGAAAAATGAACCGGCATGCTTAACATCCGCCTCATCACCTATGGTAAAATCGACCATGCTCCGCTGCCAGACATACCCCATCCTGAAATTCATGATCTCCATACCAAAACTAAACACCAGCCCATAATCCGTATCACTGTAACCATTCACATAATCGACCGGCTCACTTTCTCCATCATCATTATGGATATTCCCGCCAAAGGCATAACTGTAATACCCTCCAATCTGGTAATAACCCCGCACACCGTTCCCCTGCTCATCGGGCGTGGTAAACAGCAGACTCACCGGCGCTGTCACCGAATGTGTGCGCAAACGGCCATCCTCAACCCGGCTCCCACTCCACTCATAGAGCACCTCCGGCTGAAACGCCAGCCACTGGGTAATCCGCGTCTCCAGGAAAAACCCAGCTCCATACGCAAACAGTGACTTCGCCTTGTAAAAATCATTCTTGTAATCATGGTGCGCACTCCCGGTATTGAGGGTAACCCCGAAATTAAAAATCTTCATCTTCCCCTTTTCCGCAACCGCTTCCAACTCCTTCGACACCCTCACCTCCGGTATCGTCGACAACTCCCTGGTAAGTGAAGCCATAAAATCTACGATCAACGCCATCCCTGAATAATCCAACAGATCGCTGTCATCCTCCGGCTGGTGGTACGGCGATTCTGTTCCGGTAAAAATATGTACCGCGGGAACGCCAATCTTACCGAACGGAGCCGTGTCGGTTCTGTTCGCTAAGGAACCATTCATCTTTACAATATCCACCGGCACATAGGTCGTAGCATCTGCAATCAGCTGCTGGTAATCGGTCAGCATCTCCATCCCCTGTAGGTCAACACCACCATGCGCTTCATACATCCCCACCATATCGAGACTGAACATAGTTGCAACCGAGGCTGAATCAATAACAGCCCCATCACCTGTAAGCAGTTCACTTACAAAGGCCTTCGATCCAATCAACCCGCTCTCCTCTCCGTCGAAAGCCACCAGGATCACGCTTCGGCCCAGCAGATCAGACCGCTCAGCCAGGATCCTTCCTGCCTCAATGATCGCTGCCACACCAGAGGCATTGTCGTCCGCACCATTGTAAACCACAGTATCTCCATCGCTCAACTCCCACCCCAGGTGGTCATAATGTGCACCCAGAATAATATACTCATCCTTGAGTTCCGGATCGCTCCCCGGAATAATCGCCACAATATTGTAGCCAGTGATATTCAAAATTCCATTCCTGTAGTCGAACGAGTGAAAATAACTCTCCAGCAGCGGATCAATGCCCGCCTCTTGAAACTGATCCTTGATATAGGCCGCAGCCAACCGACCACCTTCACTCCCGAAACCCCTGCCCAGATAAGCATCCGATGCCAGGTCGGTAACCATTTTTTCCAAACGGGCTTCATCAGCCTTCTGGGCGAAAAGAGCAACTGAAACAAACAGAAACAAAAAACAAGTGATTTTTCTCATTATCCTAAATTAAAGTGATTTTTTTGATGAAGTTAATGATTCTTCATATACTGATATGCTGATAGATTAAAATAGTTCAATTGTGCCCAGTATAAATAAAAAATGTATCTGCATAAACGGTTGCCAGGTAAACACTAGATCTTCGGCAACACCTTTTCAATCAATTGAATAACATTGCCAACATTCTTTCCGAAGATCTCAAGCACCGCCTCCCATGTAACCGACTCCTCACCCTCTCTCCAACTGTCGTAATCGGTGCTCATCGCAATGGCCGCATAGGGTATTCCGGCTTCATTGGCCAGGATCGCCTCGGGTGCAGTCGACATGTTGATAATGTCCGCTCCCCACGCCCGGAACATTTTTGACTCGCCACGTGTGGAGAACCGGGGTCCTTCTATCGTGATAACCGTTCCCGAATCATGCTTCGCCAATCCCAACGCTTCAGCTTCATTAGCCAAAAGCTTTCTCAGACCCTCATCAAACGGCTCTGCCATCGGTACATGCTGCAGCTCCCCCGGATTAAATTCCCCGTAAAACGTGTTCGCCCTGAACCGTGTGAAATCAATAAACTGGTCTGGGAAGACCAGGTTTCCCGGCCCAATATCCTCCCGCAGACTTCCACATGCTGTGGTTGCAAGGATATGGGTACACTCCAACTCCCTGATGCTGTAAATATTCGCACGGTTGTTCACCTGTGTAGGCGTAATGGTGTGACTCTTTCCATGCCTGGAAACAAGCACCACTTCTACCCCATTAATCCGCCCGGAGAGAAATACCGAACTGGGCTCTCCATAGGGTGTGTTCATCATAATCGGGTCAGCATCCTTTAATATATCCGGATCCTCAAATCCCGATCCCCCAATAATTGCTACTCTTGCCATTTTTTTACCATTTGTTAAATTCTCTTATCATCCATTCTGTCCCCGATAGCATTCATTCTGTCCCCGACGCTCTCCATCACCTCTACAACGCCTCATTCCCATGCAATGAATCCTGTGACCTCAATGAATCCTGTGACCTCTCTTTCCCATTTTTAACATCTCCTCCCCTCACTCCACCGGCAGCAGGCTAACCAAAATCATTACCTTTGCAACAAACGAAGATAAAAGAAATGAAGAACTTTTCATCATTAAAGAATATCCTTTTCGACCTGGGAGGGGTGATACTCGACCTGAATGTAAGTGCAACCCTGGAACGCTTTCTTAACCTGGGCTTTCCCAAAGAGCTACTCAACTACCCGGAAAATTTTGAAACCGATATCTTCTTCAATTACGAAACCGGCAAAACCTCCACCGATGAATTCCGCGATGCCATACGCAAGCTGTCGGGTGCAAATTTCAGCAATGATGAGTTCGATAAGGCCTGGTGTTCCATGCTGGTAGGGGTTCCTGAGAGCCGCGCCACACTGTTGAAGTCTCTTTCCAAGGATTTTAACCTCTATATCTTAAGCAACACCAGCGAACTGCACATTGAACAGTTCAACACAATGTTCAATGATGCTGCTGGCTGCAAACTATCTGATGTCTTTACCCACGGATTCTACTCCTTCCAAACGGGATACCACAAACCCGACCCGGCTGCTTTTAAATATGTATTGAAAAAGGCAAAAATCAAAGCAAATGAGACCCTTTTCCTCGACGATAACATCCACAACGTTAAAGCGGCCAAAGAACTTGGGTTTAATGCGATACACATTTACGAAAACCTTCAGATGCAAGATGTTGGGTTTGACCGGTAACCAGGACTTTATAGCTCATTGTGGAAATCTTCAGCCGGTTGGAGTTTGATTTTACCTTGCTGTCCGGTATGTCGATTACAAAAGATCCGGCCATATATCCTGCACCCGGAGTTCTGCTTTTTTCCTACTTTTTTCTATCTTTGTGCGTTTCAATAAAATAGTAGTCTAAACCAGGGAAAAAGCAGGAGCGTTTTTATGGCCAGGAAATTTCCGGAATACAAGAATTTTGATCTCTCGCAGATCAATAAGGAGATCAACGATTTGTGGAAAAGTGAACAGACGTTCGAAAGGAGTCTGTCATCCCGCGAGGGAAAACCATCATTTGTCTTTTACGAGGGACCGCCCTCAGCCAACGGGGTGCCGGGGATTCACCATGTGATGGCGCGTGCCATCAAAGATATCTTCTGCCGATATAAAACCCAGTCGGGCTACCACGTCAAACGTAAAGCCGGCTGGGATACACACGGACTGCCCGTTGAGCTCAGCGTGGAGAAGGCCATGAACATCACCAAGGAGGACATCGGGAAAAAGATCTCCATCGAAGAGTATAACAAGGCCTGCCGCGAGGATGTGATGAAGTATACCGACCTCTGGGAGGACCTTACCGAAAAGATGGGGTACTGGATCGATATGTCGGACCCCTACATCACCTACGATAATAAATATATTGAGACCCTCTGGTACCTGCTCAAGGAGCTGATGAACAAGGAGATGCTTTACAAGGGATATACCATTCAACCCTACTCCCCTGCCGCCGGTACCGGACTCAGCACCCACGAACTGAACCAGCCGGGCTGCTACCGCGATGTGAAGGATACCACCGTGGTCGCACAGTTCAAAGTAACAAAGAACGAACAATCGGAGTTCCTCTTCAACGAAACCGGCGCCGATGTCTATATCCTCGCCTGGACCACTACCCCCTGGACACTCCCGTCGAACACCGCACTCGCCGTGGGCAAAAAAATTGAATACGCGCTCATCGAAACTTTTAACCAGTATACAGGGGAAAAAATTGCCGTGGTACTGGCAAGCGAGCTGATCGCAAAGTATTTCCCGGAGAAAAATGCGGAACTGCCGTTCAATGAATACAAGCCGGGTGACAAACACATCCCTTTCAAAATTTTGAAAAGCTTTAAGGGCAAAGAACTCACAGGAATCTCCTATGAACAGCTGCTCCACTGGATCAAGCCCGAAGGAAAAGCTTTTAAGGTGATCCCGGGCGATTTCGTGACCACCGAAGAGGGTACAGGCGTGGTGCACACTGCACCAACCTTTGGTGCAGACGACTACAAAGTGTCTGCTGAAAATGATATCGCCGCCCTTACCGTAATCGATAAAGCGGGGATGATACACCCACTGGTCGATAGAAAAGGAAGATTCTTCCGGCTGGAGGACCTCAATGCTGATTTTGTTAAAAAACAGGTAAACGTAGAAAATTACGAAGAGTTCGCCGGTAAATATGTGAAAAACGAGTACGACGAATCAAAGCAGAAAGACGACACTTCAACCGATATCGATATCGCCGTGTTCCTGAAGCAGAACAACCAGGCGTTCCGCATCGAAAAATATGAACACAATTATCCGCACTGCTGGAGAACCGACAAACCCATCCTCTACTATCCCCTCAACTCATGGTTCATCCGCACAACGGCAATGAAGGAGCGGATGATCGAGCTTAACAATACGATCAACTGGAAACCGGAATCGACCGGCACCGGGCGCTTTGGGAAATGGCTCGAGAACCTGCTCGACTGGAACCTCTCCAGATCGCGCTTCTGGGGAACACCACTCCCCATCTGGGTAAGCGAAGAGGGAAAGGAATCCATCTGCATCGGCTCCGTCGCTGAATTGAAAAGCGAAATAGAGAAATCTGTCGCAGCCGGTTTTATGCAGGAAAACCCATTGAAAGATTTTAAGGAAGGTGATTTTTCCAGGGATAATTATAACCGGTTCGATCTTCACAGACCGTTTGTAGATGACGTTATCCTTGTCAGCCAAAGCGGCAAAAAAATGTTCCGCGAGCCCGACCTGATCGATGTCTGGTTCGACTCCGGCGCCATGCCCTATGCGCAGCTCCACTATCCCTTCGAGCACAAAGACAATTTCGACCAAAATTATCCCGCCGATTTTATTGCTGAAGGCGTGGATCAGACCAGGGGGTGGTTCTTTACGCTGCACGC
>CAYSMO010000027.1:0-19139 GCA_964432125.1 uncultured Bacteroidaceae bacterium | reverse complement strand
AAGCAATCGCAGATCAGTTAGTAGAATTGACTGTTAAAGAAGTAAACGAGTTACTTGTTATTCTTAAGGAAGAGCACGGAATTGAACCGGCAGCAGCTCCAGTTGCAGTTGCGGGTCCTGCTGCAGGAGCCGGAGAGGCTGCTGCTGAGGAAAAGACAGAATTCGATGTTATTTTAAAATCACCCGGTGGGGCTAAGCTGCAAATTGTTAAATTGGTAAAGGACCTTACAGGTTTGGGACTGAAAGAAGCAAAAGCTGTGGTAGATTCTGCACCTGCACCGGTTAAAGAAGGTGCAAGTAAAGAAGACGCTGAATCAATCAAAACACAACTTGAAGAAGCTGGAGCAGAGGTTGAACTCAAATAAGGCACTCGCATTTCCACTTATAGGCTTAGTACCCCATCTCTATTAAGATGGGGTATAAGCCTTTATGCATATTAAATATTAGAGGTTAAATTTTGGAATTTATCGAGATGTCATCAATGCAAACAAATCAACGTGTAAATTTTGCTTTCATACAAAATCAATTGAAATATCCTGATTTTTTGGAAGTGCAATTAAAGTCATTTCAGGAGTTTTTTCAACTTGATACGACGCCTGAGAACAGAAAAAACGAAGGACTCTACAGGGTCTTTCAGGAGAATTTCCCGATTACAGATACCAGAAACAACTTTGTTCTGGAATTTTTGGATTATTCCATTGATCCAGCCAGGTATTCAATCGATGAGTGTATCGAAAGGGGACTAACATATAGCGTGCCACTAAAGGCAAAACTAAAGTTATACTGTACCGATCCCGAACATGAGGATTTCGATACAGTCATTCAGGATGTTTACCTTGGAACTGTGCCTTATATGTCAGACCGTGGCGCCTTTATAATTAATGGTGCTGAGCGTGTTGTGGTATCACAGCTGCACAGATCCCCTGGCGTTTTCTTCGGTCAGAGCTTACATGCCAACGGTACTAAATTGTATTCCGCAAGGATCATTCCCTTTAAGGGATCATGGATCGAGTTTGCAACCGACATTAATAATGTCATGTATGCATATATCGACAGAAAGAAGAAATTGCCGGTTACAACACTTCTTAGAGCAATTGGTTTTGAGAGTGATAAGGATATCCTTGAGATATTTGGTCTGGCCGATGAGATCAAGGTATCAAAAACTGGCCTGAAAAAAGTTGTTGGCAGGAAGCTTGCAGCACGTGTACTGAAAAGCTGGATAGAGGACTTTGTTGATGAAGATACTGGAGAAGTCGTATCAATCGAAAGAAATGAAGTTATAATTGACCGTGAGACTGTGCTTGAAAATGAGCATATCGACCAGATTGTCGAGTCGGGTAGTAAAACAGTTTTGCTGCATAAGGATGTAGCCAATATTACTGATTTCGCTATCATATACAATACACTGCAGAAAGATCCCTGCAACTCAGAAAAAGAGGCTGTACTGCATATCTATCGCCAGCTCAGGAATGCAGAACCACCAGATGAAACAACAGCCAGAGATGTGATCGATAAGCTTTTCTTTTCTGACAAGCGTTATGATCTGGGCGAAGTGGGACGATACCGTCTCAACAGAAAATTGAACCTTGATGCTGATATGGATCAACGGGTTTTAAGCCGGGAAGATATAATTCAGATTATACGACACCTGATTGAGCTGATTAATTCGAAAACCGATGTTGATGACATTGACCACCTGAGTAACAGGAGAGTCAGGACCGTAGGAGAGCAATTGATGAACCAATTCAGTGTTGGATTGGCAAGAATGGCCAGAACCATTCGGGAGAGAATGAATGTGCGTGATAATGAGGTGTTTACTCCGACCGACCTGATCAATTCTAAAACACTTTCATCGGTTATCAATTCATTTTTCGGAACAAACCAGCTTTCGCAGTTCATGGATCAAACCAACCCGCTGGGAGAAATGACCCACAAACGCCGCATGTCGGCACTGGGACCAGGTGGATTGTCACGTGAGCGGGCAGGTTTTGAAGTACGAGATGTTCATTATACACATTATGGACGCCTTTGTCCGATCGAAACACCTGAAGGTCCGAACATTGGTCTTATATCTTCTCTTTGTGTATTTGCGAAGATTAGTAAATTGGGTTTCATTGAGACACCTTACAGACATGCCAGCAATGGCAAGGTCGAGCTTACCAACAAAGGTGTTGTTTACCTCAGTGCTGAAGAGGAGGAAGGCAAAATAATTGCCCAGGCCAATGCACCGCTTCAGGAAGATGGCACTTTTAAAAACCAGAAAGTTAAATCCAGATATGAGGCAGATTATCCGTTGTCTGATAACCAGGATGTCCACTTAATGGATGTTGCCCCAAATCAGATTGCCTCTATTGCTGCCTCCCTTATACCCTTTCTTGAGCATGATGATGCCAATAGGGCACTGATGGGTTCCAACATGATGCGACAGGCAGTTCCACTTCTAAAGCCGGAAGCTCCAATCGTTGGTACTGGTATGGAAGAAGGTGTTGTAACGGATTCCCGGTTGCAGATTAATGCAGAAGCAGACGGAGTTATTGAATTTGTGGATGCAAACGAAATTGTGATCAGTTATGATCGTTCTGAGGATGAGGAATTTGTAAGTTTTGAAGATAATATTAGAAGGTATAAACTTCCAAAGTATCGTAAGACGAACCAGAATACCTGCGTGAATCTTACTCCTATGGTGAGTAAAGGACAAAAGGTTAAAAAGGGACAGACCCTTACACAGGGGTATGCAACTGAGAATGGTGAATTGGCCCTGGGAAGAAACCTTATGGTGGCGTTCATGCCCTGGAAAGGTTACAACTTTGAGGATGCTATCGTGGTCTCCGAAAGACTGGTTCGGGAAGATGTCTTTACCTCTGTTCATGTAGATGAATACATGCTTGAGGTGAGAGATACAAAACGAGGCTTGGAGGAGTTGACATCCGATATTCCGAATGTGAGTGAGGAGGCAACCAAGGATCTTGATGAGAATGGTCTTATCAGGATCGGTGCGGAAATTGCTCCGGGTGATATTCTTATCGGTAAAATTACTCCTAAGGGAGAATCTGCCCCTTCACCGGAAGAGAAGCTGCTTCGTGCCATTTTTGGTGATAAAGCGGGTGATGTGAAAGATGCATCGCTTAAAGCCGGACCGTCACTTTATGGTGTGGTTATTGATAAAAAACTCTTCTCACGTACAGTTAAGGAGAGAAAATCAAAGCCGGCAACAAAACAGATTACTGATAAGATAGATGAAGAATACTTCAAAAACATTGAAGAGCTAAAATCGTTACTGATCGAAAAATTGTTTACACTGGTAAATGGGAAAACATCTCAGGGTGTGAAGGATTATCTTAATGCAGATGTCATTTCAAAGGGAACAAAGTTTACAATGAAACAGCTGCAGGAGGTTAATTATGAAACTGTGAATCCGAATAAATGGACAACAGATAAGAATAAAAATGAGCTTATCAGGGTTCTCTTGCATAATTACAAAATCAAGTATAAAGAGATCGACAGTATCTATAAGCGCAAGAAGCACAGTGTTACCAGCGGAGATGAACTCCCTACAGGAATTGTTCAACTTGCCAAGGTTTATGTGGCAAAGAAGCGCAGGATCACGGTTGGAGACAAGATGGCGGGTCGCCACGGTAACAAAGGTATCGTTGCAAAGATCGTTCGCCAGGAAGATATGCCGTTCCTAAAAGATGGGACACCAGTTGACATTGTACTTAACCCGCTGGGTGTGCCTTCCCGAATGAACCTGGGACAGATTTATGAAACTGTTTTAGGCTGGGCAGGAAAGAACCTGGGGATGAAGTTTGCAACACCGATCTTTGATGGAGCTAGTATTGATCAAATCACTGAGCTAACCGATAAGGCCGGTGTACCGAGATTTGGTAAAACAAATCTGATTGATGGAGGCACTGGAGAGCCATTTGATCAACCTGCAACAGTAGGTATCATTTATATGCTTAAACTCGCACATATGGTTGAGGATAAGATGCATGCACGATCAATCGGACCGTATTCGCTGATTACACAACAGCCACTTGGCGGTAAAGCACAGTTCGGCGGACAGCGCTTTGGTGAGATGGAAGTTTGGGCGCTTGAAGCATTCGGTGCAGCAAATATCCTGCAGGAGATACTTACAGTTAAATCCGATGATGTGATCGGTAGGGCAAAGGCATATGAGGCCATTGTTAAAGGTGAACCAATGCCAATGCCAGGTATCCCAGAATCCCTTAACGTGCTTTTGCATGAGTTGCGCGGACTCGGACTTAGTGTTAACCTTGTTTAACTATGTCCTGTATACAGGTCAGTACTGCTGACTGATATTTTCTATTTTGTAACAATTTAATAATTATAATATGTCATTCAGGAAAGATATAAAGGTTAGAAGCAGTGCTTTTACAAAAATCTCAATTGGTTTGGCTTCACCGGAAGAGATCCTGGAAAGATCCAGCGGAGAAGTATTAAAACCGGAAACCATCAATTACAGGACTTACAAGCCTGAAAGAGATGGGCTCTTCTGCGAAAGAATCTTTGGTCCTGTGAAAGATTACGAATGCCATTGTGGTAAATATAAAAGAATCAGATATAAAGGTATTGTTTGCGACCGCTGTGGTGTAGAGGTGACTGAAAAAAAAGTTCGTCGTGAAAGAATGGGGCACCTTTCCCTTGTTATACCCGTTGCACATATATGGTATTTTCGTTCACTTCCCAATAAAATTGGCTATCTTCTGGGACTCCCAACAAAGAAACTGGATACCATTATCTATTATGAAAGGTATGTGGTAATCAACCCGGGGATCAAGGAAGCTGATGGAATAAATTATTTGGATTTTTTGACGGAGGATGAATATTTGGATATTCTTAATACACTTCCCAAAGAGAATCAATTACTTGAAGATGATGATCCCGACAAGTTTATTGCCGGGATGGGAGCCGAAGCATTGCATATGCTGCTTGGCAGACTGAAATTGGATGAACTGTCCTATTTCCTGCGACATAAAGCAAATACTGAAACATCTCAACAACGAAAAAATGAAGCATTGAAGCGCTTGCAGGTTGTTGAAGCTTTCAGGGCGTCAAAGAATATCAACCGCCCTGAATGGATGATTCTGAAAGTAGTGCCCATAATACCTCCGGAACTGCGACCACTGGTACCACTCGATGGCGGCCGTTTTGCGACCTCAGACCTGAACGACCTGTACAGAAGGGTGATCATCCGGAACAACCGTTTGAAAAGACTGATTGAGATTAAAGCTCCTGAAGTGATTTTGAGAAATGAAAAACGGATGTTGCAGGAAGCTGTTGACAGCCTGTTTGATAACTCCCGGAAATCAAATGCAGTTAAGACCGATGCCAACAGACCACTGAAATCGCTTTCCGATAGTCTGAAAGGAAAACAGGGCAGGTTTCGGCAGAATTTGCTTGGTAAGCGGGTCGACTATTCTGCAAGGTCAGTAATTGTTGTCGGACCTGAATTACAGTTGCATGAATGTGGTTTGCCTAAGGATATGGCTGCAGAGCTTTACAAGCCTTTTGTAATTAGAAAATTGATTGAAAGAGGCATTGTAAAAACAGTTAAATCAGCTAAGAAAATTGTCGACAGAAAGGATCCCGTAGTATGGGATATTCTGGAAAATGTATTAAAAGGCCATCCTGTACTACTTAATCGTGCTCCAACCCTGCACAGATTGGGAGTTCAGGCTTTTCAGCCGAAGCTTATAGAGGGTAAGGCCATTCAATTGCACCCATTGGTATGTACTGCTTTCAATGCTGATTTCGATGGAGACCAGATGGCTGTTCACTTGCCTTTAGGAAATGCTGCCGTGCTTGAAGCACAAATTCTAATGCTCGCATCACACAATATTCTTAACCCGGCAAATGGAGCGCCAATTGCGGTTCCTTCTCAGGATATGGTGCTTGGTCTTTATTATATCACCAAAGCAAGAAGATCAACAGAGGAATTGGTGATCAGGGGAGAAGGACTTACTTTCTACTCACCTGAAGAGGTTACCATTGCCTATAATGAAAAGAAGGTCGATCTGCATGCAATCATCAAGGTTAAAATTCCTGTACTCGGATCCGAGAATGGAGAGACAGAGATTATTGAGACAACCGTTGGCCGTGTTATCTTCAATGAATTTGTCCCCCCGCAGATCGGTTATATTAACGATCTTCTGACCAAGAAATCACTTCGGGATATCATTGGAAGAGTATTGAAAGCATCCGGGACAGCCGCTACAGCAAAGTTTCTGGATGATATCAAAAGCCTGGGTTTCGGTATGGCATATAGAGGAGGACTTTCATTTAATTTGGATGATGTAATTGTGCCCGATGAGAAAGATATTTTTGTAACAGAAGGATATGAGCAGGTGGATGAGGTGCTTGAATCATACAATATGGGAGTCATTACCAACAATGAACGTTATAATCAGATCATTGATGTTTGGACACATACCAATGCAAAACTAACCCAAACATTAATGAAGCAACTGAGCAGCGATAACCAGGGTTTTAACCCTGTATATATGATGCTTGATTCAGGCGCAAGGGGTTCAAAGGAACAGATTCGCCAGCTTTCCGGAATGCGAGGGCTGATGGCTAAACCACAAAAATCAGGCTCTGCCGGATCCGAGATCATTGAGAATCCGATTCTCTCCAATTTTAAAGAAGGACTCTCTGTTTTAGAATACTTTATCTCTACACACGGTGCGAGGAAAGGTCTTGCCGATACGGCACTTAAAACCGCAGATGCTGGTTATTTAACACGTCGTTTGGTTGATGTTTCACAGGATGTGATCATTAATGAATTCGATTGTGGTACATTGCGCGGATTAATTGCAACCGCTATCAAAAAGAATGAAGAAGTTGTTGAGACACTGTATGAAAGAATTCTTGGACGGACTACAGTACATGATGTTTATCACCCATTGTCAGGAGAACTTGTAGTTCACTCAGGAGATGAGATAACTGAAGATATCGCCCAGGTCATTGAAGATTCACCGATTGACCAGGTGGAGATTCGTTCGGTTCTGACCTGCGAATCGGCACGTGGGGTATGCAGTAAATGCTACGGACGCAATCTTTCAACCGGTAAAATGGTACAGATCGGCGAGGCTGTTGGTGTTATTGCAGCACAGTCGATCGGTGAGCCAGGAACACAGCTCACACTGCGAACCTTCCATGTCGGGGGTACCGCATCCAATATTACAGCCGAATCCAGGGTTATTGCAAAGTATGATGGAAAGATTGAAATTGATGAGCTGAGAACAGTAACAAGGAAGGATCATGATTCCGATAGCAAAGTGGATATTGTTATTGGTCGTCTTGCAGAATTGCGCATTATCGATAAAAATACAGGTATTGCCCTTACTACGCATAATATTCCCTACGGATCATCTCTCTTTACAAAACATGGAGAAGATGTGAAAAAGGGAGATCTTATTTGTCAGTGGGATCCATATAATGCACTTATAATTAGCGAGATAGAAGGAAAGGTTACATTTGATAATGTTATTGAAGGGGTTACCTATCGTGAAGAGTCAGATGAGCAGACAGGATTTAAAGAGAAAGTGATTGTTGAAACACGTGACAGGACAAAGAACCCGATCGTTATAATCACAGATTCTAAGGGAGAAGAGAAGACGTATAACCTTCCAGTCGGTTCACACATCGCAATAAGCGAGGGTGATCAAGTAGATGCCGGACAGATTCTTGTGAAGATTCCTCGTGCAGTTGGAAAATCAGGCGACATCACGGGTGGTCTGCCGCGTGTTACCGAGCTTTTTGAAGCCAGAAATCCCTCTAATCCAGCTGTGGTTTCTGAGATTGATGGTGAAGTAACTTTTGGAAAAATCAAGCGGGGGAACCGAGAGGTAATCATTACCTCAAAAGCCGGAGAGGTGAAGAAATATCTTGTACCACTCTCAAAACAAATCCTTATACAGGAAAACGATTATGTTAGGGCTGGTATTCCACTATCCGATGGAGCGATTACCCCTTCAGACATTTTGGCAATCAAAGGACCGACCAAAGTACAGGAGTATATCGTAAATGAAGTACAGGAGGTGTACCGTATGCAGGGAGTGAAAATCAATGACAAGCATTTTGAGATCATTGTACGCCAAATGATGCGTAAGGTTGAAATCATTGATCCGGGTGATACCAAATTCCTTGAAAAACAGATTGTTGATAAATTGGACTTCATGAATGAGAATGATTGGATCTTTGGCAAGAAGGTAATCACTGATGTTGGAGAATCAACCTCATATCGGCAGGGTCAGATAATAACCGCCCGTAAGCTTAGAGATGAGAATTCTATCCTGAAACGGAAGGATATGAAACATATAGAGGCAAGAGATGCAGTTCCTGCTACCTCATCACAAGAGCTGCAGGGAATTACGAGGGCAGCCCTTCAGACCAATAGCTTTATCTCTGCTGCATCTTTCCAGGAAACTACCAAGGTGCTCAATGAAGCTGCTATTTTTGGCCGTACGGATGACCTTGAAGGCCTAAAGGAAAATGTGATCGTTGGTCACCTTATTCCCGCCGGGACAGGTATTCGCAAATACAATAACCTGGTGGTTGGTTCCAGAGAGGAATATGAGCGTCTTACTGCTACTGGAAATCAAGATGAAGAGCTGGTTGAAAAAGAGGATGAAAATTACAACGGTTAAGGCTCCAAATAATGGAAGATAAGAATCAGAATAAAAAGAATCAGATCAATATCGAATTAAAAGAGGATGTTGCGCAAGGTACGTACGCAAACCTGGCAATTATTACCCACTCAACTTCTGAGTTTGTGCTCGATTTTGTGCGGGTAATGCCAGGGATACCCAAAGCTGAGGTGAAGTCAAGAATCATCCTCACTCCTGAACATGCCAAGAGATTGCTTAATGCATTGAATGATAATGTGTCGAAGTTTGAAAGCGCGCACGGTAAAATCAAAGAGCCTGAATCGGGTGGAAATCCGACCATGCCCATGAGCTTTGGAGGACCCGCCGCTCAGGCATAATTTCGACTCATACTATCGAATAGTCGCTAAAACCCCTTCTTTTTGAGGGGTTTTTTTTTCGAATAAGAGAAGAACTGCGTTGGTGAATAAGGAAAAACTATTAAATTTGCCCCCCATATAATTTTCAGCATAATAAATCACTTGCTATTTATAGTAATCTTTTAAGAATTTATTATCAGTCATTTAAATAAAGAATTGATATACAGATGAACCCACTTAAAATCACTGTGTTGGCTAAGCAGGTGCCGGATACACGAAATGTTGGTAAGGATGCCATGAAAGCAGATGGAACCGTAAACCGTGCAGCACTTGCAGCAATTTTCAATCCTGAGGACCTTAATGCACTGGAGCAGGCTCTTAGAATAAAGGATATTGTACCAGGCTCGGAAGTGTCAATACTAACCATGGGGCCAGGAAGAGCAGCCGAGATAATACGGGAGGGACTCTACAGAGGAGCTGACGGAGGTGTCTTGCTTACGGACCGGAAATTTGCAGGATCAGATACCCTTGCAACCTCATATGCTATTGCTTCAGCAATCGGTAAAATGGAATACGACGTGATTATTGCGGGGCGCCAGGCAATTGATGGTGATACGGCCCAGGTTGGTCCACAGGTAGCCGAAAAACTTGATATTCCCCAGGTAACCTATGTGGAGGAAATAGAGAAAATAGAGGATCATGCTATGGAAATAAGACGCCGGCTTGATAATGGCGTGGAAACAGTAAGGGCACCTTTTCCTGTTTTGCTGACAGTTCACAGTTCAGCGCCCGATTGCCGTCCGCGAATTGCCAGGAATGTAATGAAATACAAGCATGCACGTACGCTTACAGAACTTCAGGATGCAACAGAAGATTATACAAGGATGTTTAGCGATCGCCCTTACCTAAAAATTGCTGAGATGGGTGTTGATGATATCGGGGCTGATGAAGAAGCACTTGGCTTGTCAGGCTCTCCTACCAAGGTGAAGAAGATCGAGAATGTGGTATTCAAATCCAAGGAGGCCAAGGTGATTAGTGCTGAGGACAAAGCGATAGAGGAACTAATTGTTGAATTGATAGAGAACCATACCATCGGTTAGTCTCTTATAAAACCCCGAATTGTGAATAATATCATCGTTTATTGTGAAACCAACGGTAATTCCGTTGCAGAAGTAAGCCTGGAGCTTGTTACAAAGGCTCATAGTCTTGCAAACCAATTGAAGGTTCAGGTTGAAGCAATCCTGATCGGTAATGATCTGAAAAACCTGGAGAAACCCTTGTTCGCTCATGGTGCAAGTATTGTACACAAAGCTGAAGATGCCAGGCTTGACTTTTATCAGACACTTCCTCATGCTGGTATAGTATGTGAAATTATCAGGAAAGAAAAGCCGCAGATCGGACTGTTTGGCGCAACACCTATCGGACGTGATCTGGCACCCAGAGTGGCCTCGACTTTAAAGAGCGGATTAACAGCCGATTGTACCAGCCTTGAGATAGGTGACCATTACGAGAAGAAAACAGATACGAAATATGAAAATCTTCTCTACCAGATCAGACCTGCCTTTGGAGGTAACATTGTAGCTACAATTATTAATCCGGATACACGTCCCCAACTTGCCACAGTTAGGGAAGGGGTGATGAAAAGAGAGGAGATTACACCCCCGGTAAAGGGAAAGATCAAAAACTGGAAGGTAGATGATCTGGTTATAAAAGATGACTTTGCTGTTGAGATTATCAACAGGCACGTTGAGGATAAAAAAATAAATATCAAAGGAGCTCAGATTATCGTAGCTGGTGGTTATGGTGTAGGCTCAAAGGAGAACTTTGGAATTCTCTACCAGCTGGCAGAAGTGCTTGGTGGTGAGGTAGGAGGAACCAGGGCCGCAGTCGATGCAGGGTATATTGAACACGACAGGCAGATTGGACAAACAGGTACAACTGTCAGACCTAAATTGTACATAGCTTGTGGTATTTCCGGACAGATTCAACACAGAGCCGGAATGATGGAGTCTTCAATGATCATTTCTATTAATACAGATCCGAATGCTCCCATCAATTCTATAGCCGATTATGTTATTACGGGAGATTTTTCAGAAGTTGTGCCTAAACTAATCCATTATTATAAGAAAAATTCCAAGTAGGAATACCGATTAACTAAAAAGATCATGGAAAATTTTTATACTGATAATAAAGATCTTAAGTACCATCTGAATCATCCGTTAATGGAAAAGATCGTGGCACTCAAGGAGAACAATTACAAAGAATTCAATGAGTTTGATTTCGCACCTGTCGATTTTGAAGATGCACTTGATAATTATGACAAGATACTGGAGATTGTTGGAGAGATTAGTGGTGAGGTAATTGAGCCAAATGCGGAATCGGTTGATAAGGAGGGGCCTCAGCTCATTAATAATGAAGTTAAATATGCCAGGGGAACGCAGGAAAATCATGAAGTGCTTACAAAGGCCGGATTAATAGGTATGTCCCTGCCCAGGAAATATGGCGGACTGAATTTCCCCATTGTTCCTTATGTGATGGCGGCCGAAATCGTATCACGTGCCGATGCTGGATTTGCGAATATTTGGGGTTTACAAGATTGTGCAGAAACAATTCATGAGTTTGCCAATGAAGAGATAAAACAGGAGTTTCTGCCGAGATTTAATGATGGCGCCACTGCTGCAATGGTCCTTACCGAGCCAGATGCGGGTTCTGATCTGCAGGCTGTCCAATTGAAAGGCAGTATAAGTGCTGATTATGATCCAAAAAAGGATCTCTATTACCTGAATGGAGTAAAGCGGTTTATAACAAATGGTGATGCTGATATATCTTTGGTTCTGGCTCGCTCAGAAGCTGGGACGGCAGATGGCCGTGGATTGTCATTGTTCGTCTACGATAGAAAGGATGCCGCCGTTAAAATCCGGCGTATAGAAAATAAGCTTGGAATTAAAGGGTCCCCAACTTGCGAAATGGTATTCACGAATGCTCCCGCGAAGCTTGTGGGCGAAAGGAAACTGGGATTGATCAAATATGTGATGGCATTAATGAATTCTGCCCGCCTGGGTATCGGAGCACAATCGGTCGGACTTGCTGAAGCAGCTTACCGTGAAGCACTTAAGTATGCCAATGAGAGGGTTCAGTTCGGGAAGGCAATCATTCAGTTTCCGGCCGTGTATGAGATGCTTACTAGCATGAAGGTCAGAACGCAGGCAATCAGAACACTGCTTTATGAAACTGCAAGATATGTCGATATTTACAAGAATTACTCTTTTGCATCAGAGACACGTCAGTTGGAATCCGATGAGAGGCAAGAGGCTAAAAGGTATCAGCGTCTTGCAGATATATTCACCCCACTACTCAAACTGGTTTCAAGCGAGTACTGTAACCAGATCGCCTATGACAGCTTGCAAATCCATGGTGGTGCAGGTTTTATGAAAGATTTCCCGATTGAGCGCATCTACCGTGATGCACGGATTACAACCATTTATGAAGGAACCTCGCAACTACAGGTAGTTGCTGCCATTCGGGGAGTAACTGCCGGAGGTTTTCTGAATCGGATCAGGGAGTTTGAAGAGGTAAAGGGAACTCCAGAAATGGATTATTTAAAAAGATACCTGATTGGAATGACCAGTGAATATGAAAAAGTGACAAAATGGGTGTTGGAGCATGAGGACAATGAATTTACTGATTTTCATGCACGAAGAATGGTGGAAATGGCTGGCAACATTATTATGGGCTACCTTATTTTACATGATGGCATGAGGAATGATGAATTCGAAAAAGCAGCTGAAGTATTTATTAAACAGGGAAAATCGGAAAATGCACAGAAAGCTGATTATATTACCAGTAGCGAAATAAAAGATCTGGGAGTATTCAGATATGTGTAAATCCATACAATAGAATCTAAGGATAGGGTGCTCTAAATTCGGGTACCCTTTCTTTTTGACTAAAATTTTAGCAGCATCGGGATTTGTTGTATATATTTGATGCCATCTTATGATAAATAAATGGATTTTTCGGACGATATATAGTCTGTTAATAGACTCAGGTGCTTGAGATATATCCGGACTTGCGATGTCGACGAAATCAAAGTTCAATAACAAGTATAACGCTGGTACTGGACTTTATTGACACACTCTACTTAGAGTGTGTCCATAGAGTCGGAGTGGCTTTATGGACAGACTCTACTTATGTTTACCTGTATGCTGAAATAGTAATGCTCATGCAAAAATCAAGGGAAATAAAGACTGTTACAGTTATCGGAGCAGGAAATGTAGGTTGGCATATGGCTACAGCTTTTTATCAGACCGGGATAGATGTATTAGATGTTGTTTCAGGTACCCAAGAGCATGCCGAAGAGCTGGCGAGAATGGTTTCAGCAGTACCACGAACAGAAATTGATGGAATAGATCGCCTTCCTGATTTGTTCCTTGTATGTGTAAACGATGATCTGCTTCAAGAGATTATTCATCAATTCTCCGGGACAGAAACCCTTGTGGCGCATACTTCAGGCTCTGCAGGAATAGAACTATTTCAGAATACGGTTAAGCATGGTGGCGTTTTTTATCCACTTCAGACATTCACCCGAGGAAAGGAAATGACCTACGATACTATTCCATTTCTGATAGAAGGAGCATCGCCTGAACTTGCTCAACAACTCAAAGGATTGGCCGAAAAGATATCAGGTATTGTTTATGAAGCAGATTCTGAAACACGCTTAAAAATGCATATAGCGGCAGTATTTGCTTGTAATTTTATTAACCACCTGGCTGCAATAGCTAAGGAATTGCTTGTAGAGTCTGGGTTGAAGTTTGAACTGCTGCGGCCCCTGATGAAGGAGACAATCCGAAAACTATTAGAAATGGATCCAGCTTCTGCACAGACCGGGCCAGCTGTCAGAAATGATTTAAAAACCATTGATAAACACATAATTACACTTCAAGAAAAGTCGGAAGAGCAGCAACTATACCGTATGTTGACAGATAGTATTATCAGATATAGAAATATGCAGAATGAGTAAAGCGAATTTCAAGGAGGATTTAAAGAATATCAAAGCATTTGCATTTGATGTGGACGGGGTCCTGAGTGATCCGAAGGTTTACCTGTCTCCTTTGGGGGAATTGCTAAGAACAATGAATACCAAGGATGGATACGCACTTCAATATGCAGTAAAACATGGCTACCCGATTGCCATCATTACCGGTGGAAGAACCGAATCGGTGGGGATTAGGTTCGGCGCCCTGGGAATTGAAGATATTTACCTGGCAGCATCAGACAAAATGCGGGATTTTAATCATTTTCGAAAAAAATATAGCCTTGATCCGACAGAAATTCTGTATATGGGAGACGACCTTCCCGATCATGAAGTAATGACAAATTGCGGTGTAGCTTGCTGTCCGGCTGATGCTGTTGAGGAGATCAAAGCTATATCGGCCTATATCTCCCACATTAAAGGAGGAGAAGGGTGCGTGAGGGATATCATTGAACAGGTCTTACGTTTGCATGGAAGTTGGATGGATGGTGAGGCTTTCACATGGTAGAATTATTCGATTCTGTATTTGCAAGGATGTTGAGAGATTTATGCAAAACAGTGTACCTTTGTCCGTCAATAATAGTTCGAAAAAAGTGACCATGATAAATATTATGAAACTGATCAGGTTACCCAACCTTCTGATTATCGCATTTACCCAATTTGCGATGCGCTACCTCATTATGGAGCCGCTGCTTCCATCGGTCGGTTTCTCATTACAATTCGATGCTCTGCATTTCATGATGCTCGTGATTGCTACGATGTTTATTGCTGCGGCAGGATATATAATAAATGATTATTTTGATACACGGACAGACAGGATCAATAAGCCTGAGAAAGTTGTCGTGGGGGTGTTGGTTAACAGGCGAACAGCTATGACCCTTCACGTCATATTTAACTTTATCGGTATTGGAATTGGCGTATACCTAAGTTTCTACATTAATGTCCCGGCAATAAGTTTTATATTTTTCCTGACAGCGGGATTGCTTTGGTTCTATTCCACCAATTATAAGCGACAATTCCTAATAGGCAATGTTACAATTGCATTTTTAACAGCGATGGTACCGCTTATTGTGGTGCTTTTTGAAATCCCTATGCTGAATAAGGAGTATGGGGCGATCATGCTTCAGTTTAGCAGCAATTTCAACTATATTTTTATCTGGGTGGCAGGATTCAGCATATTCGCTTTTATTACGACACTGATCCGTGAGATCATCAAGGATGCGGAGGACTTCGAGGGGGATGCCGCCTACGGCATGAAAACGTTACCGATTGTAGCTGGATCACAGATTACCAAACTGGTATTATCAATACTGATTGCCGGAACGATTTCCTTGCTTATTTTTATCCTGGTGAAATTTATTATGTTTTCTTCTGATGAACCTGATTATATATCGATGATATATTTTGCAGCATTCCTCATTATCCCCCTGTTCATTTTATTTACACTGGTTATTATTGCATCAGACAAATCCGACTATCATCGTGCCAGTGTCCTTGTGAAGGTGATTATGCTGTTTGGAATACTCTATTCCGGGATTGTTTACTACCTGATAAGATTCTGGCTGTAATGCTTTTGGAGAAGATTAAAGATTATAAATTGATTTTGGCATCAGCCTCTCCGAGACGGAGGAAGCTGCTTAGTTCCGCAGGCTTTATATTTGAACTGAAAGCAGGATGCCACATTGACGAGGTATATCCGGAATATTTGAAAGGAAGCGAGATTTCCAGTTACCTTGCTCGTAGAAAGTCCGATTCATATCCTTACTCACTGACCAATGAAGAGATCCTTATCACCGCCGATACAATTGTATACCAAGATGGAGAAGTGATGTTGAAACCGGAATCTGAAGATGAGGCTAGGGAGACACTAATGAGAATTTCTGGCAACACCCATTATGTCTATACAGGTGTATGCCTGCGATCTGTCAACAAAATGACTGAATTTGTGGCCTCAACTGAAGTCAGGTTCGGGAATCTTTCAGAAAAGGAAATTAACTATTATATTCAAAATTATAAACCATACGACAAGGCCGGAGCCTATGGAATACAGGAATGGATTGGGTATATTGGAGTGGAAGAGATTAGAGGATCCTATTTTAATGTAATGGGCATGCCAGTTCATATGCTTTACAGAGAGCTTGAACTTTTTATTGAGTAAGGTGTCCTTGAAACGTCTCTTTTTTGCTTAAATAAGTAACTAACAGAATGATAATTATATAAGTAAATTTGCACAACCATGATCGAGGATTACAACAGAGAAAGTTTTATTAGCCGTAACATGTCAAGGACCATTGCGATTGCATTGATGTTTGTTTTGTTTTTTAATAGTACCAGGGCAGATGAAGGAATGTGGCTTCTGTCACTTCTTGAAGGATATACCATTGAAGATATGCAATCGAAGGGGTTTAAATTGACAGCCGATGATATTTACAGTGTAAACCAGGCCTGCCTGAAGGATGCTGTGGTAATATTTGGTGGAGGATGCACGGGCCAAATGATCTCAGGCGATGGATTGGTGCTTACCAATCATCATTGTGGGTATGGTGCAATCCAATCGCATTCATCCGTTCAAAACGATTATCTCACAGATGGGTTCTGGGCTATGAACAGGAATGAAGAATTGCCCAATCCCCAACTTTCTGTTCGCTTTTTTCGTTATATGGAAGACGTTGGAGCTGAGGTTGTACTGGGGACAGAAAAAGCATCCGGTAAATATGACAGAGATTCCATAATAGCATCTAATATTGCCCTAATCGAGAAGGAGGCAAGTGAGAATGGAAAATATGAATCAAGAGTCAGCCCCATGTTCTACGGGAATCAGTATTATCTATTTGTATATGAGCGTTATAGTGATGTTCGGCTGGTAGGTGCACCACCCAGCACCATTGTAAATTTTGGCTTGGACCACGATAACTGGATGTGGCCCAGGCATACAGGCGACTTCTCCATCTTTCGTGTCTATGCCAACAAAGACAATCAACCTTCCGATTATCATGCAGATAATATACCCTATCAGCCCCAAAAATTCTTCGAGATATCCATGGATGGCGTAGAAAAGGGCGATTTTACAATGCTGCTTGGATATCCGGGTTCAACACAGCAGTTTCTTTACTCGGAAGCGCTAAAAATATTTTCTGAACGCATTATGCCCATGAACGTGGACATTCGAACGCAGCGGATGGCAATCATGGATCATTATATGTCTCAATTCGATGAGGTAAGAATACAATATGCATCAAAATATAGAGGGGTTACCAATGCGTGGAAAAAATGGCAGGGAGCTATTGGAGGACTAGAACGTCTCGATGCTGTGGAGAAAAAAAGGAAATTTGAGACTGAATTTGAAGCATGGGTGAAGGAATCGCCAGAAAGAACCAGAGAGTATGGGGTTCTCCTGCAGAGTTTTGACGAGATCTATACAGAGATGGAAGAGTACGAGGTGATCAACAACCTGATGGGTGAAGCCGTTTTTACGGTTGAGTTGATAAAATTGGGATCAAGGGTGCAGGCCATGATGACCGATTCAGCCTCGTCAGACTTCATCCTCCAGCAGGTAGAGGCGTTCTATAAGGATTATTATCGTCCTCTCGACCAGGGCATGTTTGCTGAAATGATGGACAAGTACAGGGAAATGGCTTCCCGCCAGTATTACCCGGAATTTTTTGCAGAAGTTGACAGGAAGTTTAAGGGGGATTTTGCTGTATTTGCTGATAAGATTTATTCCAAATCACCCCTTAGGTCTATGGAGTATTTAGAAAAATTTCTGGAACTTTATGAAAGAAATCCATCGAGGGCTTTAAGAAAAATTGAAAATGATCCTGTGGCATCAATTCTGAATGAATTCAGGGACATCTATACAGAAGAGGTCAGGCAGCCAAGAAATTTCTTGCAGAATGAACTGGACGAATTATATAAATTATGGGTTCAGGGTCGTTTTGAAATGCAGCCTGATGTAAGACACTATCCCGATGCAAATTTCACCATGAGGCTAGCCTATGGTGAGATAGATGGTTATTATCCTGAAGATGGAGTGAAATATGATTATTATACAACGCTGAGTGGTATCATCGAGAAGAACAATGAGGGAAAACATGATTATCTCATCCCTGATAAGCTTAAAGACCTGTATACTTCAAAAGATTATGGCGATTATGGTATTAACGATACCATGCCTGTCTGTTTTACTGCTTCCAATCATACCTCCGGGGGTAATTCCGGGAGTCCTGTGATCGATGCAAATGGCCGTCTCATCGGAATCAACTTCGACAGGAACTGGCACGGAACCATGAGCGATGAGATGTACGACCCCGATATGTGTCGGAATATCTCCGTAGATATCCGATATATTCTGTTTATTGTTGACAAGTTTGCCGGTGCCGGCTACCTGCTGGATGAAATGAAGCTGGTGTCAGGTAACCGGTAAATTTTCCCGAATTTCATTTTTTTTTTTGAAATATTTCAGCTATGTTTGTGACACGAAATATTAAATCGTGCTACTATGGTCCTCAAAAGATTCGGGGTAAGTCTTGAAGATGATGTGCTCAAAGATCTTGACCACCTGGTTGAGACTGAAAATCTGCCCAACAGATCACGAGCCATCGGATACCTGGTTAAAAAAAACACCGTCGAGCAAAAATGGCAATCTGATGAAGTTGTTGCTGGTGCTGTGGTTGTAGTGTATGACCATAGCAGGACAGATCTGCACCATGAGGTAAATGCCATCCAGCACAACTATAACTGTTTGGTCTTTTCCGGACAGCACATTCATCTGGACGATCACAATTGTCTGGAAGTGATCGCTGTAAGGGGCAGGGCGGGTAAACTCATCAAGCTGGCCAATAAGTATAAAGCACTGAAAGGAATTAAGCATGTTGAACTCGTGATGAGCGGTACAGACAATTAATGACCTATATATGGGTATTTGCAATGCCTGAGCTCGAAAAAGATATTTGTGCTTTCAATACTGATTTTGAATATGAATAATGTGAAGGATCTTAATACTATGAAAATCATGAATTATATGAAAAAGGCGATTGGTTACAGACTTAACTTCGCTATGTTGATTCTTTTCGGAATATATAGCATAAACATAGTAGCACAGCAGGCAGACACGATAAAAAT
>CAYSMO010000026.1:8948-19205 GCA_964432125.1 uncultured Bacteroidaceae bacterium | reverse complement strand
TATGAGATTTGATGATTACAGGATCGCAGAGGGGATAAAGACCAGCATCGCTAAGCAGGGTTTCAAAAAACCGACAGATATTCAATTTAAATCTATTCCTCCTATTTTGAGAGGGGATGACGTGCTTGCCATTGCGCAAACCGGTACGGGAAAGACTGCTGCATTTGTTATCCCGGTGCTTCACATGCTCCAGGAGCGAAAAATTGCAGGGCGACCCGATGGAGTGAAGTGTTTGGTGATGACGCCCACGCATGAGCTTGCCAGGCAGACTGAATTGGTATTTAAGACATTAGGAAAGCATACCAGAATTAATTGTTTAAGTATTCACGGAGGAGTTGAGCAGGCGCCACAGATTGAAAGCCTGGAGAAGGGGACAGACGTTTTGATTGCCACACCAGGAAGAATGTTCGATTTGGTCAGTCAGAAAGCACTGAACCTGTCGCGGGTGGAGATACTGGTTGTGGATGAAGCTGACCACATGTTGGATTTGGGCTTCATTAAAGACATCAAGGATTTGATGCATCACCTGCCCAAAAGGCGGCAAACGCTGTTTTTTTCTGCTACGATCAATGAAGAGATTAAGAAACTGGCATATTCTCTGGTCACGAATGCCATTCACATTCAAATATCGCCCAAAGATCCAGTTGGAAAGAATATTGATCATTCTGTCGCATTTATTGAGCTGGACGACAAACGCTTTTTTCTCGAGGAGATGATCAGGAGTCATCCTGAAGCAAAAATACTTGTATTTGTAAGGACCAGGGTACGGGCCGAACGCGTTAAGAAAGCCATGGAACGGGTTGGCATTTCAGCCGAAACCATTCATAGCGACAAGGAAGAGTCAGAGCGCAAGCATATTATGGTGCAATTTGGAAGTGGAGAGAACCTGGTCCTTATCGCCACCGATGTGAGTGCAAGGGGAATAGATATCGCTGACATTGAGTACGTTATTAATTATGATATGCCAGAAGTAGCTGAGAATTACGTACATCGTGTTGGTCGAACAGGCCGGGCCAATAAACGCGGACAGGCAGTTTCGTTTTGCAGTCAGGAAGAGATGAGCCTGTTGGAGCAGATAGAAAAATTACTTGACAAGCAGGTTGCCAGGCTTGAAATTTCCAAAAAGGAATACAACTATACCTTAGAAATGGCTGGTGCTAAGAAAGATGATTGGCAGTCACTGATTGATGAAGCGGAATCGGTAAAAGAAAAAAAGAACAGGAAAAGGAAAAAGCATTAAGATGATAGAATTGCATTTAATTTGTCCTATAATTAATATTATGTTAAATAGAATTGTAAAAATATAAGGGAAGAATACATTTACTCTTCCCTTCTAATAAATAATTCTTTTTTATCTCAATTGGATAATAAACGACTATAATTCATTCAGTCGTTCATTAATTTTCAAGTAACGCTCATCATCACCGCCGTAAAGCTTGTAATAAACTCTTTTTAGCAGATCAAGGGCTTCACGTCTGATCACCTGATCATCCTCCGTTAACTCATAGGTCTTTTCTAGTTTATCAGCTGCTTCAAGATAATACTCTTTCCCTTTATTGCTTAAAGCTTTTCTCATCTCAGCATCTTCTTCATAGCTCTCCTGTTCAAAATAATTAGCTCCAACAGCATAATTAACATATCCGCTCTGGTACCATACATTTGCATTTAAAGGATCATACATTAATGAAGTATCATATAAGGCCAGCGCTTCCTTAATTAACTCCTCCTCCACATCCTTTACATTAGTGATTAGCAACCCTTTCCAATAGTATGCCGCAGGACATTTCGGTCTCTTCTCTAATCGATCAGCGATAAATTCAAGCCCTTTTTCATTTTCTTTCATCAAATAGTATGCTTGCGCTGCAACTGTAACGAGAATAGTACTATCGGGATACTGCTCCAATCCCTTTTTTAAGTTGTCAATCGCTCCGAGTGTATCTCCTATTGCATAATAATCACGGGTCATCTGAATATAATTAGAAGCTCCTCCGAATCCCAAATCTGATAGCTGATCATAATATTCGATTGCTTTTCTGTACATCTCCTCTGCTTTCTGCTCTTTCCCCTCCTCTGCATAGCGGAAACCTATCTCTCTTGCCACTATTCCGCAATAATTAATCATCAGTGTATCAATAACTCCGTCAAAAATTGGAATTTCATTGACCTCATGGATTGATTCGAAGGCTTTCAGTGATGCGAGGTAATTTTCATGGTAGTATTGGTTCTGTCCCTCACGCTGAAATTGCAACTTCAACTCCACCAGATTGTCCTCAATCCGCTCCTGTGTCTTCATCTTCTTCCCTTCATCGGTCAGCTCAATCGCCTTTTTATAACTTCTTAGTGCTTCTTGAAGCGGACTTTCGTGAATAGGATCTATTCGCGTCCAACCCATCAACCTGCCATTTTCAAAAAAATAGTTGATGGTTTCATAGGTAAAGATTTCAACATCTTCTTTTGCTTCAATCGACTTGGGCTCTTTGTAGAGAAGCTTAACAGTAGTCTTATCCATTCCGAGCTGAATCTGCTCAAGTCCCTGGTTATTCACATCTTGAAATAATTCGCCCCGATTTATCCATGTTTTCTCCTTCACCCCTTTGCGTTCATGCGCAATATTCTCATCACTTTTTTCAACCTTTCTTTGTAATGTGCTGTAATTTAATAAAATAGGGGATCCGCCTCCCGGTGCTTGCGTAAACCCCGTTCCGAATATCAATACAGCAATTGCTGCTGTTAACATTAATCGTTTCATAAATATTGTAATTAATTGTGGTTTTATCTGTTCAAAAATAAGAACTTAAATAATATTCATCAAATAAGATGCCATAAATCTTCATATAACATATCTTATATAATGCACCTTACTTTTCAGGGTGCTGTGTTCGGAATCTGGAATAAGGGTAGTTCAGACGCTTCATAAATAATAAAACAATGCAAGAATTATCTATCGTTTCAGGCTTAATCTGATTCTGCAATAACCTCTAGATCTTCCTCTCCGTTATTGGAAGGTACCTGGGTAGCGGCAGCAATGCGATCTCCATCCCTCAGGTTGATCAGGCGCACTCCCTGGGTGTTTCTGCCCATGACCCTTAAAGCACTAACCGATACCCTAATTGCTATTCCAACTGTAGTTATAATCATCAGGTCATCTTCATCAGTCACCGCTTTTATGGCGATCAAACTGCCTGTTTTTTCAGTGATATTAATGGTTTTCACCCCTTTACCACCCCTGTTTGTTGTTCTGTAATCATCCAGATCACTTCTTTTCCCATACCCATTTTCAGAAACTACAAGAATATCCTGCTCACCTTTTTTGGCGACAATCATACCTACTACTTCATCTTTTGGTCCTGCAAGTGTAATCGCCCTGACTCCAGAAGCTGTCCGGCCAATAGCGCGTGCGCGTGACTCATGAAAACGAATAGCTTTTCCCGACTTCACTGCCATCATAATATCCATATCACCATCGGTTAGCCTTGCCTCAAGCAGTCTGTCACCCTCCCTGACATTGATTGCGTTGATGCCATTGGTCCTGCGACGTGAATATGCTTCCAGACTGGTTTTCTTAATAATTCCCTTTTTCGTGGCAAGAACAATGAAATTGTTATTGATGTAATCCTCATCTTTCAGGTCCCCCACCTTGAGATAGGTCCTGAGTGCATCATCTGGCTCAATACTAATCAGATTCTGCACAGCCCGACCTTTAGAGCTTTTTGTGCCCTCCGGAATCTCATATACTTTCAACCAGAAACAGCGGCCTTTGTCAGTAAAAAAGAGGATTGTATTGTGCATGCTGGCAGAGAACATACTGACGATCACATCTTCGGTCCGCGTAGTGCTTCCCTTCGCACCTACCCCTCCCCTGTTCTGGGTTCTGAACTCATACAGAGGGGTCCGCTTAATGTATCCCATCTTGGAAATTGTGATAACCATCTCCTCGTCAGCATAAAAATCTTCCGGATTAAACTCCCCTTCATCAGGCACAATCTCAGTTCTGCGTCTGTCTGCGTATTTTTCCTTTATTTCCAGTAATTCATCCTTTATCAACTGCATTCTAAGTCCCTCATCGGCCAACAGCTTTTTATAATACATGATCTGCTCCATGAGATTGTCGAATTCCTCTTGCAATCTCTCCCTTTCAAGTCCCACAAGCCGTTGTAAACGCATGTCAAGGATCGCTCTCGCCTGAATCTCAGTAAAGCCAAATTTCTCCATCAGTCCCTCCCTGGCCTCATCTGGTGTCCTTGAAGCGCGAATGAGCGCAATTACTTCGTCAATATGATCCAGCGCCTTTAACAGCCCCTCGAGGATATGTGCCCGTTTCTCCGCCTGATCCAGTTCATATTTGGTTCTCCTGATAACTACATCATGCCTGTGGTTCACAAAATGCTGAATAATATTTTTCAGGTTCAATGTCCGCGGACGGCCATTCACCAGTGCGATACTATTCACATTAAAAGCTGTCTGCAGTGCAGTATATTTAAGCAGGTTATTCAGAACAACATTGGCACTTGCTTCCTTCTTAAGAATAATAATGATCCGCATTCCATTGCGGTCAGACTCATCATTGATATAGGAGATTCCTTCAATTTTCTTGTCATTAATCAGATCTGCGGTCTTGCGGATCATCTCTGCCTTATTCACAAGGTATGGGATCTCAGTAACAATGATCTTCTCCCTTCCTGTGTCAGTAACCTCTATTTCCGTCTTTGCACGCATTACAATCCTTCCCCGTCCGGTTTCATAGGCATCCTTCACTCCCTGATAACCATAAATAATCCCACCTGTCGGAAAGTCAGGCGCCTTTATAATATCAATCAGCTCCGAAATCTCTACATCCTTGTTATCAATATAGGCTGTGATTGCGTCGATTGAATCTGAAAGGTTATGGGGCGGCATATTGGTAGCCATACCCACGGCAATACCGGATGTCCCGTTTACAAGCAGCAATGGAATCCGTGTTGGAAGTACAGAGGGCTCCTCCAGGGTATCATCAAAATTAAGCTGGAAATCAACCGTATCCTTGTCAAGATCGATCATCACATCTTCTGCAATCTTTCTGAGTTTTGCCTCGGTATACCTCATAGCAGCAGGGCTATCACCATCCACCGAACCAAAGTTACCCTGTCCGTCTACCAGCGGATAACGCAATGACCATATCTGTGCCATTCGCACCATTGTGTCATACACAGAGCTGTCTCCATGCGGATGATACTTACCCAGCACCTCCCCAACGATTCTTGCCGACTTTTTATATGATCTGTTTGATAACACCCCCAATTCACGCATGCCGAAAAGTACCCTCCGATGAACCGGTTTCAATCCATCGCGAACATCTGGCAATGCACGTGAAACAATAACCGACATCGAGTAATCGATGTAGGCCGTTTTCATTTCCTCTTCAATGTTTACCCTGAGTATTCTTTCTCCTTCTGCCATCTATATTATCTTATTAATAATCAATTGTTTATTTGCCGTTTGCATATCCTTGCAAAAGAACATACGAAGTTAACTATTTATATGCATAATTCATCATTTTCAAACCGGAATTATCAACATTGAACTGTTTATAATTGTTGTTTGTTGTATTGGTATATTTGTACCTTTGTAGTTATTATAAATTCTAGAGATTAATATATATGGATGCACAGTTTTCACAACGGGTAAAAGATGTACTTAGTTACAGCAAGGAAGAGGCTGTCAGGTTAGGGAATTCTCATATTAGCGTTGAGCACCTTTTTCTCGGGCTTCTGCGTGAAGGCGAAGGAAGAGCGATTGAGACGTTGATTCTTCTGGGGGGTGAATTGTACGATCTCCGGATGGCCATTGAAAAGGAGGTCAGAAATGATGTGCCGGCTCCAGTGGCTGATCCGGAAAATCTACCTTTGCTTAAAAGTGCGGAAAGGATCCTCAAGTTGGTGTTCCTCGAAGCAAGGGCGATGAAGGAAAAGACCATCTACACGACACATTTGCTCCTGGCCATATTGAAGGATGAAAATAATCTGGCTTCCCGCTACCTGAAAGAGAATGGAATAACATATAGTCTTTTTAAGCAGGAGCTCGAGCATGTAGGACCTGAGAGTAAAGCTGATTTTCCTGGTGATGAAGATGATGAGCCGAAAAACCCATTCAGCGGTGGACCCGGCGGAGGCGGTCGCGGAAGTGCCGGCGGACAACAGAAGCCTTCATCCGATACACCCGTGTTGGATAATTTTGGTATCGATCTGACCAAAGCTGCTGAAGAGGACCGATTGGACCCTATTGTCGGACGTACCATCGAAATTGAAAGGCTGGCCCAGATCCTCTCCAGGAGAAAAAAGAACAATCCGATCCTTATTGGTGAACCCGGAGTGGGGAAATCTGCTATTGCCGAGGGACTTGCCCTCAGGATCACGCAGCGAAAGGTGTCGAGGGTGCTTTTCGACAAGCGGGTTGTAACGCTCGACCTAGCTTCTATCGTTGCCGGTACAAAATACCGGGGACAATTTGAGGAACGGATGAAGGCCATTCTTAATGAGCTGAATAAAAATACCAATATCATTCTCTTCATCGATGAGATTCATACCATTGTCGGTGCTGGCGGTGCTACAGGTTCCCTCGATGCAGCAAACATGTTGAAACCTGCCCTGGCACGAGGTGAGATACAATGTATTGGCGCCACTACCCTGGATGAATACAGACAGCATATTGAAAAGGATGGCGCACTGGAAAGAAGGTTTCAGAAAGTGATGGTCGAAGCCACTTCACCTGAGGAGACCATTGACATACTGAACAATATCAAAGAGCGGTACGAGGAGCACCACAATGTGATCTATACAGATGATGCCATTGATGCTTGTGTTAAACTCACCCAACGGTATATCAGCGACCGCCACCTTCCAGATAAAGCCATCGATGCACTCGATGAGGCAGGATCCCGTGTACACATCTCCAATATTGTGGTACCGGAACGAATCGTTCATTTCGAGGGTGAGATGGAGAAGACCAAGCAGGAAAAAATACAGGCGGTAAAAAATCAGAATTTTGAAAGAGCTGCCAGCTTCAGGGACAAGGAAAAAGAGCTCCTTGAACTGCTTGATGGAGAAAAGAGAAAGTGGGAAAAAGAGCTTGCTTTAAACAGGGAGACCGTCGACGAGGAAAAGGTGGCCGAAGTGGTGGCTATGATGACAGGCGTACCTGTTCAGCGGATCGCCCAGGCTGAAGGAACACGCCTGTTGCACATGGCTGAAGAGATGAAGGGCAGCGTAATCGGTCAGGACGAAGCGATAGGCAAAGTGGTGAAATCTATCCAGCGGAACCGGGCCGGACTGAAAGATCCGAACAAGCCGATTGGTACCTTCGTGTTCCTCGGACCAACTGGTGTTGGTAAAACGCAACTGGCTAAAGTGCTCGCCAAATACCTGTTTGAAACAGTCGATAACCTGATCAGGATCGACATGAGTGAATACATGGAGAAATTCTCGGTATCACGTCTCATGGGAGCCCCTCCGGGATATGTTGGATACGAGGAGGGCGGTCAGCTTACCGAAAAGGTAAGGAGAAAACCTTACGCTGTTGTACTGCTCGATGAGATTGAGAAGGCCCACCCCGATATTTTCAATATCCTGCTGCAGGTGCTTGATGAAGGTCACCTTACAGACGGACTTGGACGGAAAGTGGATTTCAGAAATACCATCGTGATCATGACCTCAAATATCGGAAGCCGGGAGATTAAGGATTTTGGTCAGGGTGTCGGTTTTGCAACAAAAGCCAAACAGAGTGCAGCCAATGAGTATACAAAAGCTGTAATACAAAAGGCCCTCAAAAGGGCGTTCGCTCCTGAATTTTTGAATCGCATCGACGATGTTGTGCTGTTTAATACTCTGACACGTGATGACATTCATCAGATTATCGATATTGAATTGAGGGGGTTGTATGATCGCGTAAATACCCTGGGATACGAAATTTCCCTGTCGGATGAAGCGAAAGATTTCGTTGTAGAAAAGGGCTATGACATTCAATTTGGTGCACGTCCGTTGAACCGGGCCATTCAGAAATATTTGGAAGATCCAATGGCAGAGGCCATTATTAAGTCTTCCATCGCAGAGGGTGACAGATTAATTGTGGATTTCGATAAGGAGAAGGAGGAGATTACGGTTCAAATCAGCCGTGCAGGAGAACTGCCGGAAGGTAAAAAGGAACTTCCTGATGCACGCAAGGAAAAGGAGCAGGAAAAGGAGCAGGAAAAGGAGCAGGAAAAGCAAAATGAGGATGGTGATTTATCAAAGTGATGGCCCACAAGTTAGTTAGTGGTGCCCACTCCTTCTTTATTGACAGGCTCTAGTTTGAGGCGGTGCCATACAGGTCGAATTCTTCTGCGCCTGTAATTGTAACCTGTGCAAATTCTCCAGCTTCTAATGGTGTTTGTTTGTTGATGAGCACCTCGTTATCCACCTCGGGAGCATCATGCTCCGTTCTGCCGATATAATAATCTGACTCCTCCCTGTCAACCAGCACCTTAAAAGTTTTACCAACTTTATTCTGGTTAATCTCCAGTGAGATCTCCTGTTGCAGTGCCATGATCCTGTCGGCCCTCTCCTGCTTTACCTCTTCGGGAACATCATCATCAAATACCGCTGCCGGAGTGTCCTCCTCGTGTGAGTAAGGAAACACACCCAGCCGGTCAAATCTGAACTCATTTACGAACTGGTACAGCTCATCGAATTCTTCATCTGTCTCTCCCGGAAAACCAACCAGTAGGGTTGTCCTGATGGCCACACCGGGTACTTTGCTGCGAAGATCCTGCAGCAATTTCTCCAGTTTTTTCCTGTCATGACCGCGCTTCATCTTCGCAAGAATCCTGTTGTTGATATGCTGAATGGGGATATCGAGATAGTTGCAAACCTTCGGATGTGAAGCCATGATATCGATTACCTCGTCGGGAAATCCGGTTGGATAGGCATAATGCATTCTTAACCAGTCGATATCATTCAAATTTGTCAGTTTTCTAAGCAGTTCAGGCAGCATTTTCCTGCCGGTTAGATCAGTTCCGTAGCTCGTGAGGTCCTGCGCAATCAATATAAGCTCTCTCGCCCCTCGTCCTGCCAGGTTGAGCGCTTCCTCGCAAAGATCATCCACCGACCTTGATCGTTGCGATCCCCTGATACCGGGGATGGCACAGAAGGCGCATTGTCGGTTGCACCCCTCTGATATTTTTAGAAAGGCATAATGGGCCGGGGTAGTAATGAGGCGGTCGTTGACCAGCTCGTGGTAATACTTCAGACCGATGGCCTCGACAATATTCTTGTGATCCCAAACACCGAAGTATCCATCCACTTCAGGAATCTCCTTTTTTAGGTCCGCCATGTATCTTTCACTCAAACAGCCCATTACGATGAGTTTTCGAATCCTCCCCTTCTTTTTCATGGATGCATACTGAAGAATACTTTCGATCGACTCCTGCTTTGCATCGAGAATAAAACCACAGGTATTCACGATCACGATATCGGCTTCCACGTCTTCCGCATCATGAAAAACCTGGTGTCCGTTCGAGTGGAATTGACGCAGAAGGTACTCCGAATCTACGAGGTTTTTCGAGCAGCCAAGTGTTATGATATTAATATTCAAATAAATAGATTATATAGTATGTATCGAACGATGTGAGAGCGGATCCTGAAAATATTATACTCCCTAATATAAAATGGACCACTTTACCCAACAGGGTATCTACTATCCAAACAGGGTGTCTACGAATGCTTCCCGGTCAAATATCTGCAGATCTTCCATCTTTTCTCCAATTCCTATGTACTTTACCGGAATCTTGAACTGCTCGGAAATTCCGAGGACCACTCCTCCTTTGGCAGTACCATCGATCTTTGTTATAGCCAGCGCATTAACCTCTGTGGCTGCTGTAAACTGACGGGCCTGTTCGAAGGCGTTCTGACCGGTAGATCCGTCAAGGATCAGCAGTATTTCATGGGGTGCATCAGGAATCACCTTTTGCATGACCCGCTTGATCTTGGTTAGCTCACTCATTAGGTTGGCTTTATTGTGCAGACGACCCGCAGTATCAATGATGACAACATCGGCATTTCGTGAAACTGCAGATGAAACCGTGTCATAAGCCACAGAGGCAGGATCGGATCCCATCTTCTGCTTGACAAGTTCAACGCCTACACGTTCTGCCCAGATGCTTATCTGTTCAACTGCCGCAGCTCTGAATGTATCGGCTGCGCCGAGAACTACCGTTTTTCCGGCCTTTTTGAAGTGGTATGCAAGCTT
>CAYSMO010000026.1:0-8938 GCA_964432125.1 uncultured Bacteroidaceae bacterium | reverse complement strand
TTTCCGATCGTGGTGGTTTTACCAACACCATTCACCCCCACAACCATAATCACATAAGGCTGTTGTGGTAAAGGTGCACTGAAATCCTTCATCTCCTGATCGCTGTTCTCTGCCAGTAATCCAACAATCTCCTCCCGCAGTATCACGTGAAGTTCACTGGTATTTAGATATTTATCACGCGAAACACGGTCTTCGATACGTCCAATGATCCGCAGGGTGGTATCGACACCCACATCGGATGTGATCAACACCTCCTCCAGGTTGTCAAGAACTTCATCATCGACCCTTGCCTTTCCTGCAACAGCCCTCGATAGCTTTTTGAATACAGTTTCCCGCGTCTTTTCCAATCCCTTGTCGAGGTCTTTTTTCTTGCCAGGTGAAAACAGTCCCATGATTTCCGCAATCAGTTGATAAAAATGTAAAAAAGCTTTCCGGTTAAAGAAAGCTTTTCAATATGCTGTAATATAAAAAGCGCTTACTACTTTTCGAAAAAATCTTTCACATGGTCATTATGAACAACCATTTCGTCGAACATATAAGCGCCTGATTTGGGCGATTTGACCATTTTTACACATTTCGTAAAAACCCTGCCTTCTCCCTTTTGTAATGATGCAACTACTTTCTTTGCCATAATTCAATATTTTACTTGATCTCTCTGTGAATTGTTACTTTCCTGAGAATCGGATTATACTTCTTTTGCTCCATTCTGTCAGGTGTATTCTTCCTGTTTTTTGTAGTGATATACCGCGATGTTCCAGGCACACCACTGTCTTTATGCTCGGTACACTCCAAGATAACCTGAACCCTGTTCCCTTTGCCTTTCTTAGCCATTTTTTAAAAAATATGTATGATTAATATGAAGTAAGGAAGCCCTTCTCTTTTGCTTCTACAAGACAAGATTTCAATCCGTTCTTACTGATCTTACGTATTCCCTGTGCAGAGACGCGCAATGTTATATAACGATCTTCTTCTGCAAGGAAAAATTTCTTATCAAATAAGTTTGGATAGAACTTGCGCCTCGTTCTTCTTTTGGAGTGGGAAACATTGTTTCCTGTTATCACTCTTTTTCCTGTAATCTGACAAACTCTAGCCATTTTTTTTAACGATTTCTGTTCATTTTCACTAGCGAGGCGCAAAGTACGTGATTTTATTTCAAAAATTCAAACTTTTACATTAAAATAAATTGCAGTTTTGAACAATGCTGTGAACATGCAAATATTCTGAAACTTACTCCATCAAGATAGGGGCTTCATATTGTATTATTCCTACTCTTTTTCCAGTAATCCTGTCAGCAGCTTGCGCAGCATTCCGAGCGCCAGGATACTTGACTGCTCTATGATCAATTCCCTGTTTCCGCCAAACATGAATTTTTTGCTGTGCACCTCCTTCTTATAAGCTACGGCAATCCAGACCAGGCCTACAGGTTTTTCTTTTGTGCCTCCGCCAGGACCGGCAATGCCTGATGTGGCGATGCAAACATCGCTTCTCATCTTGTCGATCGCGCCTCTGGCCATGGCCTCCACCACTTCTCTGCTAACTGCTCCATGCTTTTCAATCAATTCTTTGTCAACACCCAGTCCGGAAATTTTCATTTCGTTGCTGTAAGTGATGATTGAGCCTTTAAAGTATTCAGAACTACCTGGAACGGAGGTGATCAGCCGTGCAATGTTTCCCCCGGTGCAACTTTCAGCAGTCGAAAGTGTAGCTTTTTTCTCTTTTAACAGTTGACCGATGGCCTCCTCGAGGAGAATGTCATCGTATCCGTATATGTGTTTCCCAATAATTGTATGCAGGGAGTCAATCTTCTCTTCTAAAAGTTGCTTTGCATCTTCGGCACACAATCCGGTGGCGGTAAGGCGAAGCCTAACAATTCCCGGTCGGGGAAGATAGGCCAGTTTCATGCAATCGGGCAGCCCATCCTCCCATTCACTGATCATCTCCGCCAGGTATGATTCCGGAACACCATGGGTCATCACGGTTTTATGCACCAGGGCCGGAATTCCTATATGATCGCTCATTGCAGGCAGTAATTGCTCCAGTACCATGGGTTTCATCTCGTAAGGCACGCCAGGCATGGAAACAATGTGTGTATTGTCTTTTGTAAACCACATTCCGGGGGCAGTTCCGTGATTATTTTTCAATATCCTGCAATTATCTGGAACCAGGGCCTGGCGTCTGTTTGATTCAATCATCGTGCGTCCCCTTTTTCGGAAAAAATCTTCGATCACAGCAAGAACTACTTCGCTAACAATAAGTTTACCGCCAAAATAATCTGCGAGCACATCTTTTGTGAGATCGTCCTTTGTGGGTCCCAGTCCTCCTGTCATCAATACCAGGTCAACCTTGCCGATCAATCTATCGAGTGTCCCCATTATATGTTCTGCTGTATCCGAAATGCTGGTCATCTCATAAATATGCACGCCCATGGAGGTGAGTTGCCTGGACATCCAAACTGAATTGGTATCGGTAACCTGTCCGATCAATATCTCATCTCCGATTGTTACAATTGCTGCTTCCATACCTACTCAACTTACATTGTTTTGTGATTATTTTTCTCCATTTTTCGTATGCGCTGCAAAAGTGGCGGATGTGAATAATGAAAAAAGACATACAACGGATGCGGGGTGAGATTACTCAGGCTGTTTTTGCTCAGCTTTTTCAGCCCGCTGATCAGAGGTTTTGCAGCATAGTGTTCAGCAGCATATGCGTCTGCCTGGTATTCGTTTTTCCGGGAAAAGAGATTGGTGAAAATCCCCAACAGCATTGAGAGCGGAGTGTATAAAATGGCAAAAGCAATGAGTCCGATATGGAAAGAGGCGGTCTCACCTCCCAAAGCCTGCGAAAGTTCTGGAACAGCAACAAACAATGAAAAGAGATACAACATGATACCTGTTTGGATAATGCCCAGAATCATTCCGGAAAGACTGTGTTTCTTCTTGTAATGTCCAATTTCGTGGGCAAGTACGGCCACGATCTCCTCTGTTGTGAGGTCATTGATCAGTGTGTCGTAAAGTACAATTCGCTTCTTTGGTCCCAGTCCTGTAAAATAGGCATTGGCCTTGCTTGATCGTTTTGATCCATCGATCACATAAATATTTTTAAGGTCATATCCAACCTTCGTAGCAAATGATTCGATGGCATCCCTCAGCTCTCCCTCTTCCAGGGGTGTTTGTTTGTTAAACAGCGGAACAATCAGGTTGGAATAGAACATATTCATGATCAGTGAAAAAAGCGTAATTGCACCCCATGCCATCAACCAGAAATATCTGCCGGTTACATTATACAACCAGGTAATAAGCAACAATATACCACCTCCTATAATGATCATCAGCAGCCAGCCTTTCAGTTTGTCAAACAGGAAAGTCTTTGGCGTGGTTTTGTTAAAGCCGTATTTCTCCTCGATTTTAAATGTATCCCACAAATCGAAGGGAGTGGAAAGCAGGTCAGATCCAAACATCAATATTCCAAAAAAGAGCAGTACCAGAAGATAATATGATTCTATTCGTTCGGACAGGTAGTGATCCAGCAGTCCGAAAAGACCAAACAGGATCGCAGCAACCATAATAACAAGGCTAAAGGTGCTTGAATAGAAGGAGAATCGTGTATTTTCTTTTTTGTACAGCTGACTCTTTCTGTATTCTTCATCATCGTATACATCTTTTAACTCATCTGGAAGTTCGGGTTCAGTATGACGCATGTTTTTGAGGTCGAGCCACCGCTCCAGAATAAAACCACCTATGAGTATAACAAGGAACAATCCAAGGATCATTTCTACCATCTTTTTTCTTTTTAATGAATCGCAAAAGTAATAATTAGAGCCGACTTATCTTGTGTCTGTCCAGCCACTCCGGCTCTGTGGACACATTTATCTAGCTTTGCAAGACTGTAAATCACTTAGTTCTCTTTCTGTCACTTCTGCCTATCTTTTCATAAAGACCGACGCTATTTGGAGATTCTACCGGATCTGTTTTAGCAGTATTTCCTGTTCGGTTAGTCTTTGTTCCAGTTGCTGCTTGTAATTCTTAATATACCGGTTCTTCCAGAGCGCATATGCCCTGTCTGCGTAATTGCTGGCTGTCGGGATATCATCTTGCAACTCATAATAGATCGCAAGATTGTGAAAAGCCCGTGCAGCGATCCTGTCCGACGTATCACCTGTCAACTCTTTCCATATCTCTACCGCCTTCTGCCATTCACCCCTGTCGGTATATTCAGCTGCTTCGAGAAGTTCGCGTTCACCCCCCCTGAATACAACCCTGGACACTTCTGTCCAGAGAGGGATATGCCTTATACCATAACGGAATCCGACATCTGCACTCCCCTCTCTGATTACAGACGTAACGCTTAAATACTCCTCTCTTGGCATACTTGAACGGTTATAATAATAGAGGGTGTCAATCCCCAGGTACTCATCATAAGGCGCAATGCTATCGTTAACATACAAACGCCAAAGTGTTTCCATGGTAAGCCTGAATTCCTGGAGATATTCACCGGAGAAAAAATCATAATAGGTATATGACCTGGTTAGCTGTAGATGGTAATACTCGAGTGCAATAAGTGCATCCAGGGAGTAAAAATCGAGAAGCTGTTCCCTCTCATCGAAATCGAAAACCTCAGCCTGGCCAATTGTGTCATTTCTGCGTGCTTCGAGAAAGGGTACCTCATCCATGTAATCGATTTCCGTCAGCTGACTAGCTTCATAAAATCCTTTGCGGATGTTGTTACTTACGATCGTGTCAACGGTTCTAACGGTATGGGAGTCATCAGTTGTAAGGGAATTAACACTGCTATACTTGTTACTGATCACCGGAGCACGGTTCAGAAAACCGGTATTGCGAACATGTTGGGGATAGGTAATCAATGCCGGCTCAAGCACTTCAAAGTTTACGAAACTTTTCGATGCAAAGCAACCCGTCAGCATAACGGGTGCCAGAATTATAATCATACATCGTTTCAGGGCTGACATGAATAGAAACACCTCCCACTTTCCAATAATCCTAATTCTACACCTAACTCATTCCCCCGCAGACAGAAATTGTCTGTCCGGTAACATATGAAGAGAGATCTGATCCCAGGAAAAGACATACATTGGCAACATCATCCGGTACTCCTCCCCTTCTTAACGGAATGGTCTTTACCCACTGCTCCTTGACATCTTCCGGTAATTTGTCTGTCATATCGGTAATAATAAAACCAGGTGCAATGGCATTGCAGCGAATATTTCTTGAACCAAGCTCTTTGGCTACCGATTTTGTAAAACCCAGGATTCCCGCTTTGGAGGCAGAATAATTTGATTGTCCGGCATTTCCATTTACACCAACTACAGAGCTCATATTGATGATTGATCCTGTTCGTGCTTTCAGCATATACTTCTGAACTGCCTTTGTAAAGTTAAAAACAGATTTCAGGTTGACCTTGATCACCAGGTCCCACATATCCTCTTCCATTCTCATCAGCAGTGTATCTCTTGTAATGCCGGCATTATTAACCAGAATATCGATCTTTCCGAAATCATTGACAACCTCCTCAGCAGTTGAATGGGCTGCCTCATAATCACTGGCATCACTGGCATAGCCTTTGCATTTTACGCCAAGGGCTGAAAGCTCTTTCTCGAGGGAAAGCATATTATCATCGTGGTTCAGATCAGTAAATGCAACATCAGCTCCCGCTTTTGCATATTCTTCTGCGATCTTGCGCCCGATCCCTCTTGCAGCACCTGTTATCAGTGCTACCTTGTCTTTTAATAGGTCCATTATTTTTTATTTTTAATTCTGATACAATTTAGTGTTTATAAGAAAATTTCAAAACCTCCGCCATCTTCCTGCCAATATCTGCCGGAGAAAGAACTACATGAATACCGCATGCTTCCATAATTTCCATCTTGGCTGCTGCGGTATCGGCCGTTCCTCCGACAATGGCTCCTGCATGTCCCATTCTACGCCCTTTGGGGGCGGTCTGACCTGCAATAAACCCTACGACCGGCTTGGTACCATGCTCCCTGATCCACTCTGCAGCCTCAGCCTCCATCGATCCCCCGATCTCCCCGATCATAATAATCCCTTTTGTCTGTTCATCTGCCATTAACAATTGTATGGCATCTTTTGTGGTGGTACCTATTACCGGATCGCCCCCGATACCGATGCAGGTAGATTGTCCAAGCCCCTCCTTTGTTACCTGATCAACTGCTTCATAGGTAAGGGTTCCTGATCTGGACACAATGCCAACCACTCCTTTTTCATGAATAAAACCTGGCATGATCCCTACTTTGGCCTCCCCGGGAGTGATTACACCCGGACAATTGGGACCAACCAGTGTGGTGTCTTTTTGTTTGAGATATGCTTTCACTGTGATCATGTCGCTGGTTGGTATGCCTTCGGTAATGCACACCACCAGCTTGATTCCTGCACTGGCCGCCTCCATGATCGCATCGGCAGCAAAAGGTGGGGGAACAAAAATAACAGATGTGTCGGCTCCTGTTTCAGTTACAGCATCTTTTACCGTGTTGAATACCGGTCGGTTCAGATGCGTCTGACCGCCTTTTCCAGGTGTTACACCTCCCACAACCTGCGTTCCATACTCGATCATCTGTTGCGCATGAAAGGTCCCTTCACTGCCCGTAAAACCTTGAACGATCACCCTGGAATCTTTGTCTAATAGTACACCCATTTTTTGGTCTGTTTCAATATTTTTTGAGTGTTTAAAAGTAGATAAGTTCAGAGTTATTTCAAAATAAAAAAGATAGATGTCGGTTATTTCACTTTTTAACTTGAATAATCCAGGTTCCAATTCTTAAAAAGGAATGAAAATGACTTCTCAGTACAATATATTTTTTTTTGTACCTTGGAACAATGGAACCCATCCTCTACATCGGTATTTCACAGGCATTTTTTGCAGGATTGCTTATCGCAACAAAACGGCCGCGGATCATGGCCAACCAGGTGTTGGCTGCCTGGTTCTTCCTGATTTGTATTGAGATGATTATTGTATTGATCAATTCAAATCTGGTAGAGCTTTACTCCATAAAAGTATTGCCGTTCACGTATGGTCCCCTGATGTTTCTGTATGCAAAGATAATGACAGAGGAAAAACCATCGTTCAATTACAGGTATCTCTGGCACTTTCTTCCCTTCCTACTCTTTTTTGTTGTGTCAATGATATTTCTTGACAAGCCGGTCATGGAAGGGACAAAGGGATTCCTTATTACCGATCGTTTCATCTCACTTAGGCTTATTTACGGAATTTCGTTTTTCATCTCCATCACAGCATACAGTATTGCCACCTTCCTTGTAATTCACAAACACCAAAAAAACCTGAAGTCGTTACTCAGTTACTCATCCGCCAGGGTTACACTTCAATGGCTCATTGTTTTGTCAGTCACTTTTTATGTAGGGTACGTGCTTATGTTTATTGTCGGGTTAATGGATATTTTACTCAATTTCATGCCATTTGATCCCTATGGACTCTCCTTTCTCGGCCTAACGGTTTTTGCATTTCTGTTTGGGTACTATGGTGTAAAACAGCCCGGTATATTTGAAGAGATTGTAGGGCATGATGACCCAACGTTCAGTGCGTATAAAACAAAAACCGGAAAATACAGCCGTTCGGGATTAAAAAGCAGGGATGTTGAAATGATCATGAAAGCTATCCTGGAGTACATGGAAAATAACAAACCTTATTTGAACCGGGAATTGTCAATCAATGATCTGGCTGCAGATCTCCAGATCTCCAGGCACTTCATCACCGAAGTGATCAATAACCACATGGGAAAAAATTTCTATCTACTTATCAATGAATACCGCATCGAAGAGGTCAAGCGAAGATTGCATGATCACAAATACAAGAACCTCACCATCCTTGCTATTGCTTATGATTCAGGGTTCAATAGCAAATCGGCGTTCAATACCATATTCAGGAAGATGACCGGAAAAACACCTTCTCAATACTTAAAAGGATAACCTCTTGCGACAGAATCACCTCAGTCAATAACTCCGTATAAAGTCTTATTCATCAGCTCCATCTAAAGCAATGACCTTCCTCCTGCATTCGCTTCAGAACTTCAATACACCAGAATTACTTCAACCATCAACCCCGCCAAAAAAATCCTGGTTCTTCTCCTCGATCTGCGCCATACGCTTTTCAAAACGCTTATATACCGTTTCCAGTGCCAGCATCTCTTCGTCCGTAAGCTCATTAACCACGGTACCTTTTTTTGCTTCGTATTCGGCCCATTTGGCTGTAATCGGAGCAGCCTTCATGGCGAATTGCGCCCCGGCCTTGGTGAGCTTCAACTGCTCTCCAATTTTGAGTTCATCCCACGATTTTCCTTCCATACCGGACAAATCTCCGATCATCTCATCCATCAGAAGCGCATAGGCATCTACAACCTTACTCATGCTTTCAATGTAGTCAACGATTTCAGGATTATCCTTTAATTCGGCTGGAATAACAACTTCCATCTTTCCAAGTTGGTTATCAGCTTTCTTTTTACTTTCCTTGCTACCGCATGAAGCCAGGGTGACCGACAATAGGACAATGGCAAAAAGGGTCATTGCATTTTTAATACGTTTCATTTTCTGATAAGATTTAGTTTGGGTTAATAAATATCCAAGATAGATGATAAGTTTCATGATCGCAAGCGTCAACGGCTGTTTTTATCAAATGATTTTCTGTTTTGATAGTCCGGCCCGAGTGGTCCGTACCTCTTTTCATCCAATCGGGTGTTCAGTCCGCTTTGTCCGGACGATTTAGAAAAATAACGACGCTACTTTTGACAAAAATCCTCTGTATGATAAAATATTGTTGGCAATCAATCCTCCTTTTTCTGATTTCAACTTCTCTCAGCTATGGCCAGGGTCTATTTGAGCAGGCGCAACAAACAGATGCAAACATTGACACCGATGGATATAACCTGAACGGCTTTGTCAGATGTGCAATGTAT
>CAYSMO010000025.1:0-20859 GCA_964432125.1 uncultured Bacteroidaceae bacterium | reverse complement strand
GGAAACTTCATTGCAGGCGATTATCCTACATATTACACAAACCAATCCGGCATTGGTCATCATCGATTCCATACAAACACTTCATTCCGAGGAGATCGAATCGACCCCAGGCAGCGTTTCACAGGTGAGAGAATGTGCAGCCCAACTGCTAAGGGTGGCAAAGCAGACAGGTATTCCGGTTGTGCTGATCGGGCATATTACCAAGGAGGGCAACCTGGCAGGACCAAAGATCCTTGAGCATATTGTCGATACCGTCCTCCAGTTTGAAGGAGATTCACACCATATATATCGAATCCTGAGGGCAAGCAAAAACAGATTCGGATCTACCTCCGAGCTGGGGGTATTTGAAATGCGAAATGACGGTCTGGCCGAAATTGCAAACCCTTCTGAAGTGCTGCTGAACCAGCATACCGATGACCTGAGTGGATCGGCGGTAGCAGCCAACATCGAAGGGATCAGGCCCCTGATGATCGAGGCCCAGGCACTGGTGAGCAGCGCCGCCTACGGAACACCACAACGCACATCCAACGGATTCGATATCAGAAGATTGAACATGCTCCTGGCCGTTCTGGAAAAAAGGGCGAAATTCAACCTTTCAGGCAAGGATGTCTTTATTAATATAGCCGGAGGGATCAGGGTGGACGACCCGGCAACCGACCTGTCCATCGTGAGTGCAGTATTGAGTTCAACCGTCGATATAGCACTTGGAAAAAACATTTGCTTTGCTGGCGAAGTAGGCCTTTCAGGAGAGATCAGACCGGCAGCAAGGATGGAACAACGGATTTCGGAAGCACAGAAACTTGGTTTCAATACCATATATATATCAGCATTCAACGACAAAGCGATCAACAATGAACGTTTTAACATCAGGATCATCCGGCTTGGCAAAGTGCAGGAGCTGCCAAAACACCTTTTCGGATAATGACTGACCAGGATCACAGTGAATATCCACCATTGATCAGGGAGGACTACCAGCCCAGTGTCCCTCCTTACCCAATCGAATGTCCCGAAATTCCTTCCGGATCAGTTTACTATTTCAACAGCGGTAGTGGGTTGCGATATGAAGTTCTGTTCGCAAAAAAGAGGGACAACTACCTGGAGAATATTATCAACTTCAGTGTACTCAATGATGAATTTGAAGACGAGTACAGTGAAACCAATCGCGGTGAGGTATACCGGGTAATCGCAACAGTGATAGAAATCATAGGAATATACCACCACTACCATGCATACTCGTCCAGCTATGAATTCAGCGGAGAATTCAAAGATCAGAATGATGATGGAGAGGCCAGCAAAAGAACTTTGCTCTATTGCCGAAAAGCCAGGCAGATAATGCATACTAACTGGACAACCGAACTATGTGGCAACAAAGTAGTGGTTTTCAGAAAAAAAAGATAGCATGAAGGATCTTTTACTGAAGATATCCGACCTGGAGATCAAGACTGGGAAAAGGATCCTTGTAAACCATGTGTCTCTCGATATCTGCCGGAAGACTATTACCGGACTGGTGGGAGAATCGGGCTCCGGGAAAACATTGACTGCATTATCCGTTCTCAGACTTTTGCCTTCAGGGGTTGAAGCAACTGCAGGTGTCATCTCCTTCTATGACACCAACGGAATAACCGACCTTTTATCAGCTCCCCTGAAACAGTTGAACAACATAAGGGGAAACAGAATTTCCATGATATTTCAGGAACCAATGTCCTCATTGAATCCTTCGATGAAATGCGGCAAACAAGCAATAGAACCCCTGTTGAAAATGAAAGGGCATACAACATCTGAAGCGAAAGAGAAGATACTGCACCTGTTTGACGAAGTCAGGCTACCCAACCCGAAAGATGTCTTCCACGCCTGGCCCCACGAACTCTCAGGTGGTCAGCGCCAACGGGTGATGATCGCCACCGCACTTGCCACATCACCCGATCTCCTCATTGCCGATGAACCCACTACTGCCCTGGATGTTACGGTTCAGAACAACATCCTGAAACTGTTGGGAAACCTGAAAGAAAAATACAACCTGGCTATTTTGTTTATCACACACGACCTGATGGTGCTCAAACAGATCGCCGATGAGGTTGCTGTAATGCGCCAGGGAGAGATCATTGAAAGAGGAGGAGTGCAAAACATCATGGAAAAGCCCTCCACACCTTACGCGAAAGGTTTGCTGGCATGCAGGCCCGGCCTTGAAAATCAGCCTTTACGCCTTCCCACAGTTGATGATTTTATGGATCCGGAAAAAGCGGGTCGAAACCATAAAACGCACAAGCCGAACAAGACTGAAATACCCGTTCAGAAAAAGGACGAGGTCCTTCTCAGGGTAGAAAATCTGCATGTAAATTTCAGCGCAAGGGGCAGATCGGTGAACGCTGTGCATGCGGTCTCATTCGATGTATACCGGGGTGAAACGCTCGGACTGGTCGGTGAATCGGGATGTGGTAAAACCACCCTCGGCAGAACAATTCTTCAGCTGATTCAAGCCGACAGCGGATCTGTTTTTTACCAGGGGCAAGCCCTGAACAAATTGAAGGCTAAAACACTGCGAAAGATCCGCAAGAACATTCAAATCGTTTTCCAGGACCCCTACTCCTCATTGAATCCGAAAAAGACCGTTGGTAGTATTGTTATTGAACCGATTGTCGTTCACCACCTGACAAAAGGAAAAACAGAGGCAAAAGAGATGGCACGCCGGTTGTTGGAACAAGTAGGATTACCGGTCGATTCATTCAACCTGTACCCCCACCAGTTTTCAGGGGGTCAGCGCCAACGCATCGGAATTGCCAGGGCACTGGCATGCCGACCTGAGTTTATTATTCTCGACGAGAGTGTTTCCGCGCTGGATGTGAGCATACAGGCACAGATCCTGAACCTGTTAAATGACCTGAAAGAGGAGTATGGTCTCACCTATATTTTTATTTCCCATGATCTGACCGTAGTTAAATACATGTCAGACAGGGTCATGGTAATGTCGGATGGAAAGATTATTGAGTCGGGAACATCCGAACAGATCTACCTGCAACCTTCTGAAGAATATACCAGGAAGCTGATCGCATCGATTCCGGTATAATCAGAAATCACTGTAATCGGCAGAAGAGGCAGTTTCTGAAATATCAGGGCAATCCAAATCGACATAAAAATCAACCGGCTTTTCAAACAATGTATCCTGCACAATCCCAAGGGTTGAGTCGGCATACGCCTTCTCAAAGAATTTAGCCCAAATCGGCAGTGCCATGTTTCCACCGGCTCCCATACCAAGCTCATCAAAATGGACCGATCGGTCCTCTCCTCCAACCCAGACACCGGCTGACAGCTGGGGTGTGATCCCCATAAACCAACCGTCACTCTGGTTCTGGGTCGTTCCGGTTTTAGCAGCAATTTCACCAGAAAACTGATACAGATAGCGCAACCTGCCTGCTGTACCGCGATTCACAACCTCTTTAAGCAATGTGATCATCAGGTAGGCAGCCTCTTCGCTAATCGCTTCATTTTCCTGCGCCTGAAAAGTAGATATCGTGTTCCCATACTTATCGTCGATCCTGGTTACATAGACCGGGGAGACATAGATTCCCTGGTTTCCAAAGGTATTGAATGCACCAACCATCTCCTCCAGAGACACATCTGAAGGACCATAGATCATGGAAGGCACGGGATCAATCTTGGAGGTGATTCCCATTTTTCGCATCAGAAGAATTATATTTTCCGGCTCAAATTTTTTAAAGAGCCATGCAGAAACCCAATTGTGCGAATTGGCTAACCCCCATTTTAATGATACATATTTACCGGCATGCTGGTTTGTTCCTGGAGCCCTGGGAGTGTAAACTGAATCCTGTACCTGGAATGAAATAGGTACGAGGGGGATCTGCTTACAGGGAGAAACTCCTTCGGTCATGGCCAGCAGGTAAAGAAAGGGTTTGACGGTCGACCCCACCTGCCTCCTTCCCTGGGTAACATGATCGTATTGAAAATACCGGTAATTATGTCCGCCGACATAAGCCTTCACATGGCCCGACCAGGGCTCCATGGCAATAAAACCCGCCCGTAAAATGTGTTTCAGGTGACGAATCGAGTCGTAGGGACTCATTACCGTATCGGTTAATCCCTGCCAGGTAAAAACAGCAGTTTCAATTGGTTCCTTAAATATCATCATGATGGAATCTTCAGGCATCCCCCTGTTATGAAGCTTCTTGTACCTTTCTGAATGACCAATTGCCATGTTCATCGCACGATCAATCTCCTCTTGCGAAATATCTTCAAAAGGGGCGTTTGGTCTGCCCTTTTTTTCGGAAAAAAAAGCAGGCTGCAGGTATTCGCTAAGATGCTCTGCCACTGCCTCTTCAGCATACTCCTGCATCTTCATATTGATGGTTGTATAGATACGTAAACCGTCACGGTATATATTATAATGTGTACCATCCGGCCTCGGATTCTTATAGATCCATCCGTAGAGAGGGTCGTTCGCCCACCGGATTGAATCCCTTTGAAACCGTTCATATGCCCTTTCAGAATAGTTCTCCTTGTCAAAATAGTTCTCCCTTTCAGGCTTATCTGCATTCATGCTAATCCTCAGAAAAGTGCGGAAATGATTGGCTTTCCCCCCCATGTGTCCGGATACATTATAAAATGCGGTTACCGGTATCTGTTTCACAGAATCTGCAACAGCCTTATCGAGATATTCATATTTAACCATCTGGTCTATCACAGTATTTCTTCTGCCTTTAGCATTATCAGGGTTTCGGTAGGGATTAAACCGGGAAGGAGCCTTCAACATCCCCACCAGCACGGCCGCCTCTTCCAGTTTAAGGGAGTCGGGGGAGCTGTCAAAGAATGCGTTGGCGGCTGACTTAATACCGATGACCGCTTCTCCACCAAATGGCACCGTATTCAGGTACATGGTCAGAATTTCATTCTTGGTATAGCTTCTTTCCAGTCTTACAGCAGTGTTCCACTCCTTCAATTTCACAATGGCCAGGTGAGCGGCCCGGCCGATCATCGTACTATTCTGCGTTGTATCCCTGGGAAAGAGATTTTTAGCCAATTGCTGCGAAATGGTACTTCCACCTCCTGCGTTTTGTCCAAGCAACAGAGATTTCACAATAACACGCACAAGGCCCCGCGGGTCAATCCCCGAATGTCTGCTAAAACGGATATCCTCCGTAGCAATAAGCGCATCGACCAGGTAGGGAGACAGATCATTGTATTCGACCAGTGTTCTATTCTCAATAAAGAACTTATCGAGCAGTTCTCCGTTATCCGTAAATATTTCCGATGCAAGGTTAGTTTGTGGATTCTCAAGTTCCTCGAATGTAGGCATAAATCCAAACTTGCCATTCGCGATCATGTAAAAAAGAATGATCACAGAAATAAAAATTAATCCGAAGATCGACCACAAAATAGCAATATATGCATTATGTTTGTTGGCTTTTTTAACCATTATGAGCTTTGTTTGGGACAAAAATAACAATAATTTATAGCAAAAATTTGAGTCTGCTAAATCAATTGATATAATTTTGTGCATTCATTCAATAAAGTGGGAGAGAATATTATGATTGAGAATCTGGTTATCGTAGAGTCGCCGGCCAAGGCAAAAACGATTGAAAAATTTCTGGGAAAGGATTTTTTGGTCAAGTCAAGTTTCGGCCATGTAAGGGATCTGGCAAAAAAGAATCTCGGAATTGATGTTGAAAATAATTTCCGTCCGGAGTATATCGTTTCAGTCGACAAGAAGAAAGTTGTCAAAGAGCTGAAGGAACTGGCGGGAAAAGCAGAAACGGTTTGGATCGCCTCTGATGAGGACCGTGAGGGTGAAGCAATAGCCTGGCACCTGAAAGAGGTTCTTGAATTGGACGAAACGAAAACAAAGCGTATTGTTTTCCATGAAATAACAAAAGATGCTATACAGAATGCCATCGCTTCTCCAAGGGGTATTGATGAGAACCTCGTGAACGCCCAGCAGGCCAGAAGGGTATTAGACCGGCTGGTTGGTTTCGAATTATCGCCACTCCTGTGGAAAAAGGTAAAGCCCTCCCTGTCGGCCGGAAGGGTGCAGAGTGTTGCTGTAAAGCTTATCGTAGAGCGGGAACGCGAGATCAATGGATTCGATCCAAAAACCTATTTCAGGATCACCGCCGGCTTTACAGTCCCCGGTAACGGAAAGGAGGTAAAGGCAGAACTGTCGAAACGATTTGACAAAATCGAAGATGCACGCATTTTCCTGAAAAAAGCCATGGAGGCAGATTTTACTGTCAGCTCCGTTGAGAAAAGACCTGGAAAAAAATCTCCTGCTCCTCCATTCACCACCTCAACCCTGCAACAGGAAGCCAGCAGGAAGCTGGGATTCTCGGTTGCACAGACCATGTCTGTTGCACAGCGGCTTTATGAGTCGGGGTTTATCACCTATATGAGAACAGACTCCTTGAGTCTTTCGGGACTTGCGATTTCAACAGCCTCCACCGAAATTAAAACGCAGTTCGGAGAAAAATACCTCAAGGTTAGAAAATATACAACGAAATCGAAAGGGGCACAGGAGGCACATGAGGCAATCAGACCCACCTATATCAATAACCACAGTATTAGCGGAAGCAGTCAGGAGCAACGTTTGTATGAGCTTATATGGAAACGGACCATCGCTTCCCAGATGAGCGATGCACAGCTCGAAAGAACAATAGTGAAGATAGACATCTCCAATGCTGAAGAGCATTTTGTTGCAACAGGGGAGGTTCTGATTTTTGACGGATTTCTAAAGGTATATATTGAATCGACCGATGACGAGAACGAGGAGGAGACAGGCAAACTTCTTCCGCCGCTCAAGCAGAACGATCAGCTCAATTATAATATTATTGAGGCAACCCAGAAGCATACATCTCCCCCCGCCAGATACAACGAGGCGAGCCTGGTTAAGAAACTTGAAGAACTTGGAATCGGCCGTCCGTCCACTTATGCTCCTACCATATCGACGATACAAAACAGGGAATACGTGGTAAAGGAGAGCCGCGAAGGAGAGAAACGGAAGGTGGCCAACCTGGTGCTTCAACCTGGTACCATAAAAGAGGTTTCTAAAACAGAGATCCATGGACAGGAAAAGCAGAAACTGTTCCCAACTGATATCGGGATCGTGGTAAATGATTTCCTGGAACAGTATTTTGTGGAGATAATGAATTACAATTTCACTGCGGATGTTGAGAAGCAGTTTGATTCTATTGCGATGGGAAAGGCTGACTGGAGAAAGATGATCAGTAAATTTTACACTCCTTTTCATAAAAAGGTTGACGAGACATTGCAAACTTCGGAACGTTCGAAAGGTGAAAGGGTATTGGGAACACATCCGGAGAATGGCAAGCCGGTTTCTGTGAAGATCGGAAGATATGGACCCATGGTGCAGGTCGGAGAGGCTGACGATGAAGAAAAACCTCGATTTGCAAGCCTGTTGAAAGGCCAAAGTCTGGAAACGCTAACACTTGAAGAGGCGTTGGATCTGTTTAAGCTTCCCCGTAACCTGGGAAAGTATGAAGATGCCGATGTTACAGTCGCCATTGGCAGATTCGGCCCTTATGTTCGACATCAGAATAAATTTGTATCGCTTGGTAAGGAGGATGATCCCTATTCTGTAACGCTCGACAGGGCCATAGAATTAATAAACAAAAAAAGAGAGGAAGAGAAAAACAGAATTATAAAGGAGTTCGATGATCAACCCGGACTACAGATTCTGAATGGCAGGTATGGTCCCTATATCGCATTCAATAAGAAGAATTATAAAATTCCCAAAAGCAAAAAACCGGAAGAATTGTCCCTGAAGGAGTGTATGGAGATCATTGATAAAACTCCGGATAAACCCTCCCGGGGAAAAAAACGTAAAGCATAAGCCATATGGACCTCAACGGATATTTTGACCCTGTAAGCCTTGAGCGGCCGGAATTCCAATTTCTGCCGGAAAAACAGTCGTTCAGCAGAAATATCTCTATTCATACCCCCGACCAACCGATCAGAGATCTGGAACGGTACCAGCTCGCGCTGATCGGCTTGCCACAGGATGCAGCTGCATATATCAAAGGCAGTGCCAGGGCTCCCGATCTGGTAAGGGGGATGCTCTACCAATTACGCAAAATCAATAAGAACGTAAAGGTTTATGATCTCGGTAACCTGAAGATAACCAATCAAATAAACGATACTTACTATGCCATCAGGGATGTTGTTCTGGAATTGACGGAGCGTGACGTTATCCCTTTTTTTATCGGAGGTTCCCAGGACCTGACTTACGGAGCAATTTTAGCACTTGAACAATTGAAGGGAATCCAGCAGATCCTTACCGTAGATCCCCGTTTCGATTTTTGGTTGGAAAATGAACCACAGATCAATTCGAGAAACTACCTGGATTATATCCTGAATAAAAAGGTAAAAGACCGGTTCATCTATTCGAACATCGGTCACCAACAATATTTCATCACTGAAAATCAAATGGATGTGATTCACGATGAGTATATGGATAGCATGCGACTCGGTGAACTCAGAGAGGGTGTTAAAAAAGCTGAACCACTGATCAGGGATGCGGACCTTATCAGTATAGACATGAATTCAGTCCGGCATTCCGATGCCCCGGGGGTTACAACTCCCTCACCTAACGGACTTTTTGGAGATGAGCTTTGTGCACTTACCCGTTACGGGGGAATAAGCGAGAAGGTGAAAATCTGTGGTCTGTTTGAGCTTTCACCCGACAAAGACCTAAACGGCCAGACGAGTCACCTGGCAGCCCAGGCTATCTGGTATTTTATTGATGGACTGTCTCATCGCCTGAAGGAGAATCCACTCGAAACATCGGAACACACAAGAAAGTTTATAATTACACCCGGGGAGATAACCGAGGAGCTGATTTTTTATAAAAGCAATCTTTCTGAACGATGGTGGATAGAGCTTCCTGTAAAAAATCCTGTAACTAATTATAACTATTTTATATCCTGTTCGTATGAAGATTATAAACTGGCGTGCAAAAATGTAATTCCTGAACGCTGGATACGTTATTTACTGCGATTAAATGGGTAAATGTTACAAATTAAACTATTGCAAAGAAATATTTTTATTATATGACACGCGGAAAAAAATCTCTTGCAGGATTCTTCTGCAACTTTATTAACAATGTTCTGTTAATAATATTTGTTCTGCATGATAATTTTTACTTATTTTACTTCGGCAAAGTAGCAAGATATAAGCAAAGAGAGGGTTATTCAATATTATAATGAACAAACGGACAGGAATATTATTTTTTTTGATTATGTCATTTAACCTAATGGCCCAACAAGATCCAAAACTGAGTCAGAACATGTTTCTTGTCCCGGTTTTTAATCCCGGAGCCATGGGGCAGACCAATAGAATATGTGCAGCGGCAGCTTTTAGAAACCAATGGGCAGGAATACCCTCTGCTCCCGTGGTGTCGACATTCACCGCCCATTCTCCATTCAATTTATTTAATCGGTCTCACGGGGCAGGCATTAATCTCATGAGCGATAATCTCGCCCTGAACAATGATCTGTTCGTCAGTATAGCATACTCTTACAAAATAGATATAGGTGCCGGGGTTCTCGGCACAGGCCTGAGCGCTGGATTTGCCAACCATTCCTTTGATCCCTCGGGTTTGAATGGTGCAGATGTTATTGATGTGGTTGGTGATGATGCCATTCCTCAAAACTCTTCCAGTCTTTTTGGCTTGGATTTGGGTCTGGGGGCTTTTTATTCTACCAACAATTTATATGTTGGATTATCCGTAACACACATCAACCAGACATCATTTAGTTTTCCTGAAGAGACAGCAGAAACAGGATTGATCAGGCATTATTATGCTGTTGGCGGTTATACCATTCAATTGCCGAATCCGGTATTTGAGTTAATGCCATCATTTATGCTGCAGACAGACGGAAAGGACAACCATATTTATCTCAATACCAACCTACGATACAATAAAAGATTCTGGGGAGGAGTTAGTTATTCAGTTGGGGGGGCCATCAGCACTCTGTTTGGCATTGAACTGTTAAATGGTGTCAGGGTAGGTTATTCATACGATATTGAATTATCACCCCTGTTTAAATACAGTAGTGGTTCGCATGAGATCACCGTACGCTATTGCTTTGATCTCAGCCTTGACAAAAGTCCGGAAAAATATGAGAGTATTAGATTTTTATAATTATTTACTATATTTAAAATGTTTTTTATAACTTGACCATCTTGATTAAACAAAGAATTTGCATAAACACCCAAGCCATGAAAAGAGTATTATTACTGGTAATATCTGTAGCCTTATTAGGTAGCTGCAGTAGTTATAACACGGGAGAACTAGTTGGAGTGCAGGGACGAAAAGCCTATATGGAACCAGATCCCTACGGAATGTTGTTCATTCCTTCAGGTTCATTTACAATGGGACCAAGCGATCAGGATGTGGCATGGACACAAAATGCGATGTCCAGAACAGTCTCTATAGATGCATTCTGGATGGATGAAACTGAAATCACAAACAATGAATACAGACAGTATGTTTATTGGGTCCGTGATTCAATCATTAGAAAATTCCTGGCAGTAAATGGGCAGGAAGACTTCCTTTACCTGGATGAGAATGGGCAGCAGGTAAATGACAGGGATGGCCAACCCAGGATTAACTGGGACACTCCAATGGAAGTGATCCGTAAAGACAAAGAAGGAAACCTTAGAAATATGGTGTATGGAGACCCCGCCAATCCCGATGATGCAGGTATGGGGATTTATCATTCTGGTCCGGATCAGCTATCACCTCGCAACAAGGAATTGGATGTAAGTAAACTGATACATAATTACTATTGGGTTGATCTCCATCAGGCTGCAAAAAGAAGCAGCCGGATGAAATTAGAATACAGTGGTGGTACAGCTGATCCAACAGTAACATACGATGGAGAAGTGGTCAGACCTGATGGTACCAGGGAGGCAATCACTAGCAGGGGTTCTTTTGTACACAAGGATTGGGTCCTGGTATACCCGGATACACTTTGTTGGATTGCCGATTTTACCTACTCGTATAACGAGCCTTTGGCCACCATGTATTTCTCACATGTCTCGTATGATAATTATCCTGTTGTAGGCGTCACGTGGAAACAGGCAAATGCATTTAGCATCTGGAGAACAAATCACCTGAATGATGCACTTGCAAAAACAGGATTACCCCTCGTTCAGGATTATAGGCTGCCCATTGAAGCTGAGTGGGAATTTGCAGCCCGGGGTAACCTCGATCATAGTATGTATCCATGGGGCGGGATTTATACAAGAAACAGATTAGGTTGTTTTGTTGCCAACTTCAAACCATTGCGCGGTAATTATGTTGATGATGGCGCATTGGCAACAGAAAGGGTTGCAACCTTTGCCGCGAATGAATTTGGATTATATGATATGGCGGGCAATGTTGCAGAATGGACCATCAATGCATATGATCCTTCTGCTTATGTATTCTCAGCAACCCTCAATCCCAATTACAAGTATAACGCTCATCCAGACGACCCGCCAGTGATGAAGCGTAAGGTGATCAGGGGAGGTTCCTGGAAGGATGTGGCACGCTACCTGCAGGTAAGCATGCGTGATTACGAATACCAGGATACTGCAAAATCATATATCGGATTTCGTTGTGTGCGTTCATATTTAGGTACAAATTAATTCTAATATAACGAATTATGGGAATTACAGAATTAGTTCAAAGTTCGGGCTGGAAATCTTTTACAGCTAAGCTTTATGGGTTCGGAGCAGCCATCGTAATCGTAGGTGCCTTGTTTAAAATCCAGCACTGGCCGGGAGCAAGCATAGCCCTCACCGCTGGTTTGCTAATCGAGGCAGTTATATTTTTCTTCTCAGCCTTTGAACCGCTGCACGAAGAACTTGACTGGACCCTGGTCTATCCCGAACTGGCAGGGATGTCCGATCCTGATGAAATTGATGAATACAAGGAACAGGCCATTGCCGGTCGAAATGTGGGCCTCCAAAAATTCGATGAATTGATTCAGGAGTCACAAATCAGTGAAGCAGATGTAAAAAACCTGGGTAAAAGTATCTCCGCAATATCTTCAAGTTCCGAAACTATTGCCGACATTACAGCATCCTCGCTTGCCACAAAAGAGTATTTTGATAAAATGGGGTCTGCAGCATCAAATATGGACCAGGTAGCTACTGCATATGGTACCAATACAGGCGCCTTGAACCAGCAGGTTGAAACCCTTACGGCATCATATAAGAACACCTCCCAACTGATAAATGAAAAGGGGAAAGAGATTGCGGAAAGATTTGCGGCATCAAGTGCCAATCTTACAGCAGCCTATGAAGCCATGTCGGGAGAGGTGAAACAGGAACATACACAAATCTCTGAGAGCCAGAAAAAATTCCAGATGCAACTTGAAACACTCAGTAAAAATCTTGGAGAGCTAAATAACAGCTATTCCACACAGGTGGAAGGTAGTAAGGAACATCTGAAAGGTACTGCAGACGTTTATAAAGGTCTCAATGAAATGGTAAGTAGCCTGAAAGCTTCAGTCGATGAAACGCAAAAGTACAAGGAGGAGATTACCAGGCTGAGTGAAAGCCTCTCCGAACTGAATAACATATATGGTACGATGCTTTCAGCAATGAGTATTCGAAAAAAATAGGTAATTAATGTTGTTTTAATCCATTTCGCATGGGACACGGTAAAGAAACTCCGAGACAAAAGATGATCGGCATGATGTATTTGGTGCTGACAGCCATGCTGGCATTGAATGTGTCTAAAGATGTACTTGACGCATTTGTTATCGTGGATCACGGACTCAATCAGACCACTTCCAACTTTGCATCCAAAAACGAAGGGTATTATAGTAAGTTTGACCTTGCTTATTCTCAGAATCCTGACAAGGTAGGGGACTGGAAAAACAAAGCTGATGAGGTAAAAAAGAGAACAGATGAACTATATGATTTCATGAATGAGTGCAAAATAGCAATTGTCAGTGTAAAGGATCCAGATGCAGTGCATGAGGGTGAGGTCGAACTATCAGATGTCGCAAATAAGGATAATACTGACACACCTGCACAGGTCATGATTGTCGAAAAAAGGGGTGGTGAACTAAAGGAGATGATCAATAACTACAGGGAAGAAATGATAGCAATGATCGATGATCCCGAAGAGTACCAGGGACTGATTGAATCCATAAAAGGAAACCTTGATACCCACGATCATCCTGCAGAAAAAGCTGGAGAACCTGATCATCCATGGGAGAGCCATAATTTTGAGCATCTGCCACTCGCATCTGTAATTACGATTCTATCAAAAATGCAGGCCGATGTAAGAAATGTAGAGTCTGATGTAATCAATTATCTGCTTGAACAGATTGATGCAAAAGACTTTAAGGTAAATGTACTTGAAGCGATTGTCCTGCCCAACTCCAATGTAGTTTTCAAAGGACAAGAGTATAAGGCACAGGTTTTCCTCGCGGCATATGATTCAACCAATTCACCCGAAGTAATACTTGATAATGGTCAAACGCTCGACGTACAGGGAGGTAAGGGCATATTTACCTCCACTTCAAACACACCGGGGGATAAGACGTGGGGAGGTATATTGAAGCTGGATAATGATGGACAGATGATTGAAAAAAAGTTTAGTGCTTCCTATCGTGTTGCTGAAGCCAATGCTGTGATCTCTCCAACAAAAATGAATGTGTTTTACAGGGGTGTGGATAATCCGGTTTCTGTCTCGGCATCAGGAGTTACAGAAAGTGCCGTCAGACCAAGAATCTCTTCAGGCACCATAAGAAAAGTATCTCCAGGCAATTATATAGTACAGCCCGGTCCACGTGAAGACAATAGCAAGATTAGTGTTTATGCTGATGTTGAAGGAAAAGAGAGCTTCATGGGTGAGATGAATTTTAGGGTGTTGAATCTACCCTCACCAACTGCAATCGTTCAGGGTCTGCCTAAAGGCAGTGGTTTTATGACATTAGGCAGCCTAACCCAACTTCAAAAAGTGGAGGCTGTAGCAGAAGATTTTCTGTTCGATGTCGTCTTTACTGTTACAGGTTTTAAAGTCAATGTAGTAGGTGCTGGCGGTATCAATATCATTGAAGAATCAACCAGCGAATCATTTACTACCGCACAAAAGGATCTTTTCAGGAGAATGAGGGCTGGACAGAGGGTCTTCATTGAAGATGTAGAGGCGATTGGTCCGGATGGTGTGAAACGCTCACTAAATAGTATAACAATTAAAATTCGATAATGATGAAGATAGCAAAGTATCTGTTTATGGTCGTTGCTGCTACAGGTTTTTCAGCCAGTGTATATGCGCAACAACCCAATACCAGTATGGCACAAGGAGGTCCTCAATCAGCTTCTATGAGTACAGTGGCTACTGAAGATGTGTATACGAGGGAAAATATTATTCCGACAAAAAAACCAATTCCATATCCCTATCTCAGGGAGGCAGATGTTATGTGGGCCAAAGATATCTGGAGGATAATTGATCTTCGACAGCGAATGAATTATCCGCTGCGCTATCCTGAGATAGAACCAATTGAGTCCAGATACAGTCTTTATCTTTTGCTTATGGAAGGTCTCCGCTCAGGAGAAATTACCCCTTACGCCTACAATGATTTTAATAATCCGTTTGCTGAACCGACTTCACTTGCTGAAGTGTATAACAGAATTGAAGCCGATTCCATATTTGATGACAATGGTGAAGTCAGCAGGGTTGATACCAGGGGAGGAAACATTAAGGGTTTCTATGTGAAGGAAAAATGGTATTTTGACAAACAACACTCAGAAATGAGGGTGCGCATTACAGCTTTGGCTCCGCTGATTATTCGACCAAAATTTGATCCGATTACAATGCAACCCCTTCCTGGCGTTGACAGAATTATTCCATTCTTTGTCTATTTCCCCCAGTGTCGGGACCTCTTAGCAACTCACGCTGTTTTCAATCCGAACAATGATGCCCAGAACATCTCTTTTGATGATCTCTTTATTCAACGCAGGTTTGCAAGCTCCATTGCAGCAGAATCCAACGAATTTGGTAACAGGTTTATTGTTGATTATGTGGGTGGGCAAGATGCATTGCTTGAGGCTGAAAGAGTCAAAAAAGAGCTTTTTATCATGGAACATGATCTTTGGGAGTATTAAATGATACCTTTTTCTGTAAAAAGCTACATCCTTAACAGATGTGGCTTTTTTTGTTATAAACCTGGCTCCTCCTAAGCCTTTTTGGAAAGAAAATTCAATGCCCTTTCATTGACTATATAAATCTATCGCCGAGATCTGATCTGATATCATTTACAAATTCCTTGATCCGCTGCTCCTCCTCCTTTTTACACACAAGCAACACATTATCAGATTCCACAACTATATGGTCCTCCAACCCCTGAAGCAATACCAATTTATCATCTGAGACATTGATGATATTGCCTGATGAATTATACAAAAAAACATGCTTTCCGCTAACTGCATTCCCATTCCCATCGGTATCCATCTGCTCATAAAGCGATCCCCAGGTTCCCAGATCAGACCATCCGATATCTGAGGCAAGCACATATACATTATCAGCCTTTTCCATAATAGCATAGTCAATGCTGATATTCCGACATCGGGCATATGTCTCTTCAATAAAAATTTCTTCATCTGCAGTGCCATATTTACCCTTCCCTTTCTCAAATAATGAATGTACTTCCGGAATATGCGTCTCAAAAGCCTTCATAATCGTTGGTAATGACCAGAAAAAAATGCCGGCATTCCAGTAAAATTCTCCACTTTCGTAAAAGACCCTTGCCATCTCAAGATCAGGTTTTTCAGTAAAGGTCTTCACCTTTTTAAGTCCGATCTCCTCATAACCAGGCACGCTTTTTTGCACTGCCTGTATGTACCCATAGCCTGTTTCTGGTCTGCTCGGCTGAATTCCAAGAGTAAGTAATGCCTGCTTATCTCCCACAAACTCCAAACCATACTTTACCTGCTGCAAAAAAATATCCTCTTTGATAATTAAGTGATCTGATGGTGCAACAATGATCCGGGCATCAGGATCTTTTTCAAGAATCCTGAAATTAGCGTAATCTATGCAGGGAGCAGTATTGCGCCGCGAAGGTTCCAGCAAAATATTTCCTGCAGGAATTGCAGGTAGCTGATTGCTAATGATATCCTTATATCCTGCATTACTTACAATGTAAATATTTTCTGACGGTATCAGCTCTCTGAATCGGTCGAAGGTTTGTTGGAGCAATGTTTTCCCAACTCCAAGTATATCAATAAATTGTTTTGGATACTTCTCTCTACTTAATGGCCAGAAGCGACTTCCAATACCACCAGCCATTATTATGGCGTAATAATTCTTATTCATGATCTTTGTGTTGCCTAAAAAATTAAAAACAAATATGCAATGAACATATTGATTACTAAAAATACAATAAAATATTAGAACAGGATTACTTCAGAAGTGTTTTATACCATTGCAGAATTATTATTTGTAAATTTACGGCATGCTTAAAATGGTTGCAACCATAGGGGACTACCTTATTTTGCTAAGAAGGGTATTTTCCAAACCAGAGAAATTTCATATCTATTATCGCCAAACGATCCGTGAGATGGAAAACCACGGTCTGGGCTCAATAGGTATTATTGCAATCATATCGCTTTTTGTTGGTGCAGCAATTACCATACAAACCAATTTTAATATCGAAAATCCGTGGCTGCCCAGGTACATTGTCGGAGTAACAGTCAGAGACTCTTTGCTACTTGAATTCTCTTCCACCATGGTAGGACTTGTTATTGCCGGGAAAAGCGGCTCAAGCATTGCCTCTGAATTAGGATTGATGAGAATTACAGAACAGATCGATGCACTTGAGGTAATGGGAATTAATTCAGCAGCTTTTTTGATCCTTCCAAAACTCATTGCCATGGTGATTTTTCTGCCAGTTTTATGTGCACTGAGTGTTGCGGTAGGTTTATTCGGCGGTTACCTGATCTGCCTCACTGGCGATAACATTCCAGTGGCGGATTACATTTATGGAATCCAATATGTCTTCTATCCCTATTATCTTGCTTATGCCATGGTGAAGGCTGCATTCTATGCATTTGTTATAACAACCATTGCCGCTTATTTCGGCTATTATGTAAAAGGTGGAGCTGTGGAAGTCGGGAAATCGAGCACGAGAGCAGTTGTTATGAGCAGTATCTTTATTCTTTTTGCCAACCTGGTACTTACCAATATCATCTTACATTGATCAACCTGAAAAACATATACAAAAAGTTCGAAGGACAATATGTGCTGAACGACTTAAGCCTGACCCTCGAAAAAGGGAAGTGCAATGTGATTATTGGCGAAAGTGGCTCAGGAAAAACAGTCCTGATGAAATCAATTGTTGGATTAATGGAAGTTGATGGAGGTGAGATCTGGTACGATGCCCAAAACTTCAGACAGATGGGGAACCGTGAAAAACAGGAATTACGGAAGAATATGGGGATGCTTTTTCAGGGAGCGGCACTCTTCGACTCACTAACCATTGAGGAAAATGTTATGTTCCCCCTAAATATGTTCACTAATGATTCCTACAAAGAGAAACTAAAAAGGGTCAATTTCTGTTTCGAAAGGGTAGCATTAAAAAATGTAAATAACCTACTTCCAGCAGAACTGAGCGGAGGAATGAGAAAAAGAGCAGCAATTGCCAGGGCAATGGCTCTATCGCCTAAATACCTGTTTTGCGATGAACCCAACTCAGGACTCGATCCTAAAACGGCTATTCGCATTGACAACCTGATCAGGGACATTACCAAAGAGTTTGGCATCACAACAGTAGTGAATTCCCATGATATGAATTCAGTACTGGAGATCGGAGATAAAGTAATCTATATTTACAATGGTTGCAAATGCTGGGAAGGCACAAAAGAAGAGGTACTTCATAGCAACAATGAGGCACTTAACGATTTTGTCTTTGCGACAAGAATGGCACAGGAGATTAAACTATCCTGAAAAACTTCCAAAAATGAACCTTGAGGTCATATACCACAATTATCGCATTACCAGCAAAACATTGCTGCTTAAAGTGTATGTAAGTCGAATATGAAACCTACATGATCAATGGTCTGTCAACTTGTTTTGCCTTTCTTTCAGCCCTTTTCCATCCAAAAGTAAGATTCATCCCGAACCAGAGATTAATCGAGCGGGTATTTAATGGCATTAGTGCTCCACTGACAATATTGTCGGAAATCATATACATATTTAGCGGACCCACGTTAAAAGAGATGCCTGCCCCGAGATTATTGAATGTCCTGCTCATATAAGAATAACTAAGCGAAAGATTGATGAATTTTCCTGTTGTCATATTTACCGTCCCTGTAAACTGCTGAGCGATCTCCTCATTCATAAAGTCAGTACGTGACAAAAGTCCGAAACCAATCTTTTCAACCGGATAATAAGAGGCCCCAATTAACAATTTAGGGTTTAATCTTGAAAAATAGGGATCCCCCGTCAGGAATGTAAGGGAATTCATTAATGAGTCAGAAAGTTCATTTACAAATGTTGTATCAACACCCGTAAAGGGATTTACCTCAACCCCGGTAAAATCATATTCAAAATCAAAAGTGCCCGCCACTGTATTGTTCCAGTTTATTCCTCCGATATCCAACACAGAGGCGCTCAATAACAGCTGTGGAATAATCCTGTAATTAATTCCGGCATCCAATGCTATTCCGAACCTGTCCAGACTGACAATGCTTTTTGCAATTTCCATGGGAGGAGCAGTATCAAAGAATTCCTCATCAACCAATATCGGTCCGTCATCACTTTCAAAATCATCATTAAAGGTAACAAATGAAGGAGCAGCCGCATTGATCTGCATATTGGATTTCAAATTCCATACATCAAGCGATGTGGTCAGATCAAAACTGGAATTCATGGTTGAAAGATTGGCCAGACCAAACAGTGCCTTGCCGCGAAACCCAATATCCAAATTGGGTAAAATGAAATCCTCTCTGGACCATCCCAGAGAAAGCTCATTAAACAGATTGACATCTGCTCCAATACCTCCGAGAGAGATATCAGAGCCATCAGGCAACCCGTTAAAAAGAACCTCAAATATTCCTTTAGGATAATAAACATTTCCATCCATCCTGGTTGTCAAATCAACAGAAAAAAAACTTTTCCCTGCCCTGAATCCAAACGAACCCAATGATGTTCCGAAATTAGCAAGCATAAAATTTACATCCTCCAATCCATCTAAAAAAGCACTTTTATCCCCCAGGGGGTGTAATGGAGAAATCAACGAATCAATATCAGAATTGTAATATATGACATCATTAAATGCCAGGGAGCTCGAACTTATTTGAAACCGAAAAGGAGCCAGTGCAGGAAATCCAAGGTAAAAATTACATCCCGGCTGAATGGCTGGATTGATCCTGTTTGATTGAGGCACGCCAGGCATGAAAAACATGGAGTTCGGAATCTGTGCTTCAACTATAACAAACAGTGATAAAAGAAAAATAACGGCCGAAACAGATAATCGCTTGAGGCTTTTCATGGATCTATATTGTGGGTTAAGTTCTATATTTATTCAAAATTCAATTCATTGGGGTTAATTCTGAAATCAGCATAAACAGAAAGCCCATAATTCAGCGTATAACTACTTAAAAACTTTACTGTAGGAACGCCATTCTCCGCTGTAACAGCACGAACAGACAAGACCAAATTACTCGCATCTTCGATGTCTTTCAGATCACTTCCAGATAGCTCGACATTGACTTCATATGGAACGAGAGATTCAATTTCCACTTCTCCATCATTGTTAACCGGGGCTGCATCCAAAATCACGGTGCGATCCTCAAACAATGAATCAATCATTTCACCCATCTGATCCATGAAGTAAAGCTGAACAGAGAGCTCGAGAGGCCATTCATTGACAGTTGTAAGTCTGAAACCAAGACGCTCAATAAACCCGAAATCTGCCAGCAGGCTGTCAAGGGCTATGTCAAGGGTATCTCGCAAAGTATATCCACTGGTGCTGAACCAGACAGGTAAAATCACTTCAGTCTCCAAAACTATTTTACTGGTATCGAGCAGAAAGTTCTGTTCCGTTGATCCCGGCGGATTACCCGAGGATGCCGTAAAGGAGAAATCAATTTTATCCGGAACACTCGACAGCAGCGAGTCAATATTGGTTGTTTCCACATTAAAGCGCCGCTCTGTTGTAACAACCTGTCCAAGCTGATCCACTGTTGGAGCGCGCACTAGATAGGGATTCATGGTATCATTCTTAAAAACAAGGTCGGTATAGGTACCATCAAAAAACGATCTTGCTCTAAAATCATTAATATTTAATGAAATAGGTATGCCAAAGGAATTATGTACCGCCAGATTAAATTGCGGATCAGCAAAATAGATCTTTGGTACCTCATCCAATCCACTGAAAAAATCTATCTCAATCGATTCCTCAATATCAGTAAGCTCTCGGGGAGCAATAAAACCAAAAACCGAACTATACTCCAAATTCTCAAATGTGAGAATTACTCCAGCCTCCTCATCCGCACCTATCCCCGCAGCTGACTTGGTCAGGGTAAGGTTAAAATCGATAATAGCCTCAGCACTATCAGCCACACGATGCATCAATACTTTCCATCCGGAAAGGTCAATGACTGTTGTCTCTTCAAAATTACCATCAGGTTCGCTGATTGTAAATGTATGATCGAGGGTGTCGCCTGATTCATCGAAAATATCACCGCTGGAGATATTTAAATCACCAGCATGACGAAACTCGCTATAAGCATAGAGATTCAATGTTCCTGATTTAATCATGATGCTGTCAATCCTATCGTCCGGCTCAATAGAAAACACAAGGCTCTCATCTTTATGAAAGTTATACGGCGTAC
>CAYSMO010000024.1:0-20860 GCA_964432125.1 uncultured Bacteroidaceae bacterium | reverse complement strand
CCTCCTGCTCCAACCTGTATTGCGAATACTTCCCGTAATGGTCCCTGATCTTTCCGTTCCCTTCAAAAATAAAAAGATGCTCGGTCAGCTTATCGAGAAAATACCGGTCGTGCGAAACAATCACCAGGCACCCCTCATAGGCCAGCAGAAACTCCTCCAATTTATTCAGTGCAAACAGGTCCAGGTCATTTGTAGGCTCGTCCAATATCAAAAAATTCGGATTCTTTATCAGCACAGTCAGCAAATGCAACCGCCTCAACTCTCCACCGCTCAGCTTGGCGATCTGCTTATACTGCGACTCGGGAGTAAACATGAAATGCTCCAGGAACTGCGATGCCGAAATAGTCCTGCCGTTTTTCAACTCCACCACCTCTGCGATCTCCTTCACCACATCAATCACCCGCTGGTTCTCTTTCCATGAAATTCCCATCTGGCGGTAATATCCTGTCACCAATGTCTCCCCGGTGTCGATCGTTCCTGAATCAGGCTGGTCCACTCCACTGATCACATTCAAGAAGGTCGATTTCCCTGTTCCGTTCCGGCCGATGATCCCAAGCCGTTCGCCTTTTGCGAACTTATAGCTGAAATCATCAATGATGTTCAGCGAACCATATGCTTTATGGATGTGCTCCAGCTCCTTGATCTTTCCGCCCAGGCGTGGAATCTTCACCTGGAGCCTCAGTTCGCCTTCGTCGGACGCTGCCGTTGCTTTCGCCTTGATAGCGTCAAAAGCATCGATCCGTGACTTCGATTTTCCGGTACGCGCGTTCGGCATCCGCCTGAGCCACTCCAGCTCCTTTTTCATTAGCTGACCCGCCTTATCGGTCTCGGTTTGAAACTGCACCTCCCTTTCAGCCCTTTTTTCAAGGAAATACTCATAATTTCCCTGGTACTGAAAAAGCGTTCCCCGGTCCATCTCCAGGATCCTGTTGCACACCCTGTCAAGAAAATACCGGTCGTGCGTCACCATGAGCAATGTCAGGTTGCTCTGCGCAAGGTAGCGCTCCAGCCATTCGATCATATCGATATCGAGGTGGTTGGTCGGCTCATCAAGAATCAGCAACTCCGGCTCATCAAGCAGCACCAGCGCCAGTGCCAGCCGCTTCTTCTCACCACCCGAAAGGCTTGCGACACTTTGCGAGGTATCGGTGATCCTAAACAGGTCCAGCAGCTGCTTCAGTCGCCTGTCATAATCCCATCCCTGCACATGGTCCATCTCATTGGTGGCCGCCTCGAGCAGCTTCATCCCCTCTGTTGAATGATCCGCCGAATGCTCGCTGATCACCTGTTCGTAATGCCTGATCACGCTCAGCACCGGTGTGTTTGCGGAGACGATCAGCTCATCGATGGTTAAAGAATTATCCAGCTCGGGCGACTGCTCCAGAAAGGCGGTTCGAATACCATTGCGGACCTTAAACTCACCTGTATCGGCACTCTCTTTACCGCTAAGTATCCGCAGCAGGGTAGTCTTCCCGGTCCCGTTACGGGCAATAAGTGCTGTTTTGTCGCCCCGTTCCAATCCAAAAGTGATCCCTTTAAAGAGAACCTGCACTCCATACGCCTTGGAAATATTTTCTGCTGAGAGGTAATTCATTAAGCCTGATTTCAGTCCGCGAAGATAGGAAAAAAATGCACCACCGGGAAGTATCACTATAACCGGATTATTAACGAGCCGCATATAATATGAATACCGAAAATAATTCTCTGCAGCATCAGCCGATCACGGACCAGGTTCATCTCTGATTCGGGAATATATACCTATATTTGCACTACCTTAATATCAGCTCAACCAGGAATTCCTGGTGCCTCACTGTTGATTGAACCAGTGAGTTTTTTTCGACGAAAAATCATTGGGGGCCAGGCAGATTGGTCAGGAACATTAAAATAAACAAAAAAACATGAAACGACTTATCAATTACATGCTGCAGGGTTTGCTATTCATTGCACCCCTTGCTATTACAATCTATATTGTTTATCAGCTGTTTAATATTATCGATGGGCTACTAAAAGAGTTGCTTATCAAATGGTTTGACATTTATATCCCGGGGCTGGGAATACTAATAATCATTCTGTTGCTGATTTTGATCGGGTTTTTGGGGAAAACAATCCTTGGCAGACCTTTAAAAGCCTTCTTCAATAAACTACAAAAAAGGGTACCATTGTTAAAATTGATCTACTCTGCCTTTAACGACCTCTTTTCCGCGTTTGTTGGCAAGGAAAGAAAATTCAACCGTCCTGTCCTGGTGCTGGTCAATACTATCTCAAACCTTGAGAAACTGGGATTTCTTACGGAAGAGGACCTTTCCAGGCTGGGGGAAAAGGATAAGGTGGCGGTCTACTTCCCACATTCCTACAATTTTTCAGGTGAACTGTTTATTGTCCCCAGGGAAAATGTGCGGCCGATCGATATCTCTCCTTCCGATGTAATGAAATTCATCGTTACTGCAGGAGTCGCCGGATGGGATGACCCACCCAACATTGAGGATAATGATGCAAACAGTACAAAAACAGAGTGAGAGAGAGGATTCATTTAGGTACATTAAAAGATATAACTGAATAATTTTATGCTTATCAACCTGCTTCTCCTGATAACTGGCTTTTTCCCCTGATTCTGGGTGCAAACTTTCTGGTCAACGGCGCCTCCCCCTTTGCCCGGCGATTTTTATTATCTCTGCTTTTACATTATCAGAGGCAGTTTGACTTTAAATTCAGTACCTTCTCCAGGTGCCGATCTCACATCAATAGTACCCTGGTGGATGCTGATGATCTGTTCCACCAGCGACAATCCAATCCCATGTCCACCGCTGTCCTGCACATTGCTGCCCCTGTAAAAAGGCTGAAAGATCAGGTTCATCTCCTCTTCCGGTATTCCAATTCCACTGTCACTGAATATCACCTCCAGCGCATTTTCTCTTACAAGAAGCCTGATTTCTGTTTCATGGGTTTCAGAATACTTGCACCCGTTTTCGATCAGATTGACAAAGGAGGTTTTAAGCAGCTGACTATTTCCTGAAACACTGAAATGATGCTCGCCCGAAATGGATTCATCAAACGAAATATTTACCACATAGTCTACATCTCTTTTTATCACCTCTGCACGTGCCTTCCACAGAATCTCATCAATACGAATCTCCTGAAATTGTTCTACGTGAAAATCAGTTCCTGCCCTTGAAAGTATCAGTAACTTATTGGTTAGGCTATTCAGTCTCCGGATCTCCTCCAGTACCGAAACCAGCGCAGCTTTGTAATCCTCTTTCGATCGTTCTTTTAAAAGTGTTACGTCCAGCTGACCGGTAATAACGGTTAAGGGTGTGCGCAGCTCATGCGAAGAGTTGGCAATAAAATCCTTCTGCAGCTGGATGGCTGACTCAAGCCTGTCGAGCAGCAGATTAAAGGTATTCGCCAGGGTGGCAATCTCATCCGTTCCCGACCCGACAATCACCCTGCTTTCCATGGTGGTAATATCCAGCTGGTTCACCTGGTCAATCACCTCAGAAATAGGCCTTAGCGCCTTGATTGCAAATAGTTTACCCAGAAGAAAGACCAGCACCATACTGATCAGAAAAACAGCAACCAGGACAAACTGCAGGTTTTTCAACTTCTCCAACCCTGAAAGATCGATAGCTGCATAAAAAACAGTAACATCCAGTTTTGAACCGGCATAATAATAACCACAGACCTCGTAGGGATGTTGTCTAAAGTGCACCTCACCTTCCATTCGGGTTGTCTCTGCCAACTCTTCCGTAATTACCAGTGCCCCTGGATCTCCGGTACGGAACAATACCTCGTCACTGTTATTCAGAACAGCAATCAGATTGTGTGACATTCCATCCGGACCATCAGAAATGAACCTCTCAAATAAGACCGGATCAGGCTGGTGCGATTCACCAATAAGCAGGGCCAATGATCCTGCTTTGATCGCCAGTTTCTCTCTGAATTTATCCTGTCTGAAAGAGTTCAATGAGAAATAGATCACCAAAAGTGAAATTAACATAAGCAAAGCTGCCAGTCCGGCAAACTGAAAGGTTTCACCAGGTAATCATCAGCGCCTGCATCAAATCCGCTCACCTTATCTTCCGTGGTTCCCAAGGCGGTAAGCATCAGGATAGGTACCTGCTCATTTTTCTCCCTGATCCTTCGGCAAAGCTCTATTCCATTCACCTGAGGTATAATAACATCAAGGATGATCATATCAAAATCATCCCGGGAAGCAAGCCGTTCACCCATCTGTCCATCGTAGGCGAAGGACACTTCAAAACCCTGCTCTTCCAACCCCTTTTTCAGGAATGCAACAACTTTAGGTTCATCCTCTATGATTAATATTTTCACAGCTTCCATCTATTCATAGAGTAAAGTTACACGATTGACCCGACAATCCCTGTTTCAGGCTGGTTTTTTTCTATAATGAAAATGCATCAGAGTTTTTCTGCAGTTGTGACCATCTCCATTCTGGTATTGGCTCTTAACCGCCCGTTCAACCTGTTTTCTGTGGCTAAAAGAATCTCCTGCAACATCTCCGCATAGCTTAGCCCCTTGATTGCTGCCATCTTTGCCAGGTGACCATCCCAGCACCAACCCGGATTTGGATTAACCTCCAATAACCTGGGTACTCCCCTGGCATCCAGCCTCCAGTCGAGCCGTACATAATCCATGCAATCAAGTCTTTCCGACAACTTCAGGCTCCAGGCAACCACCTGCTTATGTGTTTCAGGAGGGAGCTGACATTCCACCGATCTTAACAATTTGAAATAGGGTGAGTCCTGCAACCATTTGGCCTCGTATCCACAAATTTTTGGCAGGTGCTCGGGCAGCTGGGAGTAGTCCTCCTCAATAATCGGCAGTACCATATATGACTCGGGAGAATTCCCAATAATTCCAACAGTCAGATCCTTACCTGTAAGAAACTCTTCAACCAGGATCGGCTTATCATATCCAAACTTCGTCCGGGTCTTAACAATGGCATCGTTCAGCTCCTCCACATTATAGGCCACACTTTTCTGTGTTATACCAAAGCTGGAGTCCCCGTAATTGGGTTTGGCAATTACCGGAAAGCCAATATTCATCTCAAATACATTGTCCTCCGGCTTGATATAAAATGCATCAGCCACAGGGATGTCCATCTCCTTGGCAATACCCCTGATAAGGGACTTATCGTAGCAATATGCCAGGCATTGGGGATTGGAACCAGTGTAAGGTATATTCAGCATCTCAAGAATGGCCGGTACATGCAGCTCATAGCGGGGATTGTTACTAAAACCCTCATCGCAGAGATTCAGCACATAATCGATCCTTCCCCGGTTTTTTGCCAGGTTACTGAGCATGGTGTCATGGTTGTTGAGGTAGGTAAAGTTGTACCCTTTCAACGAACTCAGTGCAATTTTCAGTTGATCAATGGTGTTGTAATCATCCTCATCAAAAACTGTATCGGGTTTAATAATATCCGACTTTTGCGGATCGCCAAGCACTACCGTAACATTCTTTGCATCAAGGATTTTACGCTTTGGGACAGCCCATGCTTTAATCGCTTCTGATGAGACGATGATCCGGCGCTCCATCATTCCCAGATCCTGGTTCTTCATAGAATCTGTCTTGTAATCTGTATGCACCTTCACGCTCTTAAATCCGGCTGCGGTTAAAATCTCCTTCAGCTTGTCCTTGTCGTACAACCGCTCAGCATAAAACTGATCGACAATCACCCCCTTTTTGGTATTTGAAATCACCTCACGCGAGATAAGCCTTTCACCATCGCCAGCCAGTGAACGCTCCCGGCATACAAAGTGATTCTTATCGATCCACTCCCAGCTGCGGGGATTGAAGTTGTCGCGCAGGAAATTACCATCTGCCACATCCAGCAAGAATTTTCCATTGGGCTGAAGCACCCTCATTACCTCTTTGAGAATTTTAACATCATCGTCCATACTCTCAAAATAGCCGAAGCTGTTCCCCAGGATCATCACTACATTGAAGGTATCGTCATTGTAAGGCAATTTCCTGGCATCTCCCTCCTTAAAATTGACGCCCAGTCTCTCCTGGTTATTAATCTGTCTTGCTTTGTTGATCAGAAAATGTGACCGGTCAAGTCCGTAAACATTTTTAAACCCTCGTCTGCCAAGCTCCAACGAGTGCCTGCCCTGACCACATGCAAGATCCAGAATAAAATCCTCAGTGGTCAGCTTCAGGATATTTGATAAAAGGTCGAGCTCAAATGTGGTGATACTCCTGTCTTCAACCACATCTGCATCGGTTTTCAGATACATGGAATTGAAAATTCTTTTCCACCAGTCGGGCTGTAAAAACGCCTCAAGGTTATTCACCGGACCGAGGGAAGGATGTACTGTCTTCCCGTTCTTTTTAATACCGGAGTTGCCTCCGCCAGCTTTTTTCATTGTCTATTGTAATAATTTTTCGCTGACAAAGATGACACAGTGGAATTAATCAGTCATGAAACTATGATTAAAAAGAGATTAAATTCAGAACTATTAAGTACTTTTAATCACATTTTAATCCCTGCTTCATTCCAAATTTAGAAATAACTATTTTCTTTGAGGTGTTTTAATCGCCCAGGTTGAATTGACAAAATAGCTATATTGTAAAATGAATACGGTATCAAATACCAATGCATACGGAAAATGGTGCCGTTCTACGGAAACTGACCGTTATGAAAAAAGATATGGAATAGAACCGCTGTATAAGCAGGGAACCCATTCTCTCTATGAAAGGCTGTATAAATAACTGTCACTACTTAAACAGCCGCATCCTGCGCTGGGTTGTTTCACCGTAATAGATCTCCTTGCTCACGTTTCTGATATCTTCAACTGTGTAAAGTGCACGGGGATTATGCTCCTGGATAATTCCCAATACCTTGTCGAGGTACTTCCGTCGAATGATCACATATAAAACAGCTACTTCACCATTGCTTCCCATCGCCTCGACGGATGTGACCCCAAACCCTTTGGCTCTCAACTCACCAATCAGATCATAAGCTTCCCGTTTGGTAATGACCCGGATCAGTTCATGACCAATGGCGAGCCGCTCCTCCAGCTTCATTCCAACAAAATTGCCAGTTGCAAATCCTCCTGCATAGGCAACATAACCAATCCAGTTATCGAGGTTGTCGATCACCTTGCTTACCACGATAATCCAAATAAGAATCTCAAAAAAACCGATAACAGGAGCGAGCACCTTAAAACCTTTCGATACAAATATAATCCTGATGGTTCCCAGGGACACATCTAAGATTCGCATAAAAAAGACCAATAACGGCAGTACAATGTAAGTAAACTCCTCACTCTGAAAGAAATTCATATCCGGCTATTTATATTTTTAATATTCTCCGAAAGTTAACAAAACAAAGAGTGAATTTTACAATAAAATATATGTCATTTAACTCATTTTTTTTTGAGCAGATAATATAAAACCGGGTGTGAGCACCATGCACTTAACAGCAGTACTATGCTAAAAAATATGGAAGATTAAACTCTTTTTAATATCTTGCCAATTATGGAACGGAATACAGGAAACCGAAGCAATACGGAACAGTTTTTCCAGGACATTGGTGGTATTGCCAATTTTACGGCAAAGTATTTCAGAAGTCTGTTCAGTAACCGTTTTGAAGGTAGGGAATTCATCAACCAATGCTTCAAGATAGGTGTACAGTCGCTACTGCTTATAGGGATAACAGCTGTAATACTTGGACTTGTACTCACCATACAAACCCGTCCCATACTGGCCGACCTGGGAGCTGAGGCCTGGCTTCCCAACATGGTTTTTATTTCGGTTATAACTGAACTGGGACCAGTGATCTTTGCCCTTCTTTTCGCAGGCAAAGTAGGTTCAGGTATCGGTGCTGAACTCAGCTCGATGAAGGTTACAGAGCAGATTGATGCGATGGAGGTATCGGCTACGAACCCTTTCAATTTTTTGGTGGTAAGCCGCGTATCGGCTACTACAATAATGCTGCCACTCCTGGTTTTTTTTGGCGATTTCCTGGCATTCATTGGCTCCTTTATCGGACTGAAGGCCTATAGCGACATCACGTTTAAGCTTTTTTACAGCAGGGCAATCGGGGAGTTTTTCTTTAGTGATCTTTTTCCTGCAACCATAAAAACTCTGTTTTTTGGTTTTTTTATAGGAATTATTGCAAGCTATATGGGGTATAACTCGGGAAGGGGAACAGCAGGAGTTGGCAAAGCAGCCAATACTGCAGTTGTTGCAGCATCACTTATCATCTTCCTGATTGACCTGATCGCTGTTCAGATAACGAATATTTTAGTTTACTAGATGGAAAACAACAGGATACTGAACATAAAAAACCTGCAAAAATCATTTGGCGATCTGAAAGTGATCGATGGAATCGACCTATCCCTTTATACCGGCGAAAACCTGGTTGTTCTTGGAAAATCAGGAAGTGGAAAATCGGTCATCATGAAATGCATTGTAAGACTGATGGAACCCGATGAGGGAAGTATCAATTTATTTGGCACTGATGTACTTAACTGCAGTGAGAAGAAATTAAATGCTATACGTACCCGTATCGGCTACCTATTCCAGGAGGGGGCCATGTACGATTCAATGACCGTAAGGGAGAACCTGCTGTTCCCGGTAAAAAGGGACCCGAAAATGAGAAAACTTGGAACGAAAGAATTAAATGAAATAGCGGAAAAAAACCTGGAAAGTGTCGGATTGGAGGAGGCCATAGATAAATACCCTTCTGAACTATCGGGGGGGATGAAGAAAAGGGCCGGTCTGGCGCGTACATTGATGTTGTCGCCCGATATGATCATTTATGATGAGCCTACCACCGGACTGGATCCTTACACATCCGAGTCTATTAGCGACCTGATCCTGAAGGTAAGAGAGATCTATGACACTTCGGCGGTCATTATTACGCATGATATTAAATGTGCAAAAAAGACCGGTGACCGATTGGTGATTCTGAATGAAGGTAAGATCATAGCAGAAGGAACATATAAGGAACTGAAAGCCAATCAGTCGAATGAGGTCAGCATTTTTTTCAACTAAAAAAAAACAGATGAGAAAGAAAGAGAGAAAAGGGCTAATCGTTGGAATTTTCGTGACCATTGGCCTAACTATTTTTATTGCTACCATATACATTGTAGGAAAAAAAGAGAATATCTTCGGATCACCAGTTAAGGTATCTGCCATATTTGAAGATGTGCAGGGACTCAGGGAGGGTGACAAGGTAAGGCTTTCAGGCATTGAAATTGGGAATGTGGGCAGCCTCTCTTTTATGAACGACAACCGCGTATTTGTAATGATGAATCTTGAATCTGAACAGGTGCAATATGTACAAAGAGACTCGAGGGTTACGATAGGTAACGAAGGTTTAATGGGAAGCAAGGTAATCATGATCATTCCCGGCAGCATCACTAGTGGGTCAGTAGCTGAGTTCGACACTCTTCGTGCTGTTGAAATGGTCGATCTGGACGATATTCTTTCGGATGTCAATAAAACAAGTCAGAATATTGCGGTTGTCTCTAAGGAGTTGATCTCTATCACACAAAAGATCAACAGGGGGGATGGAATATTCGGAAAGATATTCACTGATACCAGTCTGACAATGAATCTTGATAATGCGGCCAGAAATATTTCAGATATCACAGCGAACCTAAACGAACTATCCGAGAAGATCAATCAGGGCCAGGGGATCGTGGGTAAGCTGTTTGCAGATACCACACTTACCAAAGGTTTTGGAGATGCAGGAAAGAACATGGACGAGATTGCAATCAACCTGCGCGAAATCACTGATAAAATCAATCAGGGACAGGGTGTTTTTGGTAAGATGTTTACAGATACGGTGCTTACAAACAAACTATCCATTACCAGTGAAAACCTAAAGATAACCTCCACAAGCCTCACAGGACTGGCTGAAAAACTGAACAGCGATAGCAGCGCACTGAATTTGCTGATTAATGATGCGGCATTTGCCGATTCACTTGAACTATTTCTTAAGAACCTGAATACAGGGGTCATTGAGGCCACAGAAGCTGCCGATGCGATACAGCGTAGCGGTTTGATCAGGTTGTTTTCCAAGAAAAGGGAGGAGGAGAAGGGTAAAAAGGAGAAGAAAATGACACAGGAAGATCCAATCAACCAGGAGCAGGAGGAGGACGACTAGACGATATATTTCCACACCTGCAATACCCCTGTTATCCAATAAATATGGATCAGCATAAGTGATGTTCTGTACCATTATTCATCACTATTAAAGACCTCCTTTACGCGGCTATTAAACTCCTTCATATCCTTTTCAATATCTGCCTTCATCTCTTCCCACTTGTCAGCCGTCACAGATTGTAGTTCGTCAAGATCATTTTGGAGCTTTTTCTGCTCCTTCTTCAATTGGTCCAACGCTTGTTGTGCTTCGGCTTCAACCTTTGAACCTTGCGCTTTGAGCTTTGCCTCATAGTCCTTGATCTGCTTCTCAAAATTAGCAATGACCTCTTCGCCCTTTTTAAGTGCCTCATTCTTCTCAGCCACTACAAATGCTTCAATAGATTCACCAGCCTCCTTCATGTCTTCTTTTAACTGCTTTACTTTAGGATCTGTCTGTTTCTCAGATTTGTTCTGGTTGCATCCTGCTACTGCTATAGAGAGCAGAACAGAAATAGCAATTGATAATAGATTTTTTGCTTTCATAATTGTTTTATTTATTAAGATGAACTAAATTCTAATTGATTCTCAATTGTACTAAAACCGTGCAATTTTTGGGTAGCAACCAGCAAATCCAGAGAAATTCAATACAAAAACAACTATAATAATTTGATATAATGTTATATACGTCAATTCTCCGAAAAAGATGACTGGGGATATACGGCCATTACCTTAAGCATAAAATCGATTGGACTGTAGAGATAGTTACACAATCATGTGCAAATTCTATTCTGTTAGTGAAGGGTCGATGGTTGAATGCAAATCGATATTCAACTGATTCATTTTATTATACAGGGTCTTGCGATCAACATTCAATATCCGGGCAGCCTTTGATTTGTTGTTATCCACACTTTGCAATGTTCCGATGATCAGATTTCTTTCGGCATCCCTGGAAACTTCGCGCAGCTCTCCGGATGATTCATCCATACTTTGATTGAACTTTTCATGAGGATGGAAGTTGGTAATCTCCCCGGGAAGTATATCTTTCGTGATGCGATCTGACCGGGACAATAAAACGGAGCGTTTCATTACATTCTTCAGTTCCCGGAGGTTACCCGGCCACGCATAGTTAAGTATAATGTCCATGGCATCTGCGTCTATACCTTTCACATATTTATCAAGCTGGCTATTGGCCTGCAGAATAAAGAATTCCGCATACTGCTGTATATCCTTCTTCCTCTCCCTGAGTGACGGAAGGTGCATCATGAATTCATTGATACGGTGGTAGAGATCCTCTCTGAATTTGTTTTCGGCGACCAGATGACTAAGGTCTTCATTGCTGGCAGCAATGATCCGTACATCAACATTTGTTGTTTTAGGGTCACCCACACGGTTCACCTTTCTCTCCTGAAGGGTTCTTAATAACTTCACCTGTACTTCATAGTCCAGATTCCCAATCTCATCCAAAAATAGCGTTCCCCCGTCAGCCTCCTGGAATACCCCAATCTTATCTGCAACGGCACCGGTAAATGATCCCTTGATATGACCGAACAATTCACTGTTCGCCAAACTCTTGGGTATCGCTCCGCAATCGAGGGCAACGAAAGGTTTCTCCCTCCGCTTGCTTCGGTAATGAATAAAACGCGCCAGGAACTCTTTGCCGGAGCCTGTTGCGCCATCGATAATTACGCTCATATCGGTAGGAGCAACCGTCTCCGCTAGTTGAAGTAACTGTTTTATCTCAGGACTTTCACCAAAAAAGAACTCCTCTTCACCATTTTTGCGGGGCAGCTGCTCCCCGCTACCCTTCTGAAGCAACTTTTCCAGCAGGACAAGTAGTTCATCCTGCCGGAGGGGTTTCACAATGTAATCATCGGCCCCTCCTTTAATCAGCTTGACCGCGATACTGACATCCGCGTAAGCAGTAATGATGACCACCTTTGCATCGGGAACCAATCTTTTTATGGCATTCAGCATCTTCAGTCCGTCACTGTCGGGCAGCCGGTAATCGCACAGGACCACATCAAAACCTGACTCCTTTAATAACTTCTTGGCCGATGCTGCTGAATAAGCGGTCTCAACCTCATACCCATTGTCAGCCAGCAGTTTTTCAAGAATATTACAGATGAAAACATCATCATCCACGATAAGAACTTTGCTCATTTCTTTAAATCTATATTTAAGCTATTAATATTAAGTATGTTATCTATTTTCGAACACGCTCCCGGCACTAGTTGCCTCATCAATGAACTAACAGCAATCTAATCCCATTTCATGATGTCCTTATGTCTTTGCTCCGTTATAATCTTGCCTCAATGATGAGGGGTTCATAAAGTTAACCCTCTATGATTTTTCACTAATGTACTCATTTTTTAGCTGAGGAACAACAACATCAATCTTTTCAAGCAGGTCTGTCACCAAACCGGGAACCACTTCATAATTGCTGGATTTTAATGTATTGTCCTCAATCTGAACACAAATACTCGCCATTTCCAGCATTCCCAGGAATCGGGCCGATGAGATCAATTTATGTGATTCTTCACCTACCTGCTGCCACTGTTCCTTTCTCAGATGATTCTCAATGTTTGAGCAAACGTTTTCTGCTGCTTTAACAAATGAATGAAGGGTTTTATTGTAAAAGTGAATATCCCCTTTAGACAGATTGATCAATTCATTCAAATCATAGGATTGACCATCTGTCCGCTCTGCACCTAATCTGGTCCTACCCTCACCATTCTGACTAATATAATTCTGATACGCATTTATTTTTAATACATTACAGACTTTGTTGAACAATGCCTCCTCGCGGTAAGGTTTGATCAAATAGTTTTGAAAACCCGCTTCTTCATATTCCCGAATATCACTTTTGATCGCATTTGCCGTAACGGCTATCATCCTGGTTTCTGCATTGGGATTACCTTCATCACCCCTGATTTTCTTTACAAGGTCAAGTCCACTGATACCGGGCATGTGAATATCCATCAAAACAAGATCATACTTCACTTTTTCAAGGTATCTCATCGCTTCATCCCCATCACTGGCTACATCAAATTCCAGGTTCCAGTTCTTTAAGATGGTGGTTGCCAGGATTTGGTTGGTCTCATCATCATCAACCACCAGTATCTTCTTTTCCTTCAATAATTCCTTGTCGGCAGTATAGATGCGCTCCTCCTCAGGCAGGTCCTCTACCCTGCCAACTTCAAAGGGTATGCGGACCGTGAACTCGGTTCCTTTATTCACTTTACTTGACACAGAAATGCTGCCGTTTTGCAGCTCAACCAGCCTCTTAACGATTGTAAGTCCCAGTCCTGAACCCCCGAATTTCCTTGTAATAGATGCATCTGCCTGGTGAAACGGATCAAATATTGCTTCCATCTCCTCTTTTGGTATGCCGACCCCGGTATCCTGTATGCTAATCTGCAACTCTGTCCGGTCATCCGACAATCTACCCACCTTTACTGTACATCTGACATATCCGAATTGTGTAAATTTCAATGCGTTACTAACCAGATTAATGAGGATTTGCTTGATCCTTACCGGATCTCCCAACAACACCTCAGGTATACTTTTTGAAACATTGAAATCCAGTTTTATACCCTTCTTTTGCGACCTGATACGGAAAGTATTATACACTTCAGCAAAAAGATTTCTCACATTGAAGGGGACCAATTCAAGTGAGATATTCCCGGCTCCTATTCTCAAAAGTATTAGAATCTCATTTACTATGGATAACAAATGGTCAGAAGACTCTTCGATCAGGTCCGTGAATTTCCTTTGCTCCGGATCCAGGTGGGTCTTTCCCAGCTGTTCGGCAAAACCCATAATGGAATTAAGCGGGGTGCGGATTTCATGACTCATATTGGCCATAAACTCTGTTTTTGCCTGGTTGGCAGCTTCCGCCGTTTTTTTTGCAAGTTGCAGCTGCTCCTCCCTGCTTTTTTCCTCTGAAATATTGGTCATCACCGACATTCCTGCAAAGACTTCACCTGTATGACTCCGTATCGGGATCGCATTGATCATATAATGGTCGCCCGAAAAAACAAACTCCCTATCTGACTTTCTTCCCCCCAGCGCATGATCGAATAGCGGTTGCAGAAGAATAAAGGTGTCTTTATCCCAAACATCTTTCAGGTTTTTTTCTACAAAATAATTGGTGCTGTAACCGTATTTCTCCATCTCCTGTCCAAAAAACATGATGATCTTTTGGTCCTTGTCAAAAACAAAAACATTGGAATGGGGAATATTTGATGCGAGGACCCCAAACAACTTTTCTTTCACTTCCGGATGTTCACATGGATTGTTTTCTCTGTGCATAAAAGAAAAATATTTAAAAGATAAACAATTACTATCAATTAATATACCTGTATCAAGTCCGCTCATTGATTATTGCAGCAAGTAACTGATAGCCTTGCAAAAAGGAATCCACCAACCATGTAGTGAAAAACAATCGCTGTGTAAAGATATACAACAGATGTAGAATTTATTCCACAGGAACGAACCTATTTATCCACAGAAAGGTGTATTGGCATTTTTTACTACATATTAATTGTCTTTTCTAAACACCTGTCTAATTGATCAAAGCAACCTATGCAGGCATAAAATCCAGAAAGGGTCACTATAAAAGCATGCTTTTTGAGGCTTAATAAGTCAGAAAACATAAAAAGTTTACAACGATGAAAAAGAAAATAGTACAATTTATCAGGTCAGCCGAAAACCTGGAAAAAATTACAGTCAACTCAGAAATTCTGGCAAAGAAGCTCGATCTTGATATGAAACTTCTTATGGTGCTTGAGACGAGACACCCCTACTTTTATCCAATGACAACCACGCTTCATACAGGGATGGAGACATACCAGTTTGAAGCAATGCACGCCGAGCGAAAAGAGGAAGCTGAGAAGGTTTTTGATAAATTCATTAAAGAAAGGAAGTCAGACAAGGGACAACCGAAGGTCTCCTATGAGATACTGAGCGGAGCCACCGATCTGATCCTCATTGATACTTCGAAACAATCCGACACTTATATGATTCTGGTGAACGAATCACAGGAACCTGAACAGGGGTTTATCATCAACACCTACCTGAATACCCTCGAAAAAACAAGTTGTCCGATTCTAAAAGTGCCGGAGAAAAAAGAGTTTACAAATCTAAGCAAGATCCTTTACGCAACGGATTACAAGGAGGAGGATCTTACCACCCTGAGCAAAATAGCAGACATTGCAGCACCGTTTCAGGCAGAAATAACAACCCTGCATGTTACAGACAGTGTTGATCTTGAAGATAAAATAAAGAGCCGGGGATTCGAAGAGACCCTGCACGATAAAATTGGGTACGACAAGATCAGCTTTGCTGTGAGGCAGGATGATAAAGTGGTTGACGGCATCATGGATTATGCCCGGAGTGGTAAGTTTGATATGATCGTTCTACTGAAGGAGAACAGGAATTTCCTTCAGCGTCTCTTTAAGAAGAGCGACTCCAATAAGATCTTGTCAGAAGCTGACATCCCGGTAATGGTCTTTCAGCAGGAGAGCTAAAAAAATTCTATCTTCTCCTGGTCAAATGTCATGTGATCGCAGAGTTAATCAGGGTACCGGAAAGATAGGTTGTAGATGGGCTTAACCGTTTCCGACAATTACCGCTGCGGTCTGCTTGCCGCTCAGCTCCAGCATTCCGGCGATCGCTCCCCCGATAAATGGCGATCCCACGATAAGGAAATAGCTAAGGGTCTACAAGATCAATAAGCCGGAGAAAACGACGGTGGAACTACTCAACAAACCAGAAAGTGTATTATGATTTACGTACATACACATTAAATTTATTCTAAGGAACACAATAAGAAGCATGTTGTTTAATTTCGAAGAGAAAATACAAATCAATTAAGTATCTCTTAAATTACAGAGGATCCACATCTATCGAATTAAACTAAATCTGATTATATGTTATCACTTGGAAGATTTTTTATGCTTTCTGCATTGTGTTCATTCGCTGCGTTTGGTTGCGCCGAAAATAAAAACAGCTCTGAAGTTGTATTGTTTGACACGGGTATTGCGGAAGATGCAACTCCGGCGGTTTTAGCCCGGATAATGAATGAGGAGAATAAAAACATTTCCGAGATAAAATTTGAAAAAGGAACTTACCATTTTTATCCGGATAAAGGATTAGAGTTTTTTGTACATATTTCCAATCACAATGATGAAATTATCCGAACTGCTTTTCCGCTTGATGGTTACGAGAACCTGACAATAGACGGACAGGGATCGAGTTTCATTTTTCACGGACGTATGATCCCATTTCTAATTGATAACTGTGTAAACATCACTGTTAAAAATTTAAAGATTGATTGGGCCATGCCTTTTCACAGCGAAGGTTTGGTGGTGGCCAATGATTTGAAGAACAAAACCTTCGACCTTGAGATTTCAGAAGAATATCCATACGATATCAGGAACGGACAGATTATCTTCGTAAAGGAATATTATGAGCATACGATCGGACAGGCGATTTTATTTGATCCCGAAAGAAATGCAATTGCTTATAAAACTGAATTATACACGCCAATTAATTCCTTTTCCCACACCAGCATACAAAATAATACCAATTTAATCAGGTACAAATATATTGTTGATGAGATTGCACCGCAACAACGAAAAATCGGGGTTGAAAACAGATTGCATGTCGAGCAGCTCAGTCCCGGATTAGTGCGCATTCATAACCACAGCGGTAAAATTCCACCGGTTGGAATGATATTGGTTTGTAAAGGTAACCAGTGGGAAAATCGTTTGGCGCCTGCATTTCGTTTAACCCACACTTATCGTTTCTACGCTGAAAATGTGGATGTACATCATGCCGGAGGAATGGGATTAATTGCTGAAAATTCGGGAGATTTGTTCCTTAACAACTTCAATGTTATCCCCTCCAATGGCAGAATGGTTTCTACAACTGCTGATGCAACGCATTTTGTTGGCTGCAGGGGAAAAATAGTGCTTGAAAACTGCACCTTTCATAATCAGCTTGACGATGCATCCAATGTTCACGGCAGCTATCAACGAGTAGTCGATATTTTAGATGATCAGCGCATTGGAGTGCGCATGGGACACTACCAGCAGCAAGGATTCCAAATTGGTATACCTAATGATACAATTGGTTTTGTCAATTTAAGTAAGTCCTTTTTTCCCTATGAAAAATTAACCATGCGGTCGATACAAAAAATTAATAGCCGGTATCATATAATTACCTTTAACGAAAACATACCCGAAAACATCAAAGTGGGAGATTTAATAGAAAACCTCTGTGCTTATCCGGAATTCACGGTACGCAATTGTGACATCAGCCGCAATCGTGCGCGCGGTCTGCTTCTTTCAACTCCAAAGAAAACTGTTATTGAAAACAATTACTTCCATACTGAAATGGAAGCATTACTCATTCCTGTTGAAAGCGGACACTGGTATGAATCGGGCAGTGTAACCAATCTTGTTATACGCAATAACACTTTTCAGGATTGTAATCACAGTGGATTTAATCGTGGTGTAATCCGTTTTAAAACAGATGATGACAACGATAATATTGCATTTAGAAATATCCGGATTATCGAAAATAAATTTAATCATTTCGATAATTGCATTATGGAAGTTACCAATACTGACAATCTGCTGTTCAAAGGAAATATGATAAATCAAACCAATACATTCCCAAAGCTTTTTCCTGAAAATCCGGCGTTTAGTGTGAATTCGTCAAAAAATATTATTTTTGAAAATAATACGTACAAAGGTACCGCCGACATTATTTTAAAGAGTGATGACAGTGTGGAAGAACTTGTCTTCCAATAAACCAGTATAAAACCCTGATGTATTTCGAAACATATGCCAGTAATTGGTTGTTTTAAAGTTGGAAATTGTAATTTGGGGACACCTATAATTCGGGAAATTCTTTAACTGTTTTAGCAGAGCATATTGTGCGCTTGAAATATGACATATTGTTCGCTCTTCTGTTATTTGCAAATTCTGTTGTTGCCCAAGAAGCCGGACCGGAATTTATCAAAAATATCGATGTCTCTAATGGGCTTGCGCATAACGGCGTAACTTCTATTTTAAAAGATTCCAGGGGATTTTTATGGATTGGCACCTACGATGGATTAACCCGGTATGATGGCTATGAGAACAAAATATATAAGAATACCCTCGAGCATAAAATACTTTTGAGTAACCGGATACGCACAATTGCCGAAGATAGCAAAGGAGTATTGTGGCTTGGCACAGATGAAGGAATATCGTTGTATAATTATTATAAAGAGAGATTTGATACAATATATACTAATTCAAATTTAAAAATAGAATCTCACGGGCCAATTGTGCGGAAAATTTTTCCATTGGAAAAAAAACACATCATTTTATGCGCTACAGAAGGTGAAGGTCTTTTGGTTTTTAATGAAGAATATCAATTATTAAAACAATATGTGCCGCAAGAACAACTTTCTTCTGAGCCAGTATCATTCTATGATGGATTGATATTAGATGATGACAACTATGTATTTTCCACATCTGTTGGATTGGTTCATTTTAACCTGTCAGAGGGATCTTTTAGGTGCCCTTTACCAGGTGATAGATTTATCGGAAAATCAATCATCAGAATCAGCCCCAATGAAATTCTTGTCACCCGCACAAGAGGCGTAGGAATATATGCTTTTCAAAAAAAAGAAGGAGAATATAATTACAGGTTTCTATTTGAATCATTTACTGATTACCAGTTTAATACAGCCTCTATTGATAAACTGGGAAATGTATGGTTAGGATCTCTTTTAAATGGAATTTTACATATAAACAATGCAAACAACTTAATCAGCAGGAAGCCGATTGAAACCAATCTGTTAAACGCTAACAGTTCATTCCTGAGGGTAAGCTGTTTTTATCAATCAGACAACCAAGGGTGTTGGGTAGGCACATTTAATAAAGGATTCCTGCAGTTTAATCTCGAACAAAATCCCTTTCATTATTATAATGCCGCTCAAAACCAACAATATGGTTTAAAATCGGATGAAATTCTGCGCGCTGTAGAGTTTGATAAAAACAGGGTGTATGTGACTTCTTTGGGCGGGGGAGTTAGTTTAATAAATGTGAAATCCGGATTATTTGAACCACTGCCCTTTAATTTTGCACTTACTGATGTGAGTTATAGCAGTGTGTTGTACGTCGACTCAAGAAATAATACCTGGATTAGAGGTGGTGGCCAGATTTATATAATATCCCCAAATGAGAGCTATACAAATAGTAAATTAATCAAAAACAGTTCATTTCCCTCGTTGTCAGGTTTAATGGTAATTAATATGACTGAAGACAAGTATGGGAATATTTGGATGGCTGCTTCGGAAGGAGTATTTAAACTTGCTTTGACAGCTGAAAATGAAGTAAAAAATGTTGAACATCTGTCTGATCACATCGATTTTCAACATAAAAGTATTAAGTTGATTCGTTACGTTTACAATGATCCCATGTATGATTATATATGGATTGGAACCGATGTCAGCGGTTTAATACGAATTAAGAATGAACCAGATAAAAGTATAGCGGAAAGCGAAATAGATCAATTCCTTAATAATGCTCAGCAATCTAATTCTATCTCCAGCAACTTTGTGACATCAATTATCAGGCTGCCAAACGGCGAATTATGGATTGGCACGGAAAGAGGCGGGATCAATTTAATGATGGATGATATCAGCGAGGCCCCGACGTTTGTTGCTTATTCTGAAAAGGATGGCTTATCAAATAATGTGGTCAAAAACATACTCTATGATCATGATTATAACTTGTGGATTCCTACAAATAAAGGGTTGAATAAGTTCGACAGAGAGAACAAAATATTTATTACCTATGGAAAGCAAGATGGTCTGCCATTTGAAGATTTTGTTTACCCGGCGATTAAAATCGGGAATGGAAATCTGCTGTTTTCCGGTTATAACGGCATATTCTTTTTTGATCCTCAAAAAGTCAGAAACGAAGAAGTATTGCCCGGGATAAGATTTGGAGAGGTTAGATTGTTTAATAAAATTGTTCAGCCCCAGGATGTAATTGCAAACAGAATCCTTCTGAATAATAAAATCGAAAACAATGACAGTCTTTTACTAATGCATGACGAAGATGTTATTTCGCTGGAAATACTTTCCCTCCATTATTCTGCAATTGAGAATCACTTTATTAAGTATAAACTAATTCCTTTTAATGAGACGTGGATTGAAGTGCCATCCAATCAACGTGTAATACATTTTAATGGTTTGCCTCCAGGAGAATATGAACTAAAAGTCATGGCATCGAATTCGCTTGGTCAATGGACAGACGCAAATAGTTTGCATATAATTATTAAGCCACCTTTTTGGATTACCATTCCGGCAATGCTTCTCTATATTTTTGTTTTCGGAATGATCCTCTTTTCTGTTCTTTATTACATTTTTAGAATGAATAAATTACGACATAAATTAGAAATTGAAAAGATTGAAAAGGGTAAAGAAAAAGCGATAAATAAAGCCAAACTTCAGTTTTTCTCGAATATTTCTCATGAAATAAAAACTCCTTTGACACTGATAGCCGGACCTGTGGATATATTATACTCAAGATTTAAAAACAATGCAGATCTGGGAGAAAAATTGCAGATAATCCGCCGACAATCAAAAAAGATGCTTCGCCTGGTAAATCAGGTACATGATTTTCAGCGGGCAGATGCTAATCTTTTGGAAATCCATTATTCCGTTTTTTGTTTTAATGAT
>CAYSMO010000023.1:0-20913 GCA_964432125.1 uncultured Bacteroidaceae bacterium | reverse complement strand
CCGGCTGGTTACGCTACAGTTATCCACATTGGGAAGGGGCAGTCCACCGACAGCTTTTCTGTTACCCAGTCCGTACGCGGGCCCATCACCCAATCCGCTCCCATCTCCATAATTGCCTGCTCCGGGTGTGCCGGATGCTGTTCCCTGGTTGCCTGAGCCTTGGGTGACGCCTTGTGAACCTTCCTGCTCTCCTACACCCTGGCGGCCAAAAGCGTTTTCACCCCTCTGTCTTGCCTGGTCGGCCTGCTGCTCCCTGCGCAGTCTCTCCTCTTCGAGCCGCTTTCTCTCCTCCTCCTGTTCCTTCCGTATTCGCTCCTCCTCGGCACGCCTGATGCGTTCCTCTTCCTGCTGCTTTTTGATAAGCGCTTCCTGCTGCTGCTGTTTCCGGATCTCCTCTGCGGTGGGTTTTGGATCTTCCTTTACAACAACCTCTTCTACATCCTGGGTCTGATCGGCAGGCTTGGATTCGGTAACTACCGGCTCCGGGGGTGGTGTTGCAGCTGCCTCTTCAGGAATACTCTCCACAACTTCAGGTTCCGGAGATCCCTGGTTGGATTCATCACCGATTGGTTCAACAGAGCCAAAACCGGTATCATCGGTGCCGAAATTAACGAGAACACCCTCTTCTTCAGGCGGTGGATCAGGGAAAGTAAGCCCGCCCAATATCAGCAGTGCCAATATAAGTGCGTGAATGGTGATCGTGCCTACTAATCCTTTTCTGTTGATACGCATAACAAAGAGGTTAACTTACCGGTTTTGTTCCAAGTATCACCCTGTACCGGTTTCTTTTTGCGATATTAAGCACAGCGAAGACCTCCTCCATCACCAGGGCCCGGTCGGCATTGAGCCTGATGGTGGGGGTGCTACCATGCGGTTCGAGCATTCTCTGCAGGATGGGTTCCAGTTCACTCATACTATATGCCTGGTCCTCAATATAGATCGTTTTATCGTTCGCTATTGAAAGCACCAGTACGGGACTGGCCTGTGTCTGGTTATTGCTTTCCGGCAAATTCACATGTTTCGATGCCGGCACAATCAGTGTTGTTGTGAGCATAAAGAATATCAGGAGCAGGAACACAATGTCTGTCATTCCCGACATGGCAAAATTGATACTTCTCTTATTTCTCGAAACGATTGCCATCAGAGTAGTTTAATTACAACAGTATAGTTCCGGTCAGCCGCGATATTCATCACCCTAACGGCATCTTCTACAGAGACCTGTGGTGAGGTAACCACCTTAACAGTGGGATCAGGCTGTCCTGCCAGTTTAGCATCCAAAATCATACCAAGGTTATCAACCTGTATGGTTACTCCATCAACGGTGATCCGGGCATTGCTATAGACAGTTACCGTGGGAACGCTGCTTTCTACCGTAACAGGAGTTCTTCCCGGGCTTGGCATCAATAACTTAACCGCATTTGGAGCGATCAGGGTAGAGGTGAGCATGAAAAAGATCAACAACAGGAATACAATGTCGGTCATTCCCGACATATGGAAATTGTTTAGTACCCTGTTTTTATTCCTGATTGCCATCTGCTTCTATTTTGCAGGTTCATTAAGCAGGTCAATAAATTCTGTGGAACTGGCCTCCATCGTATTAATCACTTTGTCAACCTTTGCCACAAGAATATTATAAGCGAAAAACGCAATGATACCGACAATAAGTCCTGCCACAGTGGTGATAAGGGCTGTATATATACCACCAGAAAGCTCGCCCACATTGATGTTATTACCGGCTGTGGACATCTGGTGAAACGCCTGTACCATACCAATCACTGTTCCCAGGAAACCGATCATCGGAGCACCGCCTGAAACGCTGGCCAATGTTGGAAGTCCTCTCTCAAGCTTATAAACTTCCAGTCTTCCCACATTCTCAATGGCGGCATTCACATCATTCAGCGGGCGACCGATCCGGGAAATTCCCTTCTCGATCATGGCTGCCACCGGGTTATCGGTCGACTGACAGAGTGTTTTAGCGGCATCTACCTTTCCGTCCATAATGTAATCCTTGATCCTGTTCATAAAATTCTGATCGATATTTGCCGCTTTCTTTATGGCAAACCACCGCTCAAAAAAGATATAAACAGCTACTAAACTCAGAAAAATTATGGGAATCATGACCCATCCACCTTTGATTGCAAGACTAATAAAAGATTCCTGTGATGTTCCTTCCATTAGGGCAGAATCTGCAGTCATGCTTTGCAGAATTATAAATAATCTCATATCGTATTAATTTTGTGGCGAATATATATAAAAAAACGAGATATAATGGGATGTAGTATATATCATTATAAAGAAAAATGATTTCTTTTCAACACTTTGAGATTAGTTGAATAATTCATTGCAATGGGTTTCCTTCAGTATCCTCTTCCCGGATTATTGCATCTTCACCGGGTATTTGCTCATCACTGCCTTCATTTCCTTCTTCATCCTTGTTTTTAAAAAGGTCTGAAATGCTATTAAATTCATTTCTATAAATGACACCTACCCCCTGGGTATAGAGCGATGGCCTAACTATTCTGTCATCATTTACCCGGTTAAAAGCCTTCAGACTAATCCTGTCAGTGACCCGGAACTCCAGATCGAAGTCACCAACAATATTCGCCGCTTCGCCGCCAGTGGTTTTAACTTCATCGGTTAGAACATCAAGATTACCTGAAAAGATGATCCTGTCGTTCAATAGCTGTGTTGACAGAGCAAACTCAACCTCATCGCTGGAGATGGCATCACCAGGCCGGTAGTTTACGCCGATATCAAAATCATTGCTGATCTGTGAAAGCCAGTTGCTGAGCTGGTTGCTCAATAATTCGCTTGCGGTGACGCCGGCAACTTCAGAAGAGGTTCCTCCAAAGGTATTCCCGGTGAAGTCAGCACTACTGATAAAGTTGTTGATTACCAGCAAGGAGATAAACTGGCGCATTAATTCTTCATCTGTTCCGATACTAGTTTGAACAAGGGATTTTGTTTCTGGTTCAGCTGTTGGAAGATTGATCTGTGGGGTAATAGTCGGGTTATCGAGTTCACCCTGCAGAGAGAGCAGGCAGTGAACAGGAATTCTTTTTTTCATCTCCTCTGTGGGTATCGGTGCCAGGTTATAGGTTGATGCCTTGGTTTCATACACTGCCTGCAGGTCAATGATAGCAGATTTCGGAGAGCCGTTCCAACTGATTCTTCCTCCGGGTTTTACCCGGAATCTTTTGTTGATAACATTTTGTAGGGTAAAGAGATACTCACCGTCTGTGATCAGAACATTCCCAAACATGCTGAAATCGCCGGTTTCATCAATTTCAAATTTAAGGGTGCCATTGCCACTTGCCTGGATGATATCACCCACCTTCGGATCAAAAATCAGCTGTACACTGGCACTGGAATTGATCTCCAGTTCCATGTCAAGGACCATAATATTTTTAAGATGGGGTTCTGGTGCAAAGATGGGTTGGTCTGTATCTTTTGTCTCGATAAAGGTTATAAAGTCAGTTGTTTGTATCTCTGCAGGATTATATAAAGGGAGTTTAAGATTCGTCTGCTTCTCAGTATTTGCCATGCCTTTAATCCTCAGTTGTTCGGGAGGTCCACCAATATGAATTTTTCCTGAAGCATATATGTCACCATAAAACTGTTCATTATCAAATCTTGTTGTTGAAAGAAAATTAAAATTATTTGCAGTAAGGTCTACATTAATAAAAAGATCATCAAAATTGGAGGTAGTGATATTCCCATCTGTCAACAGGCTGCTCCCATAGTCGTCTGTCACCTTGAATCTATCAAAATAGAGATTGTTGTTTTGAATTCTCAGGTCGTCTGAAAAGTAATACCTGGTCTGTGTCTCTCTTACCAGTACAGATGCATTTTGAAAGTCAATGCCTCCATCAATGATTGGATTTTTGATGGTTCCGCTTAGGTTTAGGTTAAGATCTCCTGTACCCGTTATATCGTCCAGAAATTTATTTGCAAATGGTTCCAGAACGATCAGGTCCAGGTCATTCAAACGACAATCAAAGGCGATGCTTTGGTCAGTTGGTCTAAACATGCCTTTAATATCAACATGATTTATTTGGTTTGAAGCAGATAGTAACTGAAGGTCAAGTTTTTGCTTGCTGCGTATCCAGTCGGCCCGTACAAATGTATTACCCAAAACCTGGTTATTAATTTCCAAATCGGTAACATTCAGGTTCGATGTCAAAACCGGGGTATCGAACTCCTTTCTTAATGAAGTATGACCAGAAAGAATTCCATTAATATCAACAGGCAGATCACTATAAATATCATTAAACATATGCAGATTAAAATTCTGCAACGAAAAAATAATTGAATCTTCAGGATTCTCACTAACTCTGCCGTCAGCTAAAAAATATTGGTTCTCTCCCTTGATAAAAAAACGATCAACAGCGATTTCGTCGGAGCTCAGGTAAAGTTTAGACTTAGGAACAGTAAATTTTCTGTTGTTATAAAAAAACCATGATGGATGAATCAGCAGGGAATAAACTGTATTTCCATCTGTGTGATGAGATAGTTGTCCCCGGGTTTCAATACTCCCCGAGTAAAGAGGCTGAGTGTTATTGTCCCATCTAAATGCCAAATCACTCCTGTTATTTGCAAAAGTCATTTCAATCTCAGGTTGTTCGATCTCGAAACCTCCTTCTGTGCCCAGCATGTCGCCAGAAAAACGGACAGCTAGGTTACTGGTGTCTGATAATATAGAAATGTTCATACCGTCCCAGTTAGCACTTTTATAACCGAAATTTGGAATTGTGCCAGTACAGGAAAACTGGTAATTGTTCTGTTCTGCCTGGAAATTTCCCACGATCTTGCTCCCGGATGCCAGGTTAAAATTCGGGAAGAAAAAATCTGTTATTTGCTCAGCATCATTGATTTCAGCATGTAAAGAAAACGTTGTTGAAGTATCGCGCACAGCATGAAAGGCTGGAAAAAGCTCAAAATGATCATTGACAATACCCTTCAGCAGTGAAGGTAATTCCTGCAGGTTATATTTACCCGATATAATTGCATTTAACGCATTTGATTGAAGTGAAATAAAAGATGAGTCGGCACTGTTTTCTGTTTCCAGCATCATATCATACAGTTGCACCTGACCTCCTGAGCGTCTGAAAAGACTGTTAACCAATTCTATGCTGCCATTTAGTTCATCGATCCTTTTTCCCGACATGTTTGTATGGATCAGAAAAGAGGCAAAGTATTCAGGATCATCATCTCTAAGGTTTAGATAATATGGACGGAGATTGGCGACATCCATTGTAAAAATGAAAGAAGGAGTTTGCTCTTCCAAATCGATGGTTCCAGCAAACATCAGGTCTATGTTAGGATCTTTAATTGCGAAAGAACCGTCAAATTTCCTGTTTTTAAAAGCTCCTGCCAACTTTATTTTACTGTAGTTATAATTATATAATCCCAATGTATCAATCATGGCCGATACAGAAGCTTCTACATTGTCTTCAGACTTCTCACCATCAACATCAATGCTGAAGATGATGTTGCCAACATCGTCTTCCCGTGCAAGCATCTTTCCCAGATGGAATCCATCTGAATCGGCGTTTCCCTGAAAGTTGATGGTTCCGGATGAATCCGGTTTCATATTCATATCAATATTGATATTCCCCAGGTTTGTGGAGATCAACCCTTTAGTCACAAAATCAGTTTTATACCCCCTGAAAATTCCCTGATACCCTATTTCTTCGACTCCCTCTGTATATTGGATTACATCGTTGATCCCATTTTCATAGTTCGTTGTTAATTTTTTGATTTCGCTATGGGTTGACTCCATTCTCCGGAAATCAAAATCCATCAACAGACTGTCGGAGGATGGCAATCCAGCGAGTCGCATATCGAATTCCAGGTGGGTTTCATTCAGGTAGTTAATTGCAAGGTCTTTTCCCCGCAAATCGCCCACACGTCCTGATAGGTTGCCATTGAGCAGAATCATACCACTGAGATCATTTACTACCGGAAAAAAATAGGCTATATCGTTAAATTCCAGAAGAGAATTTTCAGAGTCAATCGTAAGATTTACAGAATCATAGATCTGTTTGAAGTTTTGTGGATGATTAAACCTGAAATCTACCAATGGAGGAGTGATTTTTGACTGAGGTGTAATTACTCGACCCTGACTAAAAGTCATGAATGTTTTACTAAGCGATAGGTCGAATTCCACATCCTGCAGGATGAAGCCTGATTCCTCCAAGCCTGATGCAGAGACAACTGTAAGTGAGGTGGTATCGTGTTTTATAAGAAAATCTTCAATATTGATATCGATATCGTAAAGACGGAGATCGTGAAAGTTGATTCCGGAGGGGCGGTGTGGAACATGATTATTAGTTCGTCGGAACCTGGAATCATTGAATCTGATTTTTTCTATCTGAACAACCGTCTTCTCTTCCGGAGGGATATCTTTTCGGAATGTGTCAATAAAGCGCTTGAGCGTATTTACTTTGTTCTCGTCAACATTAATCTGTAGCATTGCGTTCTCAAAAGAGAGCTTTCTTATGAGAATGTCTTTTTTATCCGGACGGAATTTTTTAAACCTGATATTGCATACTTCAGCGTAGATAAGTGTATCGCCCATTCCATCCTCAATATAGAGGTCATACAGTTGAAGTCTCTTAAAAAAACTATAATGGACAGCGGAAACAGAGACCTCTCCCTCTATTTTCTCAGAGAGATTATCTGTAAGATATGCTGCTGCTGCTGTTTGTATTTGTTTGTTTTGTAAAAACAGCATGACCAGTGCGGGTATTGCGATACATACCAGCAAAATAACAAGCCCTATTTTTGCAAACTTTTTGATACTTTTGTCCTTTTACTTTGAGTAACGTAAAAAAAACAAAAATAGTTGAATATATTACACTATTTCAGTAATCTATGAACATTACTATTTTAGGAATCGAATCATCGTGTGATGATACATCAGCAGCTGTTATTCGTAACAGGAAATTGTTGTCAAATGTTATCGCCGGTCAGGAAGTTCACAAAGCCTATGGGGGTGTAGTGCCCGAACTTGCATCCCGTGCGCATCAGCAGAATATTATTCCGGTTGTTGAAGCCGCTTTAAAAAAGGGTGGGGTAGAGGTGAGCGATATTGATGCCGTGGCATTCACCCGCGGTCCGGGCTTATTGGGTTCATTGCTTGTCGGCACCTCTTTTGTAAAGGGATTTTCTCTTGCCCGCGACATCCGGATGATTGATGTAAATCATCTGCAGGCACATATTCTGGTACACTTTATTCAGACAGACAACGATCATCCTTCACCGGAATTTCCCTTTTTGTGTCTTTTGGTTTCTGGCGGACACACACAACTCGTATTGGTAGAAGACCATCTCAAGATGAAGATTATTGGAAAAACCATTGATGATGCCGCGGGGGAGGCATTTGATAAGTGTGCCAAGGTGATGGGATTACCCTATCCGGGAGGTCCGTTTGTCGATAAGCTTGCGGGGGAGGGTGATCCGTTGAGATTTAATTTCAATAAGCCGAGGATCAAGGATTTTGATTATTCATTTAGCGGACTTAAAACATCGTTTCTCTACTTTCTAAGGGACCGGTTAAAAGAGGACAAGGATTTCATTGAGAAGAACAAATCGGATCTTGCTGCATCACTTCAGAGAACCATTGTGGATATATTGTTGGATAAACTGATTAAGGCTGCAGAGAGCAATGGTTTAAGGGAAATTGCCCTTGCCGGTGGCGTCTCAGCCAACTCAGGTTTGCGGGAGGCAATAAAAAGAGAATCCTTAAACAGGGGATGGCAGATCCACATTCCTGAATTCAGATTTACCACAGATAATGCAGCGATGATTGCCATTACAGGGTATTATAAATATCTGGCCGGGGAATTTGCTGAACAGGGGATTACCCCTAAAGCGCGAATGTATTTTTGAAAATTTCTTTCGGGGGTGGTGCCGAAGAAACAAAAAAAAATTTTATCTTAGGGTGAAATTTGTTTCAGAATGGATGTGATCGAACATCAGTCAACTGCAAAAACACCTTATGTTCTGCTTGACAGCTCCGGCGTGATTAAGTTTAGGGGGCGGTCAATTCCTGAAGATGTGTCAATTTTTTATGATGGGATTGTTGAGTGGACAATGAATTACTGCAATGCTCCGGCCCCGCATACTCAAGTTGACATTGAGATGGAGTATCTTAATAGCGGTACTTCAAAATATATGCTTAAAATTCTCAAAATTCTCAAGGAAATTGATCTCAAGGGCTTTTCGTTTACCATTAATTGGTATTATGAAGAGGGCGATGATGATATCATGGAGAGGGGGGAGTATTATTCTTCAATACTGGATATGGATATCAGACTCATAGAGACAGAATAGCTTTTTACTCTCATGCACATTAGGGCAAAGAAATGGCTGGATCATCATCTAGCCTGAATTACTATTAGTCTGAATATTACAATTTTTTTTGCCAAAATTCATGAATAATTCGGGTTAGATACCGGTCATGATGGACAGGCATTATTTTAGCATTTCAGACAACTTACCCATTAGCATATCCAGATTATCCCGTGTTTCTTCATCCAGGTCTTCGGGTTTTATATCCCCCCGGGTAACATTCTGCAGGAAATTTGAAGCCAGAACTGCTCTTGAATGGTTGTTGTCCTTTAGGTATTCAGAATTCTTTACTGTAATACCTTCTCTTACATTAATAATATACCTTTTAAAATCGATGGTGGAGAACATATCTTCAACATCCGGAAATTCCCGCAAGTGAAGAAGTTGAAGATTTGCCTGATCCACATTGTTATCGAACAGTTCTTTTCGTAATTTATTATAGATAAATCGCTCTTCATCATTTCCAAAATTAAGTGCGATGTATTCCAATCCCCATCCTATTAGAATATTGATAATCATCGGCATACTTGATGCGCCTGATGCAGGAAGAAAATAGCATTCCTTCTTGTTATATCCGGTTAATATCAGAATGGCTTTAAGAAAATAAAAGGTAGCCAGGTCCTTCACGACAACATTGTTAAATGACTTAATGATCTCCTGTTGATTTAGTCTTGCCCCCATCATTGCATACACCGGACTGAGTGTATCGGCGGTAGCAGCTTTTAATGAACGGGCATTAAGAACAACCGTTTCGCTGTACATGTCATCTTCGAGTGCACGCTGCACGGCAATTACCCTGTATAGCTTATTGACATCGATCAGATGGGGAGAATGTGTAGAATAGATAATCTGCAGATGTTCTTTGATATCGTCAAACACCTTCAGTACATCCTCCTGCGCTCTTGCATGCAAACTTACGCCTGGTTCATCTATAAGCAAAAGCTTGTTCTTTTTTTCGCCATCCATAGCAGTGGCCTTCAGCTCCAGGAAAAATGACAGGAACCATCTTACTCCCCTGCTTCTCTGCTTGGGATAGAGCCTTTCTGCTTCATCCTTGATCCAGAATTCAATAAATGGCTTGCCGCTTTTCTCCTCATGTGTATGATCATAATGTGCAAGCTCAAAATTTATCTTGATCTTGTTGTTTTTTCCTACATTTTGTCGCCAGAAATCCTGAAAGTTGAGGGTCAATTCGCCATTCAGGTTTTCAATTTTTTGTTTTAGAATTCTGCTGGAGGGCTGTTGGAAGAATGAGTAGTCAAGCCCGGTGATAACCAAAAAATTGATTGCAGCCTTATATCCCTCCACAGCAGTATTTCCAGTAAGGATATCTTCTAGATCTATTCGGTTGGGCAGAAGCGAGCTAAAATCTTCAAACAGCTCAAAACGAGGAGAAAGCTTAAATATCTCTTTCCCCATCTCTTGCGGTCCCAGGTAGTTTTCATGCCTGCATACCTCTGCTAGTGATTTTTTATAGGACTCATCGAACGTCATGTTATTGAATACATACTCAGCAGTTTGCAGTAAAATATTGTATTGTTTTATTGCTGAATCTAGTTTTTCTTTTGAGCGATCAATCTCAATTCTGTAATTTTCTCTCGAAGCCTCTGCAGCACGAAGCTCTCTTTCGGAAGGATACAACCCTACTATGTCTGAAATCCGGCGAAATCGATCCATTGATTCAGCTAGCTTGTCTTTTAGCTCCCGGATCTTGGACTGGACCTCCCGGATCCTGTCATGCACGACCTGTTTTTCCTTCAGGTTTGATAAAGCGGTTGTCTTTTCATTGTAGTCGTTCAGCTTAATCTCTTTCTCGTTTTCGAGTGTCTTGTACTCCTCCTTTGCATGATCAGCTTCCGCCTTGTCAGGGTTTTTTCGGTTTCTGGAAAATACGGTCCTTGAAGATTTTTTATACTCGTTTATTCTCTCCTGCTTTTCCAGGAGCTTTTGGTTTACTTCGTTTATTGCCTGGCTGACCTTTTTCACTGCCGTGGATGCCTTGTCAAGCTCTTCCGAAGTTTTATCAATTAGTTTTTCAATCTGGATTTCCCTGACTTTTCTTTTTTCCTCTTCAACATTAAACCATTCCAGGAGCTCTCCCCCGATGGTAACATAGCTTGAGAGATCAGGTTCCCATTTGCGTATAATTGTTACTGTATCAGCCTCATTTATTATTTTCCTGATACCGGGACAGAGCTGTTCCGTATCGATCGCTATATGATTTTCGTCGATACTGAAACTGAATTTGCATGCCACTTCAGGTAATGAAAGATCACTCCTGAGCATATCTTCTATAAGGACTCCATCGTAAAAAGCCTTTAACCCCTCCAGAATAGATGTTTTTCCCGACTCATTCTGCCCTATCAGACAGGTGATATTGTCGTGCGCCAGATCATGCCAGTTTGTGTCTCTGATCGATCTGAAATTTTTGATCCGGAATGATATAAGCTTCATAGCTATATATTGAATTCGAGGGCAATAATAGTGAAAAAATATGATTTTTGCAGCAATGCAGCAACCGAGCAATAAGATAACAGTTGTTTCTTCTCTGATATCATAGTATTGCGAGCTCGCGAACCGGAACGCAGTGGAGCTCGACGGAGTCAATACAACAAAAATATATTATTTCATCAGCAACCGGACTTTAGGAACAGCTACTAGATAAATCGGATGCCCATGATCAGGACATCGTCTACCTGTTCATTGTTTCCTTTCCATGAGAGGAATTCCGAGATAAGCATCTGCTTTTGAATTGTCAGATCCTTATTTGCCAATTCGGTTATGAGTTTCTTGAAAGGACCATATTTGTATTTCTTGTCTTTTTCACCTCCGAACTGATCAGGAAACCCGTCCGAAAAGATATAGATCATGTCATTGGAGATTAATTTTAAACTGTGGTTGGTAAATGATTCCTCTTCAATGGCATTAATTCCAACCGGCATCTTATCAGCTTTGATCTCTTCGAATCTCCCGTCTCTAACCAGGTACAGCGGATTATTGGCACCAGAATACTGCAGTTCACCAGTATCTTCATTAAAAACCAGCAATGCCATATCCATCGAATCTTTGTTTTCATCAAACATCCCTGTTTGATGGAGCGCCCTCATTACCCTCTCTCTTAAAAGATTAAGAATCCTGCTGGCTTTCCAGGGGCCACCGCCACTCATTATATCATTTAAAAATGAAATACCCATTATACTCATCAGTGCCCCAGGCACGCCATGACCGGTACAGTCACCTGCAGCTACTACGGTGTACCCTTCAACCTTGGTACAATAGTAGAAATCCCCACTAACAATATCTCTTGGCAGGTGGAGCACGAAATATTCATTCAGTATCTTGTCCAGTGTTTTTGGTTCGGGGAAGATCGCTTTTTGAATAAAGCTGGCATATTTTATACTTGCGAGAAGTTCTCTTCTCTGTTCGAGTAGCTCTTCTTTTGAAAAATTCGTATTATTATCAGAATTGCCGGGTACCATAAAAAATAATATTCAAATCTTTGCAAACCAACTCGAGTCAGCAATTGCCTGACTTCCTCTTATCAAGTAATGCCAGAAGGAATAAGTATTAGCTTAACTAGTTCGTAACTATATTATTGAATAGTATAAGCTTATGAGCTGAACACCAAAAATCAAGCTATCCGGATACCGATTACCAATATATCATCTACCTGACTGATGTCCCCCATCCAGGAGATCAATTCCTCATCAAGTTTTTCTCTTTGCTCCTCCATCGGCAGATCATGTATATCGAGCAATAACTTCTTGTAGTTTTTCGACATGTATTTTTTTCCTAACGGACCTCCAAACTGGTCAACATACCCATCGGAAAACAGATAAATGGTTGCATCCTCTTCCTCGACCAGGTTTGAGGTGAAACCGTGCTCTTTTTCGGAAATACCGATAGGCATATGATCGGCTTTGATCTGATAAAGCAAATGGGTATCATTGTGGATAGCTCCACGATCCAACTCAATTTCATTTCCTTTACTGAGGAGAGATTTTTCTTCCTGGGTTAGTTTTCTGATCACATAAAGCGGGTTATATGCTCCTGAATATTGTATCGATTTTGTAGATTTATCAATGGCAACCATGGAAAGATCCATCCCATCTTTTGTAGATTCATCCATGCTTTTGCCGGTTTGTCTCAACGAAGTAATTATATGGGTTCTTAACGCATCAAGAATTTTATTGGTTTCTGTAATACCGGATTTGATCACAATCTCATCGAGGAATGATATGCCCAGCATACTCATGAATGCTCCGGGTACTCCATGGCCCGTGCAATCGGCTGCGACAACAAACAGTTTGCCATTGCTGGACCCAAACCAGTAAAAATCGCCACTTACGATATCGCGCGGCTTAAAAAGAATAAAATTATCCATTCCGTGATTTGTAAGCATCTGATCGGGAGGAAGCAGGGCACGTTGTATGCGGCTGGCATATTCAATACTATCTGTTAGCTCCTCTTTCTGTTTTCTGATTTCAGCGGTTCTCTCCTGTATGACCCCTTCCAAACGGATGTTCTCATTTTTCAAACGCTTGGTATAAAGTGCTATAATGATATAAACGACAATAAAAGCTGCAATTACATATAAAAGAAAGGCCACAATAGTAAGGTACCATGGCCTTTGTATAATAAAGGCAAATGAATCTTCCCTGCTTTCATCGTTATAAACATTCCTTGCTTTGACACGCAGCTTATAACTTCCATGAGGCAGGTTGGTGAAATCCTGATAAAGTACATGGGACCATTCAGACCAGCCTTTTGAAAAACCTTCCAGAAAAAAACTGTACGCTATTTTTTCTTCAAAATTGTAATATGGAGCTGACCATCTGAATTCAATGTTGTTATCAGAATACCTGATACTGGGAATCATTTGTGGATCCTGCACAAATCCTGGTACATAGCTCCCTTTTTCCGATTTCAGCGGATGGGTACCATTAAATATGACCGAGTCTTCATCCACTGTCACTTTTCTAATTAACGCCCAAAACCTGCCATCTTTAAAACTGGTATTTTTGTTATAGTGATACAGGATATTTGATTTTGAAAACCATACATCGTCATCCGCGAAACTATGAAATGCGTCTGTTGAAAAGTTTTCCAGGCTGTAAAATGGTTTTGATGTAATGGTCCATCCCCCCTTGTTGTCATCTTCAAGAGATGCGACCATCCATCCACGCTTGCTATTTTCGAAACTGAGCCATAAATTTGATTTCGGGTCACTGTACATCTTCAACACTGAATTTTCTCCCTCTGGCAGAAGGCTATTAACCGAAGAATCTGCATAAAAACCAATCGAATCATCTTCTTCAAAGATCCTGTACACCCCCAGTTTAGTGCCAATCACTATTTCATTCCCAATATTAAAAACAGAATTATCGGCAGTTGTCGGTAATCCATCTTTTTCAGAGAAAAAATACTTTTCTGCAGCATCATTCAGTGGAGCAATATATCCGAGTCCCGTTAATTTTGAACCAAACCAAAGTCTGTCTTTCTCAATCATCGCAAGTGAACGTATTTCATCTTGTAAACGATCAACTGAAAAATCCTGGCTCCACTTGCCATTAGAGTAGAACAGGCTGATAATTGAGGATTCCCGACCAAGATAGACCCTGTTGGGTTGAAAAGGATCGCGCAAAAGACAATAGCCCCAGAAAACCTTGTCTTCTTCGTCAATATCATCAGAGAAAAGATCTTTTATGTCTATAATGCGGCCATCTCTATGAATCTGCATCAGGCCTCCTTCCCCAATGGCTAACAGTACTTTTTCTCCGCTTTCCAGGGTGAATTGTTCCAGGTCCCATACCTTCCGGTTTGAAGATCCGATTTTTATGAATGATGCTATTCCCTTAATGGCAGTTAGTTTGTAAATACCAATGGATGTTCCGATAAAAAGAGCATCATCAATGGAGTTGATCGAATGAATGAGCCCCTGGTATCCCGATCCTTCGGTAAATTGCCTGAGTGGGCTGTTAAAGCTGATTTTTCCAACACCGAGACTCATTGCAGTCCAGACATGCGAGAAGGGATAATTGTCCGATGGTTGATAGGTGCTGAAAACCTGTTGGTCCTGGAGCCCCTGATTTTTCGAGACTATTTCCAGCAATCCCCCATCTCTTGAAATAATTGCAACGCCCCCTGCTGATGTAGACGCAATGAAATTGCCATTAGAAAGCTTGCGTAGATTTAACAGGAAATTTTCATTTAGAAATTGGTTGGTCCCCGGTGCAGCAAATAATGAATCAACGCGCCCTGATTTAGTATTATAAAGGCTTAATCCTCCTCCTGTGACCCCAATCAATAAATTATTTTCATCATAGGATGTGAGGCCGTAAATATCCTTCTCCTTGTAAAATACTCCCCCTTTGGCCACCACCATTGTTGTGTCTCCCTGCAAAACAACCAAACCTTTCGAAAAACTGCCCGTATAGAAATTGTCATTTTCGTAAAATCCTAAAAGTACATGTTTTTCGTTATCAATCACATGTATGGTATCCTCACCGGGATCAAATAGAAACAGGTATTTCTGGGTATGAAAATAGACCTTTTCTTCAGCGCAGTAGGTTTTCCAGACATCCGAAAAACTTCTGCCCGCACTATCGAGCTTATGAAGCAATGAATTGTATTGCATGCTTCCGGTGGCATCCGGGGCCAGATAGCCTAATTCAGAAACAGCTCCTACATAGACAGTCCCATCATTTGCGCAGTCGAGCGACCTTACAATGCTATTGTTTGATATCGGTATTGTACGCCACTCACTTCCATCATATTCCAGTACCCCTTTGTCATCATTCCCGACATACATCACTCCCCGGTGATCCTGCACGATGGACCAGTTTTGCTCACTTCCCCTGGTTACCTCAGGTGGATAGTTGACTATTGCAGGAATGCCATTCCGGTTTATCTGCGCGGATAAACCGCTGCAAATAAGCGTAAGAAGAAGGATTATACTGGTTTTTCCCGGCATCAGATATAACATTCAATTGAACGAACTAAAATATCTAAAATATGTCTAATTGACGAATAATTCAAAATTATTTTTCTGTTAAAGCAACCTTACTGAAGCAATCTTGTTTTATATATGTAAATTACGTTCTCCTTAAGTTGATGAATTTTAGGAGAAGTATAAGGAAAATCAGGCATGAGAGGATTGAGGTTTCTGTTCGTTATCCTGTTTGTTTCGGTCATCCATCTTGTAACAACCGGGCAAATGAAGTATCTCCTTTCAGAAGAGGACCCGCGATCTGATTTGAAGGTATACAGGGGAGAGATGGAAGGACACTTTACCCTGAGCCATTTTTTTATCGATACCTTATACAACGGTACTGAAAAACATATCAGGTTATCGATCCCGGGAGCATTGTCATCCGGAGCGCCCGGCACGCCCGAACTACCCGTTTTTTCTTCCCTGGTTGAGGCTGATCCCTCTTCCGGTTACGAGACAGTGGTACTTTCGGTCGATTCAACTATTATCGACCTGGACACGATCTTTCCCTCTGCAACCCTGTTCCCGTCCTGTCCCTCTGTTAGAAAAGGAAATGCAGCAGAACGGAAATTTATCGGCCAGCCTGATTCCATTATCGATCAATCTCTTTCCGGGTCCGGACCTCCGGGCAGAGAGCCTATCATTCAATTGGTGCCGGAGGGAAAGATGCGGGGAATTACCATTTCCAGGGTGCAGTTCAATCCGATGCACTATGATACGGAAAACAACAGGCTGATAATCTATCACTCTTTTGAATTTAAGCTGGTTCCGAAGCAATATACCCCCCCTGAAGAAAAACTGCAGCCGGCACCTTTCGAAAGGGTATTTTCAATGGTTATACGGGATGATTACAGGGTGGCCCTAAAGCGGTTGGTAATGGATGAGCCGGTTACCATGGTGATCCTCTCCGATACGATGTTTCAGGAATCGCTGCAACCATTGGTTCAATGGAAAACAGAAAAAGGATTCAACATCATAGAGGCTTATACCTCTGACTCAGCGGTTGGGAGTACCTACAAGGAGATCAGGGAATTTATGTCATCCCTCTATCACAATCCCCCCGATGGCATCGCCCCGCCATCCTATCTGCTGATTGCCGGAGATGTTGAGCATGTACCACTCTCACAACCATCGGGTCAGATCACCGATCTCTACTACACAACCTTCGATGGCGATGGTGACTATCTTCCCGAAATGTTTCATGGAAGGATCTCGGTAAAAAGCGGTGAAGAGCTTGACGATGTTGTCGATAAGATCCTCATGTATGAAAAATTTCAGTTCCCGGATCCATCCTTTCTCGACAGGACCATTCTGATCGCCGGGTATGATCCATCCTATGCTTCTGTTCACGGGAACGGTCAGATCAATTATGCTGCCAACTATTATTTCAATGAAGCGAATGGCATCGATGCCAATGTATACCTGCATCCCGATGCAGCATCAATGGATCAGGCGATCCTCGAAGATATATCGGCAGGCGCTGCCCTGGTGAACTACACCGGTCACGGCGAGTACTACGGTTGGCTCGACCCGGCGTTCAGGCTTGGAAATATTGATACGCTGAAGAACATCCACAAATTTGGTTTGATGATCGGAAATGGCTGTAGTACCAACCAGTTCAACATGACAAGCGACTGTTTCGCCGAGGCAATTGTAAAGGTGAAGGAGCGGGGCGCAATAGGATATATCGGATGTACCAACGACTCATACTGGGATGAGGACTACTACTGGTCGGTGGGTATCGGTCCCTTCACGTCGAATCCCGAATACGCTTCCACTACACACGGCTATTACGATAAACTGTTTCACCTGGGGAACGAGCCGGTGGAGGAGTGGGCGCCCAGCCTGGGCGAGATGATCTTCGCCGGCAATATGACCGTTCAGCAAAGCGATTCAAACAGGAAGAAATATTATTGGGAGATCTACCAGATCATGGGAGATCCGAGCCTGGTGCCCTGGTTCCGGATGCCTGAGAATGCTCCGGTGTACTACCCGAAGCGCATCCCTTTGGATGCAATGCAGGTAAGCATCACGGCATCTGCCTATGATTACATAGCCTTATCGGCTGAAGGCATTTTAATTAACGCACTGCATGCCGACCAGTACGGACAGGCGTACATCAGCATTCCCGATACGCTCATGGCAAGCGATCTGAAGCTGGTAGTGACGGGCGATTATCGCCAGCCCATGATCGACACCATCTTCCGCACTGCAATCAGCAGCGGCTATATTGAGATGGCTGGTTATGAGCTGAACGGTGAGTCTGTGGGTCCGGATGGATTGGTTTCCGCAGGTGAAAGCTTTTCGCTGGATCTTCGGCTGGTGAATCGAGGTGACAGCATATTTGGTCCGGACACACTTCTTCTCGAGTGCCGGGAAGGTTTTATCTCTATTTCAGATTCAACGGTGGTAACCGGCCCCATTCATCCGGCCGATACAGCAACCATACCGGCTGCTTTCAGGCTCACTGTTGCGCATGACGCTGAAGATATGGCATCCTTTTCGCTTGGTTTGCGGAAGCAGTCGGGGGAAACGGGCAATACCATTTACCTGAAGGAGACTGTGTATGCGCCGGTGCTTGCCTCTTTGGGGATGACATGGGACGACAGAACCTGTGGAAACGGGAACGGCAAGATCGATCCGGGAGAGAAGATTCGGTTCAGGTGGAGGATGGAAAACAGGGGGACTTTCAGATCTGATTCAATATATCTCTCTTCTTTAGGCTTTGATGGAGCACTGTTTGAGACCTTTTCTGCCACCGCATTGCCGGGAATACCTGTGGGAGAAGGTGGGGAAGCCCTCTTTTCCGGGACCATAAAAGAGAGCGTTTCGGATGGGGTCCATAGCTGGCTCAGGATGCAGGGAGAGGGAAATAAAATGTTGTATGACAGTGTGTTTATGGTAATCGGACGACACTATGAAGACTTTTCCACCGGGGATCTCTCCAGGTTCCGGTGGGTTAGCTCCGAACAGGGGTGGGGACCGGATTCAACAGCGTTCAGCGGTGCACCATGGTCCCTTCGTTCAGCTGAGGTATCCCATAATGAGTACAGTTCGGTTCAGATTGAATTGGAGGTGGGGCAGGTTGATTCCATTTGTTTTGACTATAAGGTATCCTCCGAAAAGAATTACGATTTTCTTAAATTTTACGTCGACAGTACGCTGATCGATCAATGGTCGGGACAGACCGGTTGGAAGCAGTACGTACACATTCTTGATTCGGGAAATCACCTGCTTGAATGGAGGTACCAGAAAGATAAAAATACGACGAAGGGAGAGGATGCAGCCTGGATTGACAATGTGGTTTTCCCTGCGAATGCATTTGACAGCATCGATTTGGGAATCCTTCAGCTGAAAGGGCCTGTCAGCAGTAAATCGCTTGGAGATGCAGAGATACTGCAAATGCTCGTTTTAAATGCTGGCTATCTGCCGGTTACTGGTTTCTTCGCAGGGTATAGCGTTGGCGATTCGGAATGGATAGAACAGTATTATAGTGACACGGTCTTACCCGGCGATACCTATGAGCTGGCGCTGCCCGGTACTTTTGATATGTCGGAACTGGGTTCCTATGTCATTACAGCAGGGGTCAGGGCTGAGGGGGATGCGTATCCGGGAAATGACACCATGGCATTTTTTGTTCAGCATTATGTCTTTCCCGACCTGGCATTGGTGCCGGTTGGCATTGATTCGGACACGTCCCTGTATGCCGATCTGGTAGTTAATGTGACGAATGAAGGTAATATCCCGGTGGAGGAGTTGTATTATACCTATTATCTTAATGATGAGCTGAGGAAGGCGGATACAGCAAACATTGATCTTGTTCCCGGTGGTTCGACCGAGGTGACGATTCGTTTGATTGGAGCGGAGGACCAGGACGTCGGAGATGGGTGGCACGATTTTCTTATTGTTGCTGAAAAGGATAGTGTTTTGTCGAATAATATGGTTTCCGGAAATGTCTTTTGGGGTGTTCAGTCGATCGGTGAATCTGAAGGAGCGCATTTGATGCTCTTCCCGAATCCTGCGGCTGTAGCATTTACGATTCGTCTGCCTGAATTCATATCCGCTCCGGTTGCAGTTGAATTTGTTACCCTAACCGGACGGAGAATATATTCGGAAAAGATGAATCAAAATCAGCAAACATTCAATGCCCGTGAGATATTTGCTGCTGACGGAGCCGGCATCTACCTGGTGGTTATACGTGGCGGTCAGGGGGAGGTAATTGCTACAGGAAAGCTCCGGGTGGCTGCCTCACAAACCCTTAGTGCTGAATGAATGCTGCTTTGCGATTTGCGATCCTCCGATATAAATCGCGTTCAGCCCAACTTTTAATCCTTGAGTCTTACATCGAGCGTTCCCCCGCGTATAAAATAGCAGGGAGGATAGCAATCTCCTGAGCCGTCAACAACCCTGATCCGGTCGCCATCAATGGCGATAACGGTTTCACCGTCTTTCTGATAGGTGGCCTTTACGGAATAATTGACATCCAGTTTGGAGTAGAGGAACCGCTCTTTGGTATAGGTGGTGTCTCTATAATCGATGTTTCCATCTTCGTAATCGCCCACATAGAAGGTGAGGGGGACAAATGGATTTTCGTCATTGATCGTTACGTTGATAACCAGATCGGCCGAGTCAGGTTTGCTTTCGAGACAGTTGTCGCAATCGATATTCAGAGCGAGGTCCTCCTGTTCGCAGCCGGAGAAATTGACAGCGAAGGCCAGTAATGTTATGAAGAGAAGCTTTGTTACTGTTTTCATATGATCCGATGTTGTGATATACATTGGTAATGATCCTTATTTATTGTTCCCAGACAATCTCTTTTCTGTCATATTGCATTTTTGGATATGTCAGCCGGAAAAACAGTGAGAAATTGAATTTCAGTCCCTTATCGAGCAGGTTGTCGAAGTTGTACCAGTCGGCACCTGCTTTTGCGCCCACATAGTTTCCGTGCAGTGCAATCCCGGCTGAGGGGATGATCCTGTAATCGATGTTGGGATCGTTGGAGGTTCCCTGGTAGTCGGGAAACGAAAGGTAGCCGGTGAGGGTGGTGTAGGCTGATAAACGGAAAGCGCCTTTTGATTCAAAGAGGGTAAAGTATTTTCCGGCAGTGTGGCTCCATCCTCCTCTTTTTTCACGGAACTGATACAGGGTGTCGTTGAGGTAGGTCTGCACCCTCAGCTGAAAAGGTCTGTAGTCAACACCCGTTTCAAAATGGAATCCATATTTGGTATCCACCATTCCTGCCCTGAACTGGAGGAGGTAATCAGTGCTGTTGAAGGAGTTGCCAAAGGTAAAACGAAATTCTGAGAAATCGGGACCTTTTGTGGGCTCTCCTCCCTCTTGCTCAACCAACAGGATGAGCGAGTCATTGCCACTGATTCGGGCAAGTTCGGCCATGTTCCTGCCCTTGTTAATATGGTGGTTTACATCGGCTCCCTCGTCAATAAGCATTTTAGCCGCTTTAGTGTCGCTGTAGGTGATCGCATATGCCAGGGGGGTGTAGTTTTTATTGTTGGGGATATTCACATCTGCGTCGTAATCGAGAAGCAGCTGAAGAATATCGTATCTAC
>CAYSMO010000022.1:0-21401 GCA_964432125.1 uncultured Bacteroidaceae bacterium | reverse complement strand
TTGAAGTTAAAACGATAGTTATATTATTTTATATCAAGTAGTTAAATAAAGAATTTATACCAATGAAACCAATATTATTTCAAAGCATTGGGTTACTTTTTTTAATGACCTGTGTCGCACTTGAGGCTCAAAAGGTATCATTTACGTATGATAACGCTGGAAATAGAATAGACAGAACTCTTGAAGAGGTAGGTGGGGGCTTAAAGAGTCTGGCAATGAGCGATACTGTTATTGTCGAAGACGAGATCATTGAAGAGGAAATGATAAAAGGGGAGATTAAAATCTTTCCAAATCCAACAGACGGTAAAATCACAATCGATTTTTTTCCGGATGATCAAGGATCTTACTACCTGTCGGTAACGAATTTGACAGGCTATAGAATAATTGAGCGATTGATATTTGGGGGTAAAAATGAATTGGATATTTCAGGTTATTCTCCGGGAATATATGTGATAACCATATTCAGTGAAGAGAAAAGCAATAAATGGGTCATCTTGAAAATTTGATTGATTAATCCCAACAATTCACCTGACCAATGGAAAAAATATCTTTTCTAATCTTTTGTATAGTTTTCGGCACTCAATTTGTCGATGCTCAGAATTATACTGCAAAAAACTTTAAACTCAAATCAGTAACTGTTCCTACAGTAACCACGACCTATACAGCAAGAGATTCAATTGTACTTACTGCTGGTTTTGAAGGCGATGGCACTGATGGGAGTATTACACTTGCTATTGATGAAGAACTCATTTTCTCCATGGGATCCCGTGAATATGTAATTCCTGACACAATTGAAAATAGAACAATTAACAAGGAGTATGATTTTGGAGCCATCCCTGGTTCATTTAATGTCTCTTCATCAGGTGCTGCTCAATATTCAATACCAATATATACTCCTCCAGGGGTAAAAGGCACAACACCTGCATTATCTGTGAATTACAACAGTTCAACTCAGGAGGGCTTGTTGGGTACTGCATGGACATTGTCAGGCACTTCGACAATTCACCGAATGGAAAAAAACTATTGGGAGGATTCTACAGTTTCCGGGATCGATTTAGAGACGACAGATTTATTTGGATTGGATGGGAACCGACTTATATTAATAAGCGGATCGCACGGACAAAGCGGCTCTATATATACAACTAAATTTGAATCCTTCAAGACAATAGAAGCCTTCGGCTCAGCAGGCAACGGGCCTGAATATTTCAAAGTAACTGATAATAGAGGCAATATCTATGAGTATGGAAACACATCCGATTCAAAGATCAATCTGGGCACAGCTACAACAATTCTTGGCTGGAAGCTAAATAAAATAACTGATCCCAATGGGAACTATATGACATATGGGTATGATAACTCAGTTAGCGGACAGGCATATCTTACAAGTATTAAATATTCCGGAAATACAAACGCTTCGCTTGATCCATATAATGAAATTAAAATCCTTTACCAGATTAGATCTGATGACAAAATCAAATACCTGAAAGGAGAACAAATAGATGACAAATATCTTGTCAGGAAAATACAGGTTGAGTCGTTTGAAAACCAACTTAGAGAATACCAGTTTAACTATTCTTTGATCGAGGGTAAAACTTTTCTTTCAGAAGTAATTGAAAAAAACGCGAATGGTGAGCAATTCAATTCAACAATAATTGGGTGGAATGATTTTGCAGATACGATTAAAGTTGATTCCGGTTCAGACTTTTTGTATACTGATAATATCAGGTTCGGTGATTTTAATATGGATGGATACGATGATTATTTTGCAATTGATAAAGAGAGCGGACAATTTACTGCACGTCTATTTTTAAATAATGGTTCTGGTGGTTTTACAAGTTCGCATATCTCACGCTTATTTAATGATAAGAAATATGTAGATCATTTTGTAGGGGACTTTAACGCTGACGGTAGATCGGATGCTGTTATTGTTGTAATTGACACTTGTGTGTGGGAAGATTTAGAGGCGAGAGATCCACTGTATTTGTTTAAAAAAGAGGCGTATTATAAGTATTATTTTGTTGAGTATGCAGGAACTTCATTAAGTATTATGGATATTATAGGTAATCCCCGAAAATGCTCAGGAAGGTTTAATTTAAGTGTGCCCTGGACATATACCAAAGGGGGCGTTTCAAGGTTTCACGTAGGAGATTTTAATGGCGATTCATTTTCCGATTTCCTGGTTGGTGGAGATGATGGTCTTATTATGTATGGAAATGAAGAAGGCGAAGATTTCACGTATTTCAAAGTGGATATTCCATTTGGCTTACAGCAGAACTTCGTTGCAGATTTTAACGGAGATGCCAGGATTGAATATGCTACATTTGAGTCCGATTCAATCTTTACAGTTTATGAAATCAATGACAGTACTTCATCTTTAGAATTTAGGGTGTATATCAATGCTAATCCAGACCAACTTAATATTGCCGATTTTAATGCCGATGGTATAGCGGATCTGTACTATTTAATTGATAATGATGGCTGGTATATTCAGTTTGGTAATGGTATTAATTTGGAGGATCCAATATTTAAATCTTCAGCAAACTTACCAGATGTCGTTTTTTTTAACAAGATTATTGATTTCAATGCTGATGGAAAGGATGATTTTATTTATTTTATACATTGTACCGGATATCCCTGTATTGTGCCGGAAGAAGATGGGTGGTATATTATGTTCAATGAAAGCATGGGTGATGGTACTTTTTTCACGAAGAGCACAGCACAAAAAAATCTTGATTTTGACTTTGACAATTCCTTTTATGCAGACATAAATGGGGATGGTTGCCTGGATCTGATTACTCCTGATGAAGATAGCTATTTCATGTATAATCCTGATGATCAGCACAACCTGGTACGATTTATAGAAAACGGAACCGGTGCTCGAACAACTATTAATTACAGTACACTTCTGGATATTAAAGACACAAAATATTTCCAAGACGGAAATTATTCTTTTCCGTTGATTTCAATAACGGAGCCCTTGACCGTTGTTGATTCTTATAACATTTCTTCTTCATTACACGATAGCGCTCTTATTTCAAAGTCCAGCTACAAGTACACAGATGCTGTTATTCATAAACAAATGCCTGGTTTTATGGGATTTAAAAATATTGAGATAAAAACAGATTCAGTTCACTCTTTGAAAACTTTCAATTCATTTTCTGCCCCTGAATATTATGCGTTTCAGGATTCATTGCAGAGCTTTTTTAATGAGAATCTGGTTTCATCCTTCCGGAACCAGAAAAAATACTGCTCAAATGAACATACAGGTGGAATATCATATTTGCTTTATCCGGGGCAGCATACATCTATCGACTATTTAAATGGGAATGTTACTGAAAAGGAAATTACTATTGACACTATAACAGGGAATCTTACTTCATCCAGGACAACGTATCATGATGGTTCCTATAACGAAACTCTTTACTATGACTATTTAAAAAGCGGATCTAATTTCCCGCAAAGGATCATTAAACGACAAAAACACAAAGATGACACAAATGAGTTTTCAGTTGAAACCAGGATCAAGTACGATACGACCACTTACCAGATTGAAAATCTTACTGAGAATTATGGGAAGTCAAATGAACTTTCTATTGAATTTAAAAGCTACAATCACTTTGGTGTTCCCACAAGAAAGGAAGTCACTCCAAAGGATCTCTCAACCGAGGTGATTACAACTGGCTATGATCATACCGGAAGGTTCCTTATGACTAAAGAGAATGCCCTGGGGGAGGTCTCTTATTGCTATGATACCATTCGTGCATACCTTACGATGGAATCTGACCTTTACGATAATCAGGTGTTGTATTGCTATGATAACTGGGGTGTTAAAAAACAAACCATTTCTCCAACAGGACTTAAAAAGACCTTTGCAATTGATTGGTCCTCTTCAAGTGACCCATCATCTACTTTATATACGGTTCTTGTTACTGATTCGCTTTCCACTTATTCAAAGCAATTTGTAGATTTCAAGGGTCGAGTAACAAAAACAGAAAAGGAGGGATTTGAAGGGAACATCTATTTTTCTGAAACAACATTTAACGAGTTCAACCAGGCCGACAGTTCTTCGAATCTGTATGTATCCTCCGGCTCACCCCTTTGGAACACGTTTTCATACAGGACCAGCGACGGCCGAATCGGCAGCGAATCACTCATCGGAGGTGCCGGTGTAAGTTATACTTACAACTCCAATCAGCTGGTAAAAACGATTAACAGCAGGGGTTTTACAACGAATTTTGATGCCATGGGTAACGTCATTTCAGTTGAGGATCCAATTGGACTGGAGCTGGACTACAGTTATTATTCCAACGGGGGATATAAAACCATTAATGGCAATGGAGGGACGATCTCTTATTACTATAACGATGCAGGTCTGGATACAACCTCTGTGGACCCTGCGCATGGAACGGCCAATACATCCTATAATTCACTCGGACAACCTACCTGGGTAAAAGATGGAAAAGGAAATGAATTTGACATTACCTACGATACACTGAACAGGGTGATCCGGACAGAGAATTCAAACAACGCGGGGGAATATTATACGGTCTCCTATGTCACCTCGGGAAACGGGAAGGGGCAAATTTTACAGAAGTCATATACCAACGGCAACCTTTTAACCACCCTTAACTATACTTATGATGAGATGGGCCGTTTACGAACCGAGAATAAGACAATCGGAAGCAAATCCTATACACAAGCCTATCGATATGACGAATTCGGCAGGTTGGATTCCATTACCACCTCCGAGGGGCACCAGTTCGATTACAGGTACGATGACCGGAGTTACCTGACGGAGATCTATTTTGACGAAGAGTTGGTATGGGAGCTAACCGATCTTGATCTGACAGCGCACAGCGTGAACTATGGAAAGACTATTACCGTTACATCTTCTTTTAACAGTTACGGTCAGCTAACTTCCATTGAAGCCGGGGATCTGTTCGACATGAGCTTCTCGTTTAATACTGCCACGGGCAATCTCACTTCACGCTCACAGGATATTTACGATCTGGGCGGCTCATACCAGGGGACGCTAACGGAGAATTTCACCTATGACAGCCTGGACCGGCTGCTGGATGTTCACGGTCCCAATGATACACTTTCGGTAAGCTATAACAATTTCAAAGAAGAAAGGATTGGTTCTAAATCGGATGCGGGTGAAGTTTACAATTATAGCCAAAACAACGCTTTCCAACTGGAAAGCATAGACACTGTCACAAACACGTTACTCAGCAGGCCGGATCAAAGGATTTCCTACACATCATTTAACAAGGTAGATAGTATCTCAGAAGGCGAATTTTTAATTACCTTTGATTACGGACCCAATCAGGAACGAGTAAGGATGAAAGTTTCCCGAAATGACACACTACAGTATTCAAGGTATTACTTTGGCGGTTACGAACTGACAGAATTCCCCGGAAGCCAATATCAAAAGGATACCTGGTTTACCGCAGAGGGAGGCATATATGGATTCCACAGGGAGAAAAATACCACAGATTCTATTTATTATGTTATCAAAGATCATTTAGGATCCATAATGGCAGTGGCAGGGGAAGATGGAGGTGCCAGGGAATTTCTCTCATACGATGCATGGGGCAGAAGACGAAAAGCCAGTGACTGGACCTATGATACTACCTGTACAGTGAACTATACGTCAAGAGGGTTTACAGGACATGAGCATATCGATGAGACTTGGTTGATAAATATGAATGGCAGAGTGTATGATCCACTTGTAGGTTTATTCATAAGCCCTGATCCGGTTATTCAGGAACCTTTAAATCCTCTGAACTATAACCGCTACAGTTACGTTCTGAATAATCCTCTGAAATATACCGATCCGAGTGGGTACAGGCTATTTCAATATTTTAGCCAATCACAGAGAGATGAAATGAGAAGTCAATGGTTTGAAAACTGGTCAAAATCCGGAGGAGGAGGTGGCGGAAGTATAAACTATCCGAAATTGGGTACATTGGAATGCACTTCCTTATTACAATATGATTATCAATTAGCTCTTGAGTATCAACGTTTAAGTGGGGATTCCTACATGTTGCAAAGCGTGGTAAGAAACATGTATAATTTAAAGTATTCTCAGACTTCTCTTGCTTTACATGGAAGGAGTATTTTGGATAATTTCACTGTAACTTCTCAAACAAGGACAGGATATGTTAAAACTGGAGAGTATATGACCTGGTCTGAGTGGACTAGTAATAAAGGCAGGGTTAAGATGAGTAAAGTTGAATTGCTTGACGAAATAACTTACACCTACTTTGATGTTGTGTATCTCCATGGTTTTAATCAGACAGCCGCAAACCGAGGGGTATCAGGAGATAATATTTTTGTAAAAACATATTTGCACTTTCAGTTTGGCGGCAGAGACCCACTAACTATTGATGCTTCCACCTTAGATTTTGGTAATATTTCCAGAGGTGATTTAAAAGATAAGGGAAATGGTCGGTATGGGTTAAATTTGTATGATAAGAATCCAACAAGCCAAGCTGCTATAGCATTAGGCAAAATTACTTTAATTGACCAAGGGAATAATAGTTATTCTATTGTTCCTGATTACTACGATTTTAACATAGAAAGGCAAAATGGATTCTCTCAAAGAAATATAGCCACATTTGGTGCAGGCATATTGCATTATGGTGTAAATCCTATTATCCCATCTTATCCTATAGTTCCAATAATATTTGGTGGTCCTTATTGGATACATTTTCAAGGAAATGTACATATAAAACCATAGAAAAATGAGATTCACATATTACATAATAATTGGAATGATTATTATATCATCTTGTAAACCAAGTCCAAATCTTGAAAGACACTTTTCAAATATTACTTTAGATATTCCTAATGAGTATAAAATTTTAGATTTTAAAAGTGACTGGTCAATAGGTGAGTCTACAGAAAGCTATAGACTTCTGATTTCTCCAAGTGATTACAATAAGATTAAAGAGGAAATAAAGGAAAAAGCATTTTTTCGAAAGCTTGATACAGGAAGGGTACCTATCTATGCCTTGGATAATACTACTAATCTGACAAAAATTAATGAATCTGCATGTTGGTATGACAATAAGTATTTTTATCAAATTTTCAAACCTAATCCTGGTTTTCTTATTACTGTAGAGCTTGAAAGTGATTCAATAATGATTGTTGACTATGAAGATTTATAAACTAAATTTAAAGCCTCGGAGCAATCCGGAGCTTTATTATGTGACTTGTATGCCGCAAACGGTGGGGGTCCAGACATGACTGAGGCATTTGACAAACAGGTCGCAAATATCTACTATACGATGAAGTACCTGGGAGAAGGATTGGGCCATGCTGACCGTTTGCTGTTTATTAAAAATCTTGCAGGTAAAACAGGAGGAATCTGGGATTTTAAAAACCGTCCTGATAGCCCATTTCACAGTTCCAGTATGGGTGCGTATGGAATGTACAAAGGAATGAAGATGTCCCCTGACGATTTTGGAAATTATGGCTTTGGAGTTGCGCTTCAAGCAATGGACGTCAATGTACATATGGCTGCATTTGTTGCTGGTCTTTTTCCGAACAGTGTTAGAACATGGTGGAATGTTGCTGGTGGCTTTGATGAGATTAAGGACACCAGAATGATAAAGACTGGATATCGAAACGTTTGGTTCTTAAATGAGTAATTATGAAATCAAACTGGAGATTTTTAATATTCTATACTGCTATTCTGTCTGGCTTATGTATTTCTTGTAGTTCTTCCGAGGAAAGGGTTTCTCTCTCTTTCCAAGACCCAATTATTGAAGTTGCGGATAGTTTACGTATTATGCGAAATTTTATATGGAATCTTTCAGAATACCTTGACAGAGAGAGTGGTTATTACATTGACAAGGGTCGTTTCCACAATGATTTTTTCATTGAAGGAGAAAAAATACTAAATGTGCAAGATCTACGAGGTGTATTACTGGAACCCTCAAGCAATAAGGATACTGCATTTTTTGATTGTACAAATTCAGAAATCACAGATTTTCTATCTGATAAGACTTTGGCCCGCTTTTTAGCTCTATCAGTATATTTGGACGACAATTATATCTCTAGCGGTTATATCGACAAATACTTCAATATGGTTGTGTTTGGATATAAAGACACCTTACTTAATGACGATCAGGACACTAGAAAAGTCACTCTGATAGAAGAGATAGAGGATACTTCCATATTTTTTAATGAAGTTCGGATTTATGAGCGAAAAAATAATTTAGTGTTATTTTCTCCTTACAAATAATATCTCAGAGCTTTAACTTCATCTTTTCTCCCACACCTTTGGATCCCGGCTAGTGTGAAGCACTGCAGAAATGATCACGGTTTTGGAATCTTCATCGATGGTATAATGTAGCATAAATGGAAATGCCTTTAAGATCGCCGTTCTGACCTGGTTGTATCGGATGCTGCAGGCATGAGGATTTTGTTTGATATACCTGACAATGCTTCTGACTTCCTGGGTAAACTTTTTGCCCAGTTCCGGGCTTTGGTGATTATACCACCGGGCTGCATTCCGGATATCTTCTTTGGCCAGTGGAAGGATAAGGGCTTTATACATCAGAGCTCTTTCTCGATATCCTCCATTGCAGCATCGAAGTCCATCACGATGCCGGGATTGCGGTTATACTCAGAGAGCCTTTTTTCCACCAGGTCTTTGTGCCAGCCAGGAATCTCCATGGTCTCGTCTTCGAGTCCCTTATACCTGGTCTTTAAATCTTCCCATTCCTGGATAGGAATGAAGACCCCGGTAGTTTTCCCTGTGTTATCTGAAATATATTGTAGGTTCATGATTAAGCCAGTTTTTGTTGCGTTAAATTTATTTGAGCATCCCTCAGTAAAGAATCCATTACTAAAAGAATCCTATCCCTTTCAGGTTGTGCAATCTTTTGCAAAAGCTCCAAGCGGTAAAGCATTTTTTTATCTTGTATTACAAAGTTGGTGCTACCAGTCAGGTAGTCTAGAGAAACTTCCAAAGCATCAGCCATTTTTCTTGCAATCTCAACCGATGGAGTAATTTCATCCCTTTCATATCTTCCGATTACTGCACCAGAAGTACCCACGATTTTTCCGAGTTCATCCCGGTTCAAACCTTTTTGCTTGCGCAAACTACTTATTTTATCTCCTATTTTCATAACCTATAAGTTATTAAAATGCTATAAAAATCAATGTTTTCACAAAAATACTTCATTTAAAGATGAAAAACAAAGCTTATAAACTAGGAAACTTTAGTTAATTACTTTATAGTTTTTCATTCTAAAAGCTATCGCTAAAATATACCAATAATCGAAGAATAACAACAAGAGGATGGACTCTTATGATATATTTTATAGCCTCTGCAGGAGCATTTATTCTTTATATAGTTGTTGGAAAATGGTTACTTTAATTAACCATAAAGAAGCACTTAATAGTTGCCGCAAACCGAGGGGGTGAAACAGGTCCGACTCTTACAGTTATGACTGGTATGGCAGGCTTTTGAGCAGATCCTATCCGACAAGACTTCAAATTGGATACGCATACAACGACGCAGGGCATCTTGAAAAGATCACAGGTGCAGGCAGAACGCTCTGGCAGTGCAATGATGTAAATGATTTGGGACAGATCACCCAGTACGAGCAGGGAAGTTACAACACCGCTGTTACCTATGACGACTATGGCAGACTGAGTAGGACCGTGACAGGGTCAGTGCAGGATTTTAGGTATGGTTTTGATGCCATGGGAAATTTGGAATTCAGGGAGGACTATCTCACATCACAAAAGGAGGTGTTTGAATATGATAACCGGAACCGGCTGACCGGTATTGATTATTACCTGAACAGTGCCCATATTACCGGAGCTGATTTTAGCATGGTGTATAACGATGCTGGAAACATCATCTCAAAAACCGATGTTGGTCCGGTGATCAATTACGGTGAAACAGCAGCCGGTCCGCATGCCCTGACATCCATTGAAGATCCGGTGGCAGCCTACCAGCCCCCGCCACAGGCGATCAGCTATACATCGTTTAATAAGGTCAGCACCATACAGGATACCCTTGAGGTGGACTCAACGCTATCGCTTACCTTCACCTACGGACTGCATCACCAGCGGGTGAAGACTGTGCAGCAGCGCTGTGGTACAACTGAGCTGATCAGGTATTTTGGCAGCGATTACCAGGAGGATTCAACGGCGTCGGGCACAAAAAAGTACCATTACATCCACTCTCCGACAGAATTAATCGGTATATTTGTAAAAAGGGATCAGCAGATACAATGTACCATGTGCTTACGGATCACCTGGATTCTTTGACAACAGTAATAAACGCAGAGACAGACCAGGTGAAGCGCTACAGCTACTCAGCCTGGGGATTGCCACGGGATCCGGACGACTGGACCAGCAGGTATACCGGTGAGCTGTTTGCAGGCAGGGGCTTTACGGACCACGAGCACCTTCAGGCCTTTGACCTGATCAATATGAATGGAAGGGTATACGATCCTGTTCTTGCCAGGTTTCTCAGTCCTGACCCCTTTCTACAGTTTCCCGAGGCTGTGAACGGGTTTAACAGATATTCGTATGTCATGAATAATCCTCTGAAGCATACTGATCCGAGCAGGTATCTTTCGGAGTATTATAGGCAAGAGAATATTCGATTTTTCAGAAATGAAATTTTACAGTGGGCGGAATAAAGTATCTGAGTTTTTCCAGGCTTTTACGGGATTAATTTCAGAAGCTCCTGGATCTCATTATCCGTAATACTTTCAAGTTCTGATTTATCGTAAATAGAGAGAAGGTAAACGACCTTATCTTTATACAGGATATGTGTAATCACACGAGCTCCACCGGATTTACCCTTTCCTTTGCTAGCAATGGAAAGACGTATTTTGTAGCAGTCATTACCGATTGAAGTTCCCTTGGTGGGATCTGTTTCCAGCTGGTTAATAAGCGTTTGTAGTTCTTTGTTGAGTGATGGAAACTTCTAAACCAGCCGTTTTGCCTGGCGGTCAAAAATGGTTATGGTCTTGACTTTATAGCTCATCAATCAGTTCTCGTGCATCCCGGGCCTGCAGTTTACCTTCCTTGATGAGTTTCATTTCTGCGACTGCTTCAGCTAACTCAGAGAGGAAAAGTTTTTTATTGCGTAAGCGGTCAAGTTCTTCCAGGTCCTTTTGAATCTTTTCCCAATCTTTAATAGGCATCTGCACCCACTTTTCTGGCCCTTCCTGTCGGTTATATATTGTAAATTCATTGCCTTAATATTTTATTTGATCACCTAAGTATAGCGGTACAAAAATACGGAACCTAATAGTTAAATCAAAATTGTACATTTTTTGTCAAATGCCAAAAGAGAGGGGGAGAAAAAAGTAGAACGAAGAAGACAGAAGATCTTTCACCTTTGGTCAATTCCACCTGCCATTCAATAAATCTCATGTTTTTTTCCTTCGGTATCATTCTTTTTCCTTAAATTCATGGCTTGAAAAAATGCAGACTGAAGAGTTTGACGCTCTTTGATGCAATTAAGCAAACATTCTTCAACTAAAACTATAACCAAAATGGAAGAAGAAAAAAAAGTTCCGGTTTTTAAGGCCTCGCTGATTTATGGAGCCATTGTTGGCATTGCCTCTATCGTATTGGCACTTATCTTTTATTTCATCGGACAGTCACTCAAATCCTGGACGATGATCGTTTCTATTATTATTTTCATCGGACTGATCATTGGTTCACTGGTGATGTACAGAAAGGAATATGGTGGTGGATTCGTCTCCTTCGGGCGCCTGGTCCTTGTTAGTTTTATCGTCGGACTGGTTGCTTCGGTACTCAGTGCCGCTTTTACCTATGCATTGTATGAAATGGATGAAGGTTATCTGCAGGATACAAAGTACTACGCTATTGAGAAGATGGATAAGCAGATGGAGAAAATGGATGCCAGGTACCAGGAGAAAATGTCTGATGATCAATATGACCTGTTTGAGAGAGAGATGAAGAAGCAACGGAAGAAGCAAGTGAAAAAGATTGAGGAACGTTCCGCTTTTGCGCTCTCTTTTGGAGGTATTATTGGAATGGTGTTTATAGCCGTAATAACCGGATTAATTGCAGGCATCTTTATCAAGAAAGACCCGGAGAAGGTCAATCAATAATTTAAACGAACCTGCAAAATGGATATATCCCTCGTTATCCCCCTTCTGAATGAAGTAGAGTCGCTCGATGAATTAAACGCCTGGATACACCGTGTGATGAAAGATCATTCACTCTCTTATGAGCTGATTATGATCGATGATGGCAGCAGTGATGGATCCTGGGAGAAGATTCTCGCTCTGAAAAAGGAAAATTCCTCGATCAGGGGTGTAAAATTCAGACGCAATTATGGTAAATCTGCTGCCTTGCAGATTGGATTTCAAATGGCAGAGGGAGATATCGTAATAACGATGGATGCCGATCTTCAGGACAATCCGGAGGAGATTCCGGAAATGCGGCGGATGATTCTTGAAGATGGATATGATCTGATATCCGGCTGGAAGAAGAAGAGATATGATCCATTTCTTTCGAAAAACCTTCCCAGCAAATTGTTTAACTGGGCTGCAAGAAGGATCAGCGGTATCCGCTTACACGATTTTAATTGCGGGCTGAAGGCTTTTCGCAGGCCGGTAATAAAAAGTATTGAGGTGTACGGCGAAATGCACCGGTACATTCCGGTATTGGCAAAAAGCAGTGGCTTCACGAAGATCGGTGAGAAAGTGGTGCAGCACCAGGAGCGGAAATATGGGGTTACCAAATTCGGTATGGAGCGGTTTATCAATGGTTTTCTCGACCTTATGTCGGTCGCTTTCGTCACAAAATTCGGCAAGAAACCGATGCATATATTCGGACTGGTGGGTACGATGATGTTTTCTATCGGTGTGCTGGCACTGGTTTTCATTGGTATTCAGAAATGGTACGCCCTCAGAAACAATATGCATATAGGTCTTGTTGCTGACAATGTGCTTTTCTATATTTCACTGGCTTGTATGGTCATTGGTTCGCAGCTTTTTATCGGTGGATTTCTGGGCGAGCTTGTATCACGATCTGCCACAGATCGCAATAAATACCAGGTTGAAGATGAGTGTTAGCCGTTAAGCCCTCAAGAGTGAACTTTGACTTATACAGCCACGAAATAGAGCCTGCCAATAGCGTCGGAGTGGATGGATCATAAAGTTCAAGAGCAAATACCAGACTCTATTGATACACTCTAAGTAAGGCAGTCAGTACACCGCCTGCCATACATAGTACCTAAGTACGGCGGCCCGGGCGCATAAAAATCAGAAACTATACAGAATCGGATAAAATATTGATGGTTTCTACCATGGTCTCCCAGGAATATTTTTTCTTTTCTACCCCTATTCCCTCTTCGAACTTCTTTTCGAGATGGTTGTCGTAAAACCGAAGGATCGCTTGTGCAATTTCAGCACTGTCTCTCTCGACTACAAAGCCAACTTTCCCGTCAGGTACAATTTCCGGCAGTCCTCCTACATTGGTCACGATCATTGGCTTGTTAAAGTGATAGGCAATCTGAGAAATGCCACTTTGTGTAGCAGTTTTGTAGGGTTGAACCACGATATCTACAGCCGAAAAATAATACTTCACTTCATCATCCGCAATGAATTCCGTTCGCAGCTCTAGCTGACTTGCAATTCCCAGCTCTTTAATCAGGTTCCTATAATAGGTTTCATCTGAATAAAATTCTCCTGCAATAAGTAGTCTTTTTTTCGAACCCCTGAGTTCCTTTTCAGCAAATGCTTTTATGGCAAGATCCAATCCTTTATAGTTCCTTATAAAGCCAAAGAAGAGGGAATAATCTATTTCGGGATCCAGTCCCAGGTGTTTTTTTGCCTGCAACTTATCCACCTTCTCTCCGAAATTATCATACAATGGATGCGGACACAATTTCCTGGGCCTGGTTTTGTTAAACCTATCAATGTCCTGATACACGGTGTCCGACATGGCAATAAATGCATCGATCGGTCGAATAAAAAACCGTGTAAAGAGCCTGTCACCGATCCTTTTTTCGTGGGGGATAATGTTGTCAAATATCGTTAGGATCCGGGTCGTCCGATTCATTCTGATGATTCGCGCAATGGTACCAAAACAGGGCCCCATAAACGGCAGCCAGTACCTGAACAACACAAGATCCGGTTGAGCTTTTCTGATCCGGTTTCCTACTTTTATCCAGTTGAATGGGTTGATGGAGTTGATCTCCTGCCTGATATCCAAATGAGTCGGAGCCTCCCAACTTGCCATCTGCGTCTTGCCCGGGAAGAGAATTTTAGGGTACTGGAGGGTGAAATTTATAATACTTACTTTATATCCGTTTTTCTGATATTCCGTCGCAAGCCGTTCATTGAATGCCGCAATACCTCCCCTAAAGGGCCATGCCGTACCTATGATATATACAGTAGGTTTTTCCAATTCTGTCTGTTTTTGGTAGAAATATATCCTCTGGCACAAATATAACCATTGCGAGGAATAATATCGAAGAATTAAGATTTTTGCAGCAATGCAGCAACCGAGCGTAGCGAGCTCGCGAATACCGCTTATATTATCAATCTATGAGCAATCGGACTTTATGGACATACTATTTAATAGGAGTCACGTTATTGAAAGAGAATCAAAATATTTCTGAACCGTTGTGCTCTATTTGGGCATCAATATAATCTGCCATCTTTCCTGTCTCTTCCGGATGAAACCATGGATACATATCATCCTTACGGAACCATGTCAGCTGCTTTCTTGCATATTTCCTGCTGTTTCTCTGTATCAGGTCAACCGCCTCGTCCAGTGAAATCTGATTGTCAAGATAGCTGAATATCTCCCGGTACCCAACTGTTTTCATCGCATTTTTTCCCCTGAACATTTCGAGTCCCCTTACCTCTTCGACCAAACCGTTTCCAATCATCTGTTCCACCCTGTTGTTGATCCTGCTGTAGAGTTCATCCCGCTCCATATCCAGCGCCAGCCTGATAATCCTGAAATCCCGCTCTTTTTTACTCCGCGTAAGAAAAGAGGAGTAGGGCTGGCCTGTCTGGACGGACACCTCTAGTGCTTTCAAGATTCTGTAATGGTTGTTCAGGTCTGTTTTTGAATAGGATATCGGATCGAGTCTTTTCAGCTCCTGCCTGATGCTCTCAATTCCCTCTTTCCTGAATTTTGCAGCCAGTTGATCCCTTATTTCCTGATCGATGGTTGGCAGATCATCAATTCCAAAACAGACCGCATTGATATATAGGCCTGATCCACCCACCATAAAGACAAGTTCATTTTTTTCAAAAAGCCTGTGTAGCCGTTCCAACACTTCAACTTCATACATACTCGCGTTGTAATACTCATTCAAACTCCGGCACTGTATGAAATGGTGGGGCACTGCAGCCAGTTCGGCGGGGGAGGGTACCGCGGTCCCGATGGAGCACTCCTTGTAGATCTGTCTCGAATCTGCCGAGATAATCTCTGAACCATATCTCGATGCCAATTCAATTCCTGTTGTGGTTTTCCCCACAGCGGTCGGACCGGCAAGTACGACCAGATTTTTACTCATCTGTAAAGTCATCATTATCAGGAAAATCAAACTCATCACCAAAGTCTTCCAATGAATCTGAAGGGAAATCATCCTCCAAATCTTCATCCGTGAGAGTAAGATCACCAAGGGCCAGGTCGATCTGCGGAGGTGGCTCTCCACTGCTAAAAACTATTTTCGGCAGCGCTTTGCTTTCCTGAACATTGATCAGCTCTATAAGCTCAATAAAAAAGGAGCGTTCTGAGAAAAAATCGAATACATATAGCATTCGTTGACCTGTTTCAGAAAGATAATCTCCCAGGATAGACTGGTCCATGGTAGTGCAGCTGCCATCTCCCTCATCCAGCATATCGATCAGTGTAATCTGCAACTCCTTTTCCCATGAGGCGTTGGTGATGAAGAAGGAGGAAAGCTGATCAGGATCATAGCCAAGGTCTTTCTGAAGACATTGATGAAAATCAAGAAAGCTCTGCTCATCACTGATAAGCATCTCTCTCGCAAATTCTCTGCTCTCTCCGGATATAATCCTGAATCTATATACCATTGCCTGTTGTTACAGTAGTTAAGAATTCCATTGTATCAACACCATCAGCATAGTCCCATACGGCAGGAGACTGGCTGGTTCCGGGGGGGATGCTGTTCTCAATTTCCGCTAGGTTTGATACAATGCATTGTATCTGTTCCTGTTGCGCAGTTATTTTCGTTATTACATCATCAAGTTGGGAATATTTTTCATAATAAAGAACTCCTACAGGGCTGGATATGCTCTCATGTTCTTTAAACAGTACAATCCCATTGTCCAGGAACGGTATTGTGTTCAGCAGGTAGACCGAGCGGTTGTATTCAAGGTTGTTGTTGTATTTGTGGTGATCCTGCAGATCAGTAAATGACTCGAATGACTCGAATGCCTTTAAGATTATACAGGGATCATAACCTTCAGGGATAAAGATCTTGGTAACATTCCTGCAACCCAATCCGAAGTATGAGAAGATATCCTCACCCAGTGCGATGAGCTCCTCTTCTGTTTCATTGCCTGAAAGAACAGCAATTCCGTTCCTGTTTTTCCTGATAATATGTGGAATATTTCTGAAGTAGTATTCAAAATACCGGGCTGAATTGTCACTCCCGGTAGCGATGATGGCATCGACTCCGTTCAGGTAGGCATCGGTAAATGAGATCCGGTCGGAGAATCCTGGCTCTATACTGCATATTATATCGGCTACCATCCTGAGCAGGCGGTCATCTTTCGAGGAGGGCTTTCCAATAAAGTTGTTCCCCGACATGATAACGGAGAGCATATCATGAAAGCCCACCAGCGGAATATTGCCGGCCATCACAACCCCTACATTTTTTCTCCGCTCCGGATCAGCCGGAAGGGCAGGGTAGCGCCTCATCCACTCTTTCAGCTCCTCCCTTTTCAACATTTGAGCGATCGCTCCCAACGCCTTTCTTACAGATTTTTCTGTAAACCATCCGTTATGGATGTGTTCACTGCAAATTACATCTTCGAATGGCCTGTAAAACTGATTGTTCAGCTGATTCTTTAAAGATCCTGCCGGGGGAGCTTTTAGGGCATGCTGTTCCAGGTACGCGCCGGTCAATGCCAGCGCATCTATCATCTTCTCTATATTCAATGCGTGACTGATAATGTGGTTAGTTGTTTATTATCCTGATCAGGTTAAGCGCCGATCCTGCCTTGAACCACTCAATCTGTGTCTCATTGTATGTGTGGTTCACCTCGAATTCATCGGAAGATCCATCAGAATGATCGAGTCTTACCACCAGGTTCTTCCCGGCTGAAAAATCCTTCAGACCCAGTACATGGATGGTATCATCCTCCCTCACCTTATCGTAATCGTTTTTATCTACAAAGGTAATCCCCAGCATCCCCTGTTTCTTCAGGTTTGTCTCATGGATACGGGCAAACGATTTCACCAGTACAGCCTTCACCCCCAGGTGCCGTGGCTCCATGGCAGCATGCTCCCGCGAAGAGCCCTCCCCGTAATTCTCATCACCAACAACAACAGAACCAATACCTGCTGCTTTATAGGCACGGGCCGTTTCCGGTACCTCGCCGGTTTCGCCGGTGAGCTGGTTCGTCACCTTGTTTGTTTCATTGTTAAAGAAATTAACCGCACCAATCAGCAGGTTGTTCGAAATATTGTCCAGGTGTCCGCGATACCGGAGCCACGGTCCCGCCATCGAAATATGATCGGTAGTGCATTTCCCTTTAGCCTTGATCAGTAATTTCAATTCCGTAAAATCCTCCCCGTCCCACGGCTCAAATGGTTCCAGAAGCTGCAGCCTTTTGGATTCGGGGTTTACATCGATAACGATGCCCGATCCATCCTCAGCCGGCGCCTGGTATCCGCTATCCTCCACGCTGAATCCCTGCAGGGGCATTTCGATTCCTTTCGGTACTTCAAGTTTTACCTGCTCCCCCTTCTCATTGGTAAGTGTATCTTTTAACGGGTTGAACGTGAGGTCGCCCGCAATGGTCATTGCTGTTACGATCTCAGGGGAGGCCACAAAGGCATGGGTGTTCGGGTTCCCATCATTCCGCTTGGCAAAGTTCCGGTTGAAAGAGGTGATAATGGAGTTTTTCTCCTGTTTATCAGCATTGTGTCGTGCCCATTGTCCTATGCAGGGTCCGCAGGCATTGGCCAGCACCACCCCGCCAATATTTTCAAACGCCTCAAGCAGTCCGTCGCGCTCCACAGTGTATCGCACCTGCTCCGAGCCGGGTGTAATCGTGAATTCCGTTGCCACTTTCAACCCCTTATTCACAGCCTGAAGCGCTACTGAAGCCGCCCGGGTGATATCCTCGTAGGAGGAGTTGGTACACGATCCGATCAGCCCCACCTCCAGTTCACGGGGATAGTTGTTCGCTCTCACAGCATCAGCAAATTCCGATAACGGCCAGGCTTTATCCGGACTAAATGGTCCGTTGATATGCGGTTCGAGCTCGTCGAGGTTGATCTCAATTACCTCGTCAAAGTACTTTTCCGGCTCGGCATATACCGCGGGATCGCCGGTGAGGTGGGCCGCTACCTTGTCGGCCTCCGCTGCAACGTCCGCCCGTTCCGTTCCCCTGAGGTAGGCTTTCATTTTCTCATCATAGCCAAACAGGGAGGTGGTGGCTCCGATCTCGGCGCCCATGTTGCAAATGGTCCCTTTCCCGGTGCAGGAGATGCTTTCAGCTCCCTCACCGAAGTATTCCAAAATCTTCCCGGTACCCCCCTTCACCGTGAGCAGTCCGGCTACCTTCAATATAACATCCTTGGCGGAGGTCCACCCGTTCAACCTTCCTGTTAATTTTACCCCGATCAGCTTAGGAAATTTAAGCTCCCAGGGCATCCCGGCCATCACATCCACTGCGTCGGCACCCCCGACACCAATGGCAACCATGCCGAGCCCGCCTGCGTTAACCGTGTGCGAATCAGTACCAATCATCATTCCCCCGGGAAAGGCATAGTTTTCAAGAATAACCTGGTGAATAATCCCTGCTCCCGGTTTCCAGAATCCTATGCCATATTTGCTGGATACATCGGAGAGGAAATCGAATACCTCTTTGTTTGTGGTCATGGCCGACTTCAGATCAGCAACCGCACCTGTCTTTGCCTGTATCAGGTGGTCACAGTGCACGGTCGATGGCACGGCAGTCTTCTCTTTTCCGGCCTGCATAAACTGCAAAAGGGCCATCTGTGCGGTAGCATCCTGCATGGCAACCCTGTCGGGGGCAAAGTTTACGTAGTCCTTACCCCGTACAAAATCCCTTGGTTTTTCAGTATTGTATAGGTGACTGTAAAGTATCTTCTCTGTCAGCGTCATGGGTCTGCCAAGTTCCTTTTTTGCAATTTCCAGTTGGGAAGATAGTTTACTGTAATAATTCCTGATTAAATCGAGATCGAATGCCATCCTGTTTTGATTTATGTTTCAACAAAATTAGTGATTTGACTGGAAAAATACAGCCTGAATGTAAGAATCATCTATTCTTTTGACATCTTTGAAAAACATATTGTTCAGTTTTTGTTACTTTTAAGGACAAATAATTCAGTTGATGAGGATCAATCTGCTATTTCTTGAAAACCTTCGAATTGCTTTCAAAGCGATACGTACCAGTTTATTGAGGACCATTCTAACAGTGCTGATCATTGCTTTCGGGATCATGGCACTTGTCGGGATCCTTACTGCCATTGATGCCATTCAGGGCAGCCTTACAGATCAATTCAGCCTCATGGGGGCCAATACCTTTACCATTGAGTCGAGAAGCATGAACGTGACCATCGGTAACCAAACATACAGGAAGAAGAACTACTCCTATATTGACTACAAGCAGGCCAGAGAATTTAAGGAGAGATTCAATTTTCCAGCGGAAGTGGCCATCCAGACTTGGGCCTCAGGGAATGCAATAGTAAAATACAGGGATTACAGGTCCAATCCCAATGTTCGTGTAATGGGGGTGGATGATGGCTATCTCTTTACTGCAGGATACCAGATTGAACATGGTAGGAATTTTAATTTGGCCGATATCCGGAATGGTGAACCTGTGGTGATCATCGGAAGCAGCATCGCAGAGACAGCATTTGACGAGACAGAGGATCCCCTGAACCGTTTTTTAATTATCGGCAATGGCAGGTACAGGATTATTGGTGTTCTGAAGGCCCGCGGTACCAGCATGGGGATGGGATCCGACAGACTCTGTCTTCTGCCATATACCAATGTAAGGCAATACTTCTCCAGACCTTCCATGAATTATAATGTAAGCGTAAGGGCATATGATCCGATGCTGGTGGACCTGGCGATATCGGAGGCTGAAGGGCTGTTCAGGATTGTGCGTGGACTGGATCCCGAGGATGAGAGTGACTTCAATATTACCAGCAGTGACCAGCTTTCTCAAATGTTGTTGGAAAACCTTAAATTTGTCCGTTTTGTTGCGGTTGCTATTGGAATCATCACATTATTGGGGGCCGGTATCGGACTCATGAATATCATGCTTGTATCGGTAACCGAGAGAACAAAGGAGATCGGTACACGCAAGGCGCTGGGGGCAAAATCGAAGATGATTCGCCGCCAATTTCTTTATGAGGCAATTGTTATAGGACAGCTTGGTGGTATTGTGGGAATTATTTTAGGAATTTTAATTGGAAATGGTGTATCTTTGGCCGTAGGAACAAGTTTTATTGTTCCGTGGAGTTGGATCACCTTGGGCGTACTGGTCTGTTTTGTTGTGGGACTATTATCGGGAGTGATACCTGCCAGGAAGGCCTCAAGACTGGATCCGATTCAGGCTTTGAGACATGAATAAATGCAACCTTTGTTATGGATGATATCTTTTTAAATAAAACATTTAATTCCCCTGAGGTGGAGTTTATCTCGGGAACAGGCGAATTGAATATAGAGGGGCGCTCCATACCCGAGGATCCGGGAGAGTTCTTCGATAAACTGATCGACTGGATGAACGATTATTTTCTGAATCCGGTGGAAGAGACGGTTATGAATATCAAGCTTGAGTATATTAACAGCGGTTCTTCCAAGTACATGCTCGAGCTGCTAAGGATTATGAAAGTGAACTATAACAAGGGAAGGAAAGTATTGGTAAAATGGTATTTTGAAGAGGGCGATGAATCAATTGAAGAACTGGGACAGCATTACGAGCAAACCATGCAGATTCCTTTCGAGATTATTGAATACTACTAAAGTGCCTATCCATAAAGTCCGATAACTACATAAAAAAAACCGCTCCATTTCGAAGCGGTTTTTTTATAGCGAAAATGCTGTTTGCTCTTTTGCCTGAGCAATTATTTTGCAAACATCATCGGAATAAGATCAACAACCCTTGCTGAATATCCCCATTCGTTATCGTACCATGAAA
>CAYSMO010000021.1:0-21489 GCA_964432125.1 uncultured Bacteroidaceae bacterium | reverse complement strand
TACCGCGGACATATCTTCTGGGATGAGCTGTATATCCTGCCATTTTACAATATCCATTATCCGGAGGTGACAAAATCGACCTTGTTTTACCGGTATAACAGGCTGGATGAGGCGCGTAAGTACGCGAAGGAGTACGGATATGAAGGAGCGATGTTTCCGTGGCAGAGCGGGAGCGACGGCAGGGAGGAGACGCAGGTGGTGCACCTGAATCCGATGTCGGGTGAATGGGGCGATGACTACAGCTCTCTGCAGCGGCACGTTTCACTGGCGATCGCCTATAATTTGTGGAACTATTACCATTGCACGGGCGACCGGAAATTTATGGCTGCCTTTGGAAATGAGATGTTTTTCGATATATGCAGGTTCTGGATCAGTAAAACCAAAAAGGGCGAGGATGGCAGGTACCATATCGACAAGGTGATGGGTCCGGACGAGTTTCATGAGAAGTTGCCGGGAAGTGACGAAGGAGGGGTATCCGATAATGCATACACCAATATTATGGTGAGCTGGATGCTGACCAAGGCGGAGGTGCTGAAGGAAGATTTTAAGGATGAAGGCGTGGATAAAGTGCTGAAGAAGATGGAGATATCGGACCAGGATTTTGAAAGTTGGATGGATGTGGAGCATAAACTGGTACTTAATATCAATAGCGAAGGGATCATTGAACATTTCGATGGTTATTTTGGACTTAAGGAGCTCGACTGGGATGACTACCGGGAGAAGTATGGAGATATTCACCGGCTCGACCGGATACTGAAGGCTGAGGGGAAAAGCCCAGATAAGTATAAGCTTTCGAAACAGGCCGATCTGCTGATGGTGTTTTATAACTTAGGAAATGAGGAGGTTACCCGGATGATCGAAACCATGGGGTACGAGGTACCGAAAGATTATATTCAGCGAAATTTCGATTATTATATACAGCGCACTTCGCATGGCTCAACCCTGAGCAGACTGGTGCATGCGCGACTGGCTTATAAGGCTGGATTGGAGGATACTGCATGGAAGTTGTATATGGAGTCACTGGAGAGCGACCTGAACGATATCCAGGGAGGGACCACTGGCGAGGGGATCCACTGCGGTGTGATGGCCGGGACGATCTACGACGCACTGGTGGCTTTTGCCGGGCTGGATCTTTCGAAGGATGTGCCTGTACTCAATCCGAAGTTACCTGCGGGGTGGAAAAGCATGGAGTTTGAATTTGGATTCCGGGGTGACCGGTTTCATGTAAGTATTTCAGAATCTGATGGTAAAATTATTGTTACTGAGTCTGAAAAAACCAAAATAAAACTTCATCTTTGTGGCCACGATCTGGAGTTGAAACCGGGTCAGGAATCAGTTACAAATTGCAGCTAAAAAATTAAGTTTAGTATGTTAGGAGATGTTCTGTTGATCAATGATATGCACAAGGAGGCCGCTGCGGCTATTTGCGGGAAGGTGTTGTCGGACCTGAAGACCAAAGAGGAGGAACGGTACAGGTACATTGTTGGGATCTCAGGTGAGAGCGGATCGGGAAAGTCGGAGTTGTCTCATGCACTGGGGAAGGCCCTGAAGGCACATCACATACGTGTAAAGGTGGTGCATACTGATAATTATTATAAGATCCAGCCGTTACTTAGAGAGGAGTGGAGAAGGAACAAGGGCTTTGAGATGATTGGTCATGATGAGTATGACTGGGTGAAGATCAGAAAGACGATTCGTGATTTCAAGGAGGAGCAGGAGTGTATGATGCCATGTGTAGATCTGATTCCTGAACAGGTAGATAAGCTGATTGTGGATTTCGAAAAGATCGATTTACTGATTGTTGACGGATTGTATGCCATCAAGGCTCCGGATGTCGATATGAGGATATTTATTGACCTGACTTATCACGAGACCAAGATCAACCAGATCATCAGGATGAAAGAGGCAATGACAGAATTCAGGCTGAATATCCTTGAACACGAGCACAGGGCGGTGCGCTCGCTCCGTCCGATGGCAGATTTTATTATCGACAAAGCCTATGACCTGAAGCTTCCTGATGAAGTGGTGGATCTGCCGGTTACTCAAAAGTGATTTTTTTCGAAACAGGCACAATTATTGTAGTGTCATTAAAGGTGCTTGCACAATAGGGTGCAGGTAAATTTAAATTATTATATGTTATGAAAATAAAAGTCTTAAAACATGCAGCTTATTTGCTGTTACTGTCTGTTGGAATAGTGGTGGCTGTTACCTCCTGTGAAAAGGATCCTGAATCAATGAATCTTCCTCCCGCTGAATCTTTTATGATTGATTGGAGTGTATTCCCAGACAATGCAACGAAAAGTATTGAGGAAACTGAGTTGACCAAACTTAACTGGTTTAAGTCGGCAGCGACCATACTTGTGTGGAATACGGTTGTCGCAGCCAATATGGCTATTCCGACGGTTGCCTATGCTGAAGCATTTAACCATACACCGGTTTATCTGGGCGACAATACATGGGAGTGGAGCTATAGTGTTACACATAATGACCGCACGATCGTTGCTCAGCTCACAGGAGCCAGGATTGATAATGAAACCTTCTCCATGGAGATGGTTCTTTCTGAGGCAGGCGGATTTAATGAATTCAAGTGGTTCGAAGGGGTGATTCGGTATGATCGAACTGAAGCCAACTGGATGTTGAGGAAAAGTCCCGAAAACCCAGTTGAATACCTGGAAATTGAGTATAAAAAGAATTTTGAGACCGATGTGAAGAATATCAAATATACATTGATAGATCCGCAAGATAGCCTTTACAATGGGTATATTGATTTCGGAATTGATCCTGAAAAGTATCTTGATGCGCATTATACGATTTCGGGAGGTGAAAGCTTGACCCAGATTGAATGGAGTAAATCAAGTGAAGAGGGTCGTACTAAGTCGCTGGAACTTTTTGGTGATGAGAATTGGCACTGTTGGGATACCGAACTCAATGATGTGGACTGTTCTGTCACAGATTAAACCTGTTCATAAGATTTTTCAGGAAGGGATTTGCCTTACTTAAAGGGCAGTCCCTTTTTCTTTAAAAAAAAGCCCTGCAGATACGCTGCAGGGCTTTGAGGTGTTTGTGCCAGATCATCTATAACTTGTGTTCTTTCATAAAACCGTCAATGACATCCGTTAGATCAGGTTTGCCAATCTCCTGCAGGTCATAATACACCCTCGTATTGGGTTTTTTGATATTGATGATCCTGTTCAGGTCGATTGGTGTTCCAATTACAACAGCGTCACAATCAGTGGAATTGATGGTTGCCTCCAGGTCCTTCAGCTGCTGCTCACCATACCCCATAGCCGGCAGCAGGGTTCCGATTTCCGGATAAATTTTGAATGTTTCAGTGAGTCTGCCAACGGTAAATGGTCTTGGATCGACCAGCTCGGCAGCGCCATATTTTTTTGCTGCGACAGTCCCCGCTCCTATCTTCATTTCACCATGGGTTAGGGTGGGCCCATCTTCAACCACGAGGACCCTTTTGCCTTTTATTACTGACGGATTATCGACAGTGATAGGAGAAGCACCGTCAATAACAACGGCTCCGGGATTCACTGCTTCTATACTCTCCCTCACGATCTGTATGTTTTCCGGTGCTGCACTATCGATCTTGTTGATAACCACTACATCGGCAATCCGCAGGGATACCTCACCCGGATAATAGGAGCGCTCATGACCCGGCCTGTGCGGATCTGCTACCGTAATGGTAAGGTCCGGCAGGTAGAAGGGAAAATCATTGTTCCCACCGTCCCAAAGGATCACATCACAACCGTCCGGATCTTTTTCTGCTGCTCTGACAATGGCTTCGTAATCGACACCCGCATAAATAACATTGCCTCGCACCACATGCGGTTCATATTCTTCCATCTCTTCGATGGTGCATTTGTGTTTGGCCAGATCGTCAACAGAGGCAAAGCGTTGAACCTTCTGCTCCACCAGGTCGCCATAAGGCATTGGATGACGTATGGCGACAACTTTTAATCCTTTTGCCATCAACAGCTCTATAATTCTCCGGGAGGTCTGGCTTTTACCGCATCCTGTTCTGACAGCCCCAACTGCGATCACAGGTTTGGAACTTTTCACCATCGTATCTTTTGTTCCGAGCAATTCAAAGTTGGCACCGGCAGCATTTACGATAGCACTGATATTCATCACTTTCCCATAGGGTAAATCACTATAGGAGAATATACAAGTATCCACTTTCAACCCTTTTATCAGCCGTGGCAATTCATTTTCAGCATAAATCGGAATCCCATCAGGGTAAAGCGATCCGGCAAGTTCTGCAGGATATTTTCTGCCGTCAATATCAGGGATCTGGGCTGCTGTAAACGCAACTACTTCGTAAGCTTCATTCTCCCTGAAGCAGGTGTTGAAATTATGAAAATCCCTTCCTGCCGCACCAATAATAATTACTCTTTTCCTGAACATATTTGTTTTTTTTTAGATTATGATTTCAACAAATTTAGCGAAATCAGTGGTTGGCCCCCGGTTTTATGCTGAACAAAAGGTTTTATTGTTAATCATCCAAAAATCAGTATATTAACGATGTCAAATAAAAATAGTGAATATGTTTAATAATATTTTTTTCAGAAAGTGGGATCCAGTGGGTCAATATGGCACTAATATTGACGTTTTAGTTATATTGTCCCCCGTTAACCGGTGATGCTGTTTTTTTATGAATTTTCTTGCCCATACCTATTTGTCTGGCTACAATGAGGAGATTGTTGTTGGTAATTTTATGGGCGATTATGTGAAGGGTAGAAATTATGCTCACCTTCCTGAGATGGTGCGAAAAGGAATTCTCATTCACCGGGATATTGACACTTTTACGGATGCACATGCTATTACTCGCAGGAGCAGGTTAAGGCTTGTGGAGCGGTACCATAAATATGCGGGTGTGATCGTTGATATTTTCTACGATCACTTTTTGGCGAGCGAATGGAAGGAATATTGCGGGATACCATTGGAGACTTTTGTTGACAGGACATATGATCTTTTAAAGCGGAATTATAAGGGTCTCCCACAGGGGATTAAAGTATGGTTCCCGACATTTTTGGAAAACAACTGGATGTTGGCTTACCAAACTGTTGAAGGCATAGAACTTGTACTTGATCGTATGTCGGCCAATACCAGTTTGCCTGATCATACCGGTTTTGCCATTGAAAGGATGCGTGGCAGCTATAGCGAATTCCAGGACGATTTTCGTGAGTTCTTTCCGCTAATCATTGACTTTATAGAAGAGAAATACAAAGTGGATATCAGGGTCCAGATGAATCGTTCTGATTCGTGTGGTTTATAACAGCAGTTTTCTGTATTCTTTTTCATAAAAGAACGCTTTCTTGCCAAATGCTGGTTTAAGATCAGTAAGCCACATTGCATCTTTATTATATTCAGCGAAGAAGGGTTGCCCGACCCACTCGGGGAGCCTGCCTTGAATAAAGCTTAGCACGTAAACCTTTTCTCCGTTGATTTCAGCAGTACCGTTTATATGCACTTTTCCGGGGCCGGCCGACATCGATGGGCCTCTTACCGTTCTGCAGATACCGGATACCTGTCGGTATGCTTCTGTATATATATCAAGTGCCGATTGCATGCTCACCCCAAAATAGTGCTGTGCACCAGTATTTCTTGCCATAAACATATAATAGGGGATCATGCCCATGTCGACCTGTTTTCTCCACATTTTTGACCATACGTCTGACGAATCATTGATGTGCCTGATAACCGGTGATTGTGTCCTAATCTGCGCTCCTGTCAGGTGTATTGCAGAAACAGCGTCTGCAACAGCCTCTGTATTAAGCTCATTGTGATGGTTGAAATGTGCCATGAGGGCCAGATGAATCCCTTTGTCAGACACCTTTTTAAAAAGATCAAGAATCTCCTGCGAATCGGGATCTGTTAAAAACCTGTAGGGCCAGAATGTCAGTGCTTTTGTACCAATGCGGATCGACTTGATATGGGGCAGATCTGCCTTCAGGATGGCATTAATGTACCGCTTTAAAATGGATGCCTTCATCACCATCGGGTCGCCGCCTGTGAAAAGGACATCTGTGATTTCCTGATGCTCCCTGAGGTATTCGATCAGCAGGTTTGTCTGTTTCATTCCGAATTTAATGTCGCTCATACCGGTGAACTGGGGCCATCTGAAGCAGAAGGTACAGTATGCATGACAGGTTTGTCCCTGGGAGGGAAAAAAGAGCATGGTTTCCCGGTATTTATGCTGAATGCCCTGTAACTTTTCTCCATTGAGCTCAGGGACATTGTGCTCAAGCTGTCCGGCAGGATGGGGATTCATTGTAAGACGCACAGAATGTACAAATTTCGCAATCTCTTCCCTGGAAGCTTTGCGGGAAATCATAGCAGTGAGTTCTTCGAAGGAATGGTCAGGAAGCATCTCCTTTTGTGGAAAATTGAGTAAAAACAAAGGGTCCTCTTCAAAATTTTTCCAGTCAATTAATTCCTCAACAACATAATTGCTTGTCTTAAACGGAAGAACGCGGGAAACAATTCTGATCGCTTTTTTCTGTTCATCAGTCAGACTGGTAAGCTGAGGTATATCCAGGAAGTTTCGGTTGTTATATGCCTTATATGTCTTCATGCTTCCGCCTTTCTTCTTAAGAATCCGTAACGGAGCGCAAAGGTACGAAAATTACCGCTTTTTATGAAAGAACGTGATCAACGCACTTAAGGCAGCTCCAATTGCAGTATCCAAGCATTCTAATTTCAGTCAATTAGATTATATATGTTATTGAGCATGAAAGAGACTTTACCGAAGCAACTCTTTTCTATTGGAATCAAGTTTCAGGAAGATAAACAGGAAGATTGTAAACGCCAACAGGGAAGACCCACCGTATGAGATGAAGGGCAGGGGTATGCCGATCACCGGCGACAAACCGATGGTCATCCCGATATTTACCATAAAGTGTATAAGAATAACGGAGATAAGTCCATAGCCGAAGACCCTGCTGAAATGTGAGCGTTGTCTTTCGGCCAGAATAACCAGGCGGATAATTAGCAATACAAAGAGTATAATAACAATCGAAGTGCCTAGAAATCCCCACTCTTCGCCAACAGTACAAAAAATAAAATCTGTGCTTTGTTCGGGAACAAACTGAAGTTTGGTTTGTGTGCCTTTCAGGAATCCTTTGCCCGAAAAACCACCTGAACCGATGGCGATTTTTGATTGATTAAGGTTATAGCCGACTCCCTGCGGATCGTCTTCGATACCCAGTGTGACATAAATACGCTGCCGTTGATGCTCCTTTAGCACGTTATTCACTGCATAGTCGACCGATGCTACAAAAATGATTGATACAAACATAAAAATCAACACCTTATAGAAACCTGGATTTCGACTTCTGACAACAAAAACTAGTGTTACAAGACAGATCACCACAAAACTGATTAGTGTGATATCATACAGCAAGAGATCGAAATGAGCATAGTGGTTCATTAAGTATAGTATTCCAAAAAATGATGTTCCTGTCAGAAATATAGTGAGCAGGACTTTATTTGAAGCTGAGTTGATTTTTAGGAGAACCAGGGAGATCAGCCATATGCCGGAGATGATGATGCTGTTGTTAATGATCAGGGTCAAAACAAAAAGTATTACCAGGCTAACTCCAAGGATCATAGTGTTTTGCGAGAAACCTTCCCGGTAGAGTACAAGCAGAAACGCGAAATAAACCAATGTGGAACCAAGGTCGGGTTGCAACATGATCAGTAAGGCGGGGGTGAATATGATTATACCCGTTAGGAGGAGGGGTTTGGTTCCTTTTCGGAGTGAGAACCCATGAGAGGTAACGAGTCTTGCCAACGCCAATGCAGTAAATGGTTTGGCAAATTCCGCCGGTTGAAGATTGAATCCCCCCAGAGAAAACCAGGAACGGGCACTGTTGATTTCACGTCCGAATAGTACGACAGCTACCAGCATCAATATGGTTACTCCATACAATGGATATGCAAAAAACGCAAAAAATTTGGAATCAAGGATAAATATGATGATGATAAGAAGAATGGAAACTCCTAACCAGATCATCTGTTTTCCATACCGTTGGGAGAAATCGAAGAACCGACCCTCTCCACTAACATAATTGGCGGAATAGATGCTTAAGACTCCAAAAACAACAAGCAGCAACCATATAAAAATGGTGAGCCAGTCGACATTTGCGTAGATGTTATTTCTTCTGGCCATTACTCTTGCTCCTCCCCGGTTTTTTTTGTGTTACCTTTCAGAATGTATTCCTCCAACCATAACCTCTTCACCTCTCCTGTCAGGTATTGTTCGATTATAAGGCTGGCGATCGGCGCTGCCCAGGTTCCACCGAACCCTTCATTTTCGACATAAACTGCAAGGGCAATTTTCGGATCATCTTTGGGTGCAAATGCAATGAAGATGGAGTGATCTTCACCATGGGGATTTTCGGCTGTGCCGGTTTTCCCACAAACAGTGATGTCCTGAATCCTGGCAATTCTTGCCGTCGAACCTTGTCCTCCGTTTACTGCTAGTTCCATCCCTTCTATGACGGGCGTATACAGGGAGGAATCTATTGTAGTAAGATGTTTCTCACGGAATTTTTGATCGATCTCCTCTTTGCCTTCAATTTGCTTTACCAGGTGAGGTGTATAATACCATCCCCTGTTTGCAATTGCAGCAGTCATATTGGCCATTTGCAATGGGGTATTCAGGAGCTCTCCCTGTCCGATTGCCATCGACAGAATCGTTAGGAAATTCCATCGTCCTTTGCCGTAGAACCGGTCATAATAAGTCGCTGTAGGTATGTTTCCTTTTAGCTCGTTAGTGAAATCTGAACCAAGCTTTTCCCCGAAGCCAAACGACATTACATGGTCTCGCCAATGGTTAAACGATGCCTCGGTATTTTCATATGCAGGGTTTTCCATAATCCTGCGAAACACATTGCAGAAATAGGTATTGCATGAATTTTGTATTGCCCCAACCAGCTCCAGTGGTGTTGAATGGGTATGGCAGCCCACATGTATTCCTCTGTAATAATAACCATAGTCACAGTAATAAGAGGTTGATGTTTGCAATACTCTCTCCTGCAGGCCAATGAGGGCATTGATGTTTTTAAAGGTTGATCCGGGAGGATATTGGGCCATGAGTGCGCGGTTGAAGAGTGGATTGAGGGTGTCTGCAGAGAGTCTGTGTATGGATTCTCCCAGGCTTCTTCCAATGAGCATATTGGGATCTACAGTGGGAGAGCTTACCATGGTCAGGATCTCACCTGTGGCAGGCTCGATTGCTACAATACTACCAACAAATTTTTGCATTAGTTGTTCTCCGTATTCCTGCAGACCTGCATCAAGGGAGATCGTCATATTTTTCCCCACCTTAACCGGTTTGTCGTACCTCCCCTCCTCAAAAGAGCCGATAATTCTGTTGTGAACATCCTTCAGGAAGATTTTAAGTCCCTTTTCACCCCGGAGAAACTCTTCGTACGATTTTTCGATTCCGATAACCCCGATATAATCGCCCATGACGTAATAATCGTCCGTTTCAATTTTCCGCTTATCTACTTCGCCGATATATCCCAGGATATGGGAAGCGATTGGACGTGCATATTTTCTGAGCATTCTGGTCTGAAGCGTAAATCCAGGATACTTATACATTTTCTCCTGGAATAGGGCTGCGTTATCCATACTTACCTGTTTCATAAATACGGAGCTTGCCCGGTAGGAATAACTTTTAGCCCGTTGCAGCCGTTCCTGCAAACTTTCTGCTGTGATTCCAAGGATTGTGCACAATTCGGTTGTGTCAAATTCCTGAACATTGAAAGGTACCACCATGATATCATAGGCAGCCTGATTCGAAACAAGCAGCTCATTATTCCTATCATAGATTAATCCCCTTGCGGGATACATTACTACATGGCTCTGTGAGTTGTTATCAGCCGATATTTTATAGGAGGTATTGACTACCTGCAAGAAGAAAAGCCTGATAATAAAAGTCAGACCAATGAGGACCGTAAAAACAATAAATACATACTTTCTGTTATCGTAAAAACTCATCTATTTTCTGAAGATAAAAAACTGACTCAGAATGATTAATGACGCGGTCAGGGCTGTGCTTAAAAAGACGCGTAGCAAGGTACTGAAAAATTCGTGAAAGTGAAAAACTTCGATATAGAATAACAGGAGGTGGTGAAGGAAAGTGAGCACCAGGGTATAAGACACAAACCAGTTAAATCCATAATAGTGAATTCCGGGAAAACTACCTGTCTCATATCCATCTCTCGGCGCAAAAAGAGTGAGAACCCAGGGGCGTATGAATGCCATAAAGACGGTGGCAGCGGTATGCATTCCCAGTGTATTTGAGAACAGGTCGACAGTGATGCCGAGCAGGAATGCACTCACGAGCAAAAGCCACCTGGGTGTTTCGAAGGGCATTAACAGGATAAATATGATGTAGAAATAGGGGTTCAGGTATCCGCCCAGCATAATATTATCCAGTAGGAGTACCTGGATCAGGACCACGACAAAAAACCGGATTATATTTCGGGCAAATAATCGTACCATATATATTATATTTCAGATTCAAGCTCCAGTTGCTCTTCCTGGAGGCTATTATGAATAATATTCACATGGAAAAGACGCTGAAAGTCCGTACCCAGTTCGATGTCTATTCGATAAAAGTTTCCATCTTTTAACTCAAATTGCTCAATGGTACCTACAAAAAGCCCCTCCGGAAATATGGCTGAGTATCCACTGGTTACAACAGTGTCACCTATTTTAGGGTCAGCGTGATATGGAATTTCATTCAGGTTTGCCTGCCTGTGGTTTTTGCCTTCCCACTGCAGGATCCCGGCAAAATTATCTTTCTTTGTTTTCACACTTAACCTGAAATCGCGGTTAATAACCGGGATAATTGTAGAGAAATTGTTGGAGCTTGCCAATACGATGCCGACAATTCCCTCTTCGCTGATTACTGCCATATCTCCCTCAATGCCCTGTTTCTTTCCTTTATTGATAGTGAGGTAATTGAATTGTCTGTCGTGGGTTGCTTTTACAACACGTGTCTGAATATAATGATAATTGGTTTGGGTTGAATCAGTAGGAACTGAATCCGGCCTGGCAGCTGCGAGAAGCTCAATTCTGTTCCTTAGTGAGGCGTTTTCCCTGACAAGAATTTCATTGTTCTCTTTCAGATGAAGGTATTCCCGTCCCCTGGTAATCCGTTCATTTAGCCTGCCGGAGATCTCCCTGTTTGCGTTAACAAGAATCGAATGCTGAAATGAATTATGGTTACTGAGAAGTACAAGGGCAATGGTTTCCAGAACAATGAAAACCAGCACATAATTGTACTTTTTAAGGAGCCAGAGGAGCGCTCTCATAATTCAGTGGTCTACATTTATTTCATCAGGAACGGAAATTTGCCCACGTTTTTCAGGGCGATCCCGGTTCCTCTTGCTACTGCCTGCAGTGGATCTTCAGCTATATGAAAGGGGATGGAGATTTTATCACTCAGTCTTTTGTCGAGTCCCCTAAGCAACGCTCCGCCACCTGCGAGGTAGATTCCCCTTGAGACGATATCGGCATACAGTTCCGGTGGAGTCTGTTCAAGCACAGAGAGTACTGCAGTCTCAACCTTTGATAAAGATTTATCCAAACAATGAGCGATCTCCTGGTAGGAGATTGGAATCTCGATCGGCATGGCAGTCATCAGGTTGGGTCCCCTGACATTAAAATCAGCCGGGGGATCGGTCAGCTCCGGTAATGCAGATCCAACCTGTATTTTAATCTCTTCAGCGGTTCTTTCACCGATCTTGATATTGTGTTGATGGCGCATATAGGTCTGGATGTCATTTGTGAATCCGTCGCCCGCAATTCTGATCGACTGGTTGCAAACAATCCCTCCCAGGGCGATCACTGCAATTTCTGTTGTTCCACCTCCAATATCGACAACCATGCATCCGTCGGGAGCTTCTACATCAAGACCGATACCGATTGCGGCGGCCATCGGTTCATATATCATGTATACATCACGACCTCCTGCATGTTCTGATGAATCCCGAACCGCACGAATCTCTACCTCGGTACTTCCGGAGGGGATGCAGACAACCATCTTTAAAGAGGGGGTGAATAGTTTCTTTTTCTGGTTGATCATTTTTATCATCCCCCGGATCATCTGCTCTGCTGCGTGAAAATCTGCAATCACCCCATCTCTCAACGGCCTGATTGTTTTGATGTTCTCATGGGTCTTGCCGTGCATCTGCCGTGCCTTTTCACCTATGGCTATAAGTTTTCCCGTATGCTGGTCGATGGCTACGATAGAAGGTTCATTCACAACAACTTTGTCATTGTGTATTATGATCGTATTTGCTGTGCCCAGGTCAATTGCCAGTTCCTGCTGAAATGAAAAAAATCCCATCTGTCTTTTGTGTTATTAATGTTTAAAATGTCTGAAACCGGTGACGACCATACTCATGCCATTCTTGTCGCAATAGTCAATCGAGTCCTGGTCCTTGATAGATCCTCCGGGTTGGATCACGGATGTGATCCCTGCTTTATTTGCAATTTCCACGCAATCGGGAAAGGGGAAGAAGGCATCCGAGGCCATAACGGCCCCGCTGAGGTCAAAATTAAAGTGTTTCGCTTTCGCGATGGCTTGCTCAAGCGCATCTACCCTGGAGGTTTGTCCCACACCCGATGCGAGAAGCTGTTTCCCTTTTGCAAGTACAATGGCATTCGATTTAGTATGCTTTACCAGTTTATTGGCAAATAACAAGTCTTCAACCACCTGCTCGTCAGGCGCAATTTTCGTAACCGCTTTCAACTCTTCCGGGAGCTCTGTTTTTGCATCCCTATCCTGTCCGATAAAGCCGTTGAGGACTGTGCGGACATTGGAAAGCTGTAGAGTATTATCCTTTAAAACGAGGATGATTCTGTTCTTTTTTTCTTTCAGGATTTCGAGTGCCTCGTTGTCATATCCCGGAGCAATGGATACTTCAAAGAAAAGCTTATTCATTTCGGCGGCAGTTGCAGCATCAATCACCTTGTTGGCAATTAGGACACCTCCAAATGCAGAAACAGGATCACCGGCCAGGGCATCTGTCCATGCCTGTGCCAGACTATTTCGCGAAGCGATGCCGCATGCATTGTTATGTTTGAGAATGGCAAAGGTGGTCTCACTAAAATCGTTAATCAGGCCTACTGCTGCATCGATATCAAGAGATTGTTATAGGAGATCTCTTTTCCCCACAGCTGGTCGAACATTGTATTAAAATTGCCATAGAAATACCCTTCCTGGTGTGGGTTTTCTCCATAGCGTAGTTTTTTTGATTCCTGAACGGTTATCTTCAGCGAACTGCCGGCGCCACCATCAAAATATTTAAAAATTTCACTGTCGTAATGAGATGAGATATTAAAAGCCTGCCGGGCAAAATATTTGCGGTCGTCGAAAGAGGTCTCTCCTTTTTTATCTTCCAGCAAAGTAAGCAGATCATTGTACTGGTTCCTGGAAGAGATGACGACCACATCACTGAAATTCTTTGCAGCAGCGCGGATCAGTGAGATGCCCCCGATATCAATTTTTTCAATAATATCAGCATCATCAGCATCTGACATGACCGTCTCCTCAAAGGGATAAAGATCAACGATGACCAGGTCGATCTCGGGAATGTCATATTCACCTGTGTTTTTCCTGTCATCTTCATTGTCTCTACGCGTTAGGATGCCTCCGAATACCTTTGGATGAAGTGTTTTCACCCGGCCACCTAGAATTGACGGATATCCTGTAAGGGTTTCAACCGGGGTAACTTTTACCCCCATTTTTTCGATGAATTGCTGGGTTCCCCCGGTAGAGTAAAGCTCCACATTCAGTTCATCAAGCTTTTGTATGATCTTTTCAAGGTTGTCTTTATAAAACACAGAGATCAGTGCAGAACGGATTTTTTTTGATGTGCTCATACGTAATAGTTATATCTTTTATTCGGTTCGTAAAAATGGAGTTGTGAATGTACCCAAAATATGCTTTTTTAACAACTATTTATAAAGTTGAAAGTATTGTTTTATCTTGCATGAAATTCAGATGCAAAAATAGCAATCCTTTTTCGAGTTCCTAACATTGGTAGAATGATTATTTTCAGGTTGTTTTATGAAAGTATAATGATGGCATTTCAGACATTTCGGGGGAACAGACTGCGGTCGGCCCTGACGCTGCTTGGAATTACCATTGGTATTTTTGCTATTATATCTGTATTTACAGCTGTCGATTCTCTTGAAATGAATATCCGGGAAAGTGTTTCTGCTCTTGGAGATGATGTTGTGTATATTCAGAAGTGGCCCTGGGGACCGGAAGATGGTGCAGAGGAATATGCCTGGTGGAAATACCTCAACCGGCCATTGGTAACCCTTGAGGAGAATGATTATATCAGGCGATACTCAAAACTGGCTTCCGAAGCTTGCCTCGTTGCTACCTCCCGCAGAACGGTCAGATACATGAATAACACTGCTTCGGATATAACTATTATGGGGGCTACTGATGGCTTCCAGAATATCAGATCGTTTGAGATTGAACAGGGCAGATATTTTTCTCCCTTTGAGATTACCGGGGGAAGGAACATTGCAGTTCTTGGTTCAGAGTTGGCATCCGATCTCTTTGAAAATTCGGATCCTGTAGGAAAGGAGATCAAGATCGGGAGCTTTACAGTTACGGTGATCGGTGTTACCAAAAAGGAGGGAAAAGGGGTATTCGATGACAATAATCTTGATGAGGTTGTTCTTTTGCCCATCCCTTTTATGCGTAACATTGTTGACATACGCCGTGAAAGTGCCAATCCGCAAATATGGGTCCAGGCCAGACCAGGCATTACTGTTGATGAGTTATCGGATGAGCTTACCTCCCTGCTCAGATCGGCGCGCAGGCTGAAGCCGATGGATGAGAATAATTTTGCACTGAATCAGACGACACTGATTACCAATCAGCTCGACCAGGTTTTTAAAGTGATCAATATTGCAGGTTTTTTCATTGGTATCTTTTCCATTCTTGTGGGGGGATTCGGAATTGCGAATATAATGTTTGTATCGGTCAAGGAACGGACACATATAATCGGTATTGAGAAAGCGATTGGGGCAAAAAACTACTTCATCCTAATGGAGTTTTTGATCGAATCAGTGATCCTATCCCTGGTTGGAGGAATAGCCGGATTGTTGATTATTGGTCTGTTAACGCTTGTTGTTAACCTGGCTTCAGACTTTACCATGTATCTTACCATAGGCAATATCATGCTTGGTTTGGGCATCTCTTCATTGATAGGACTGGTTAGCGGATTTGCCCCGGCATTACAGGCTGCGAGGATGAATCCTGTGGAAGCCATCAACACAACATTTTAACACTACACCAGAAAGACGTCGTATAGAACCCTTCCCATCAGGAAATAAATAAAAAGGCCCATAATGTCGTTTGTGGTTGTGATAAATGGTCCGGTGGCAAGAGCCGGGTCGAGCTTCATTTTATTAAGAACCAAGGGAATTAATGTTCCGAATATGGCGGCAAAGATAATTACTGCAAACAGGGAAAAACTAACTGTATAGGTAAGGGCGAGACCTTCCTTCATAATCAGGTTATATGCCAGCAGCAGAGCGGAAAGGATGAGTCCATTCATGATGGCAACCAGGAATTCCTTTACCAGCTTCCTGAATGTGCTCTCCAGACCGAGGCTGTTACTGGCAAGTCCCTGAACTATGATCGCCGACGATTGTATCCCAACATTTCCGGCCATAGCTCCGATTAGCGGGATAAAAAAGGCCATCTCCGGATTCAGCTTAATGTCTCCTTCAAAATTTGAGATCAACGCTGCGACCAGCACACCGCCGATTAAGCCGATGATGAGCCAGGGAAGCCTTGCGCGTGAAAGTCGCAGGGGAGAGTCGGTGGTTTCCACGTCTGAGGAGATACCGGATGCCATCTGATAATCCTTTTCCGCTTCATCCCTGATTACATCCACAATGTCGTCAATGGTAATTCTTCCCAACAGTCTTCCTATGCTATCCACTACCGGTAATACTACCAGATCGTACTTTTCCATGATCTGGGCAACTTCCTCGGAAGGGGTATCTGTCCTGACAGACCGTACGTCCTTTTCATAAATCTCTTTGATAATGGTACTTCCGGTTGCCATGATCATGGCCTTCATCGAAACGATTCCCTTGAAAATATTGTCATCGTTTACCACATATACGTAATAAAGCTCATCCACCTCCTCTGCCTGTTTGCGCATCTCTTTCAGACAGGTTGAGAGGTTCCAGTCTTCATTGACCCTGATCAACTCCTTGGCCATCAATCCACCTGCCGTATTTTCGTCGTACGACAGCAAATCAACAATATCACCGGCCTGTTCAATATCCTTCAGATGCTTCAGAACTTCTTGTTTAACTGATTCATCCAGGTCTGCCATCACGTCTGCAGCATCGTCGGAATCCATGTTGTGGATAAACTGGCTTGCAATCTCCTCTGCCGGAAGTGCCCTGAGGAAACGTTCCCTGTCGTCCTCCTCCAGCTCCACCATTACGTCGGAAGCTACTTCGGGATCAAGTATCATGTAGAGGTACTTCGCCTCTTCCATGTTGAGTTCCTCATAGATCTCAGCAATATCAGCCGGGTGCAGCTCGCTCATCATGGCAAGAGCAGCCTTCTCATCCTTGGCTTCGATGATTGCCCTGAGTTCACTGATATATTCCCTGGTTAGTTCCAGCTTCATTGTTTTGCTTTTTTGGATGAGCTACATCCTTGATGCAACAAAGTTCGTTAATGCAACAAATTCCTCAACGTTCAACTGTTCCGGTCTTTTTGACAACATTTCGTTTTCATCTTCCAAAGTTAGTAAAATTGTCCTTAAAGAGTTACGCAACATTTTTCGACGTTGATTAAAGGTTGTCTTTACCACCCTGAAGAACAGTTTTTCATCGCACCCTAACTTTTGTGTCTCGTTTCTGTGTAAGGTAATCACGGAGGAGGTAACCTTTGGGGGAGGGAAGAAGGAGCCTGGTTTTACATTGAACCTAAACCTGGTATCATAATAGGCCTGAAGCAGCACGGATAGTATCCCGTAAGTCTTTGATCCGGGCGGAGCAACAATTCGTTCCGCGACCTCTTTCTGTATCATGCAGACCACTGATTGTATATGTTGCCGTTGTTCCAGGACCCGGAAGAAAATCTGACTTGATATATTGTAAGGAAAATTGCCGATGATATGCAGGCCATCCTCATGGAAAATATTTTCGCTCATCTTTAGAAAATCTTCTCCGATTATTGTCTCCTTCAGCTCCGGATAATTGCTGATCAGGTAGTTTACTGACTCACTGTCGATTTCAACAGGAATAAGCTTTTTTATGTCTCCCCGGATCAGGTACCTGGTGAGAATTCCTTTCCCCGGGCCAATTTCCATCACAATTTTATCTTCATCTTCCGGCAACAATTTTACGATCCTTTCTGCAATGGAAGGATCGGTGAGAAAGTGCTGTCCGAGATGTTTTTTTGGATGAACCATGAAGATAAAAATGAAATTCCTATTCAGACGCAATTTATAAATATTAAATTTGAATTTTACTCAATAAGAAAATTAGAGGATATGAAATATGATTTTGACACGATCATCGACCGGCGGGGAACAGACTCTGTAAAGCATGATATTTTGAAATCGCTTTACGGTCGGGAGGATGTTATTCCGATGTGGGTTGCCGACATGGATTTTGAAGTTCCCGTTTTCATCAGGGAGGCTGTGATGCGAAGAGCGAAGCATGAAGTGTATGGTTACACTATTCGCCCGAAACGCTTTTACGAGACAATAGCAGGGTGGTTATCTGTCAGACATGCGTGGGAGGTAGACACTGAACAGATCGACTTCAGTCCGGGAGTTGTACCAGCCCTTGTATTGGCTGTACTTGGATTTACTGAACCAGGCGATAAAGTTCTTGTTCAATCGCCCGTCTATTTTCCGTTTTTCTCTGCGATTGAGAATCATGATAGGGTCCTGGTAAACAATCAGCTCCGCGATGAGCAGGGTATCTACACGATCGATTTTACTGATTTGGAGAAGAAATTCAGCAAAGGGGTGAAAATGATGCTGCTTTGTCATCCGCATAACCCAGCAGGCAGGGCCTGGAATAAAAGTGAGCTGACACAACTGGCCGAACTGGCAGTTAAATACAATGTGTTGGTAATCAGTGATGAAATCCATTCGGATCTTTTGCTTTTCGGGCATAAACATATACCGCTTGCCACTATTTCCAGGGAAATCGCCATGCAGACAATTACATGTATAGCGCCGAGTAAAACCTTTAACCTTGCCGGTCTTCATACAGCAGCTGTTGTCATCCAAAATCCGGCATTGAAAAAGGGGTATGAAAAGGTACTGGACGACATACATATCGGGGGAGGGAACCTGTTCGGGTTTGTTGCTCTTGAGGCAGCATATACCCATGGTGCAGAATGGCTTGATCAGTTAAATGGTTACCTTGAAGAGAACTATTTGTTTTTGAGGAAGTATCTTGAAAAAGAGCTGCCTTTTATCAGGGTTAGCCCATTGGAGGCAACCTACCTTGTCTGGCTTAATTTTGAGAATTTGGGAATGGATGATAAAGAATTGATGAAGTTTATGGTTGCAAAGGCGAAGGTTGGGTTGGTGGATGGACCCAGGTTTGGTGCAGGTGGGGAACAGTACCTTCGTATGAATATCGCTACTCCACGGGCAGTTTTAAAGCGTGCACTTGAGCAGATAAAAGGAGCGATAAGGGATAATTTCCCGAAATTGTTTTACATTTAAGCAACACTTTTTCAGATGATAAAAAGAAACTCCATATTGCTCCCGGCACTTATTTATGTCATCGTTTTGCTTGGGTTGTTGGTGATGATCGCCTTTTATCGTGACTCAGAAGGTAAAGCCCTTCTGTTTCTTGTTTCAGGAGCCATTGTATTTCTACTTTGCGGAGCACTCTGTTTTTTCTTCTATTTTTTACTTCCGTTGTCGGGCCTAAAGGAGAAGATGAATTCAATCTCCAGGGCGGAGCCTGTAAAAAGAGAGAATAATAATGAAGCGTTTGAGTTCAAAGAGATGGAATTGGCATTGCAGCAGCACATAAAGCGGCTCGATGAGATAACCCATATTGCAGGAGATCTTTCGGAAGGGAAAATTGAAGATAATTTTAATCCGAAGGGTGAGCAGGATGCGATGGGCCATGCCATCCTGAAGTTAAAAGAGGGTATCATCCGCTCCAAAAAGGATGCCCTCAAGCGAAGAAAGCTGGATGAACAGCAAAACTGGACATCCTCGGGATTGGCCAGATTTGGAGAAATTCTGCGTGACTTTGAGCAAAAATCGACTGATTCTTCCAATGCCTTTATACGCGAATTGGTTAATTATATTGATGTTGAGGTGGGTGGTTTCTTTTTAATGAAGAGAACCAATGAAGGTAGTCAGATGTTGCAGTTAACCGGATCCTATGCGTTTGACCGTGAAAAGCAGATTGATAAAAGTTATCTTCCGGGTGAGGGACTGGTAGGCCGCTGTGCATTAGAGAAGAAAAAGATTCTCATTACCGATGTTCCTGCAGACTATATCCGTATTCGTTCAGGCATGGGCGAAGATTATCCATCGACACTTTTGCTGGTGCCGGTCATGTTCGATGATGATGTGTTGGGAGTTATTGAGTTGGCTTCTTTTAGTGAAATTGAGCAATACAAGATAGATTTTCTTGAATCGCTGGGGAAAAGTACTGCAGCTGTTATTTCCAAATTGCAGATTTCGAACAGTTAAACAATGTATGTAAGCTCCGTTCCTGTTAATTCGGTCCTTTCTGAAACAATTTATTTCATGTCTGTTCATCAAGTCTGACAGCTGCATTGCTGCAAAAAATTTTAATTCCTCAAATACACCAGTATACTGCACCTTAAGATTTTTTCCCGTTCCCACTTAGGTGCGGTACAAGTCTTGCCCTCGAACTTTATGATCCAGCCACTCTGACTTTATGGACACAATCTATTTAGTTGGTTTATTACTCTTTTTTATTTTTCCCCAGGAGAGGATAATTACCCCGGCGATGGTCACGACACCTCCTAAAAGCTGAAGATATGTTGGCAGAATGGAGAGATAGATCATTGAACCGATTAGCACAAACAGTCCGCGTGTGGCTTGTATGATCATGGTTCTGGAGGCTTCGATAAACTTCAGTGCTGAGTATTGCGCCAGTCCGGTTAAAAATGGACCGAGAATGGAGCCGGCAATGGTGTTGAAAATAGCGTTCCCCGGCACAGCCAGGCTTTCCTGCCGTACCAAAACGGCGATCACCGCAAAGGTAAAGAGGAAGACCACCCTGTTGATGGTAAGGATGCTTGGGTGCAGTTTTTTAATGTTTTTCTTGGCGAAGACGATGCTGGTTGAGAGAAAAAGAGAGGAGAGCAGGATCCATCCGCTGCCGTTGCTGAAAAACTGTGCGACAGTCATGTTGCGGGTATAGGTGATCATAACTACGCCTCCGATGGTTAGCAGGATTCCGATGGCTTCTGCGGTAGTGAATCTTTCGCCCAGGTAGCGGATTCCGAAGAGGGTCACAAAAATAGGGGTGGCATTGGAGAGGAAGGAGATGACCGCCGGGTTTTCGGCCAGTTGTATGGCGAGGAACAGGGAGAGGGCGGCACCCAGCTCAAGCACGCCCAGGACCAGCAGGTTGAGCCTCGAGCTTCTTTCGAGTTGGGGGATCTTTTTTATCAGTCCAGTGGAGGAGATAAAGATTCCATTCCAAAGAAGGGCGAATCCGAACCAGTAGAATTGGAACTGAAAAAAGTTGATCTCTAGCAACGCAGCTTTCGAGAATACATACACATTAGCCATTCCCAGGGTTGCCAGGAAAGCCAGACCGATGCCTTTTACCGCAGGGCTTAGGTTGAATAAAAAATTTTTCATAAAAAAAGACCGGATATTTCCGGTCTTAGAACATTTATGTGCCTACTTTGTTCGTTCGGGACCCCATCATAGGAACATGCAAAGAGAACTCGAGAATGTCGCCAGATATGAGCATCTTGAATAGGAATGATCATTCTCCTTAGAGCCCGTCAATAGAGTCAGGTGTTTGAGCTAGAACCGAGCTTGCGAGCTCGACGAAGTCAAAGTTCAATAACAAGCATAACGCAGTTATTGGACTGTATAGACAAACACTCTTTAAAGTCGTTCCCTGATCTTTTTTGTCTCCTCCTCGAATCCAGGTTTTTCGAGCAGGGCAAACATATTTTTTTTGTAGGCTTCCACCCCCGGTTGGTCGAATGGGTTTACCCCGAGCATATAGCCGCTGATACCGCATGCCAGCTCGAAGAAGTAGATAAGCTGGCCCAGGTAGTGGGCGTTGAGGCGGGGTATTTCGATTCTGATATTCGGGACCTCGCCGTCGATATGTGCCAGGGTGGTACCCAGCTCAGCCATCTTGTTGATCTCATCGATGTTTTTTCCAGCAATGTAGTTGAGTCCGTCAAGGTCATTTTCATCGGAGGGGATT
>CAYSMO010000020.1:4431-22654 GCA_964432125.1 uncultured Bacteroidaceae bacterium | reverse complement strand
CCCTTGAGTTTTTTAATCTCAGGGAAGGGGTAATTTTAACCATTGACCAAACAGATAAAATTCTTAAAGATGGTTACACCATCCATGTAGTTCCGGCATACAAATTTGAGCTAACCTAACCTCGACAAGTTAGAACTAAAAAGGAATAAAGTTATAACTTGCCTTCATGGAATTATTGACGAAGATAATTTGGATGACATAGATTTAATTCTGGCATGGAAATGGATTTGATGTTTCGGGTTTGAATTAGTGAGGCAACTACTACAGCCAACAATAAAATTGCTTACTTGCGGGCAAAGTTAACCTTTTCATATTCATATCATCCAGTTGCCAGCAAACCTGGACGCATTTAGTCACTTTTCCATTATCTGAGACCACAAAATCACATTCCCCCTGTTTGTTAAAATTGAATATCTCTTTGTGTTTACGGCGCAGGTGCAAAAACACAGCATTTTCAAGCTGTCTTCCATAATCCGCCGTAAACATTGTTTTTATCTGGTGATAGATGCCCAAATCGGTTGCGTACACTATTGTTTGTTGGCATCAAACAAAAACGTCCAGTATTATCAAACAATAAAGTATTCGGCCAAAAAACCAGGGATATTCCATCCGGGGAATCGTTTCCGACGATTATCTGTACCTGAATATTTATCAGGTCAATATTTAATGCGTCTTTGCTTATACATATCGTTCTTCTGCATTTATTCAGGAAATTTGGCGAGGATCTCTTTATTTCAAACTAAAAACGGAGTTTGATTCCAAAAAATAACTTACATTTACGTTAAACCTTTTCTGACTCAGGCAGTCAAATGGGAGGTTTTGTACAAAGAATATCAACTTAATCCTTTTAAAACATGAGAAAGCACTTTAAAGTTTTTCTGGCCGGTCTGGTCGCAACGGCAATGACCGGTCTCTATTCCTGTTCAACCGAAATGGGCCAGGAAACAGTTGTAAATGATGCAATGGTTACCCTTGTAAACAAGGAGGTCAAGGATGAGGTGATCATCGAGGAGATCATCGATGATGTCCTGTTTGATCTTGAACAGTTTGATTTTAAAAAATCTGAATCTACTTGTCCGCTGGTTACCGTTGAAACACCTGATGATGCAAGGTTCCCAAAGGTCATCACACGCGATTTCGGCGACGGATGTGTCAATGAATGGGGTGTTGAAAAAAGTGGAAAAGTGATTGTAACGCTGTATGGACCATGGTTGAAGGAGGGGGCAAGGCGGACAGTTGAATTTGAAAACTACACCCACCGGGGAACGGCGGTAAGCGGCAGGAAGGTGATTGTGTGCGAGGGGTTGAATGCCGATAGCCTGTTCGTGCATTCTATCCGTGGCAGCATCCAGTTGGTGAAGGAAGACAGTCTGTTGGTTACCAGGGAATTAAACAAGTTCAGGACCATGCTGGCCGGATTCAATGAGCCGGGAGTACCCAGAGAGTGGTTGCTGGAAGGGACCACCAAAGTGGTTCGATCGAATGGTAGGGAATACCGCATAAATATTCGCGAGCCTCTTCACCGCATTCAGGGCTGCAGATGGGCCCAGTCAGGCGTCAAAGTGATCCGCTTTAGCCTGGAAGAAGAGGAGGAAACCGCAGTGAATACTGAGGGCGAAGAATCCAAATACAATCACAAGGTAGTTATCGACTACAGCTACGTGGGTGAGGAAGAGACCAGGTGCGATAGTTTTATATTACGCACGGTGGATGACCAGGAAGAGGAGGTAGTGGATCTCAGAAAGTAAACACATATACAAGGACCTGTCGCAATAAGAAATTGTTCCTTATTGCGACAGTTACCTACATTTTCTGGCAGCCCGATTTCCGGAAATATCAAAAGTCCGAAGCAGCTTCTCTAAGTGCTTCATCACGTTCCCTGAGGGGAAGGATTACCCAATCGTGAACCATCCGCTCCTTAAGATCCACATAGGTGTTTCGTGCGGTTGCCGCCTTTTCATGGAGCTGTATACAATCGGGATAGAAGATTCATTGTACTCACGAAGACTCGTTAAGCGCTGCTATATAATCATCGTAGTCTCCCGGTTTGTCAGTTATCCCGTTGGGGGTGAGCTTGATGATCCTGTTGCAAACAGATTGGATAAACTCGTGGTCGTGCGACGACATAAAAACATTACCGGGGTATTTAATCAGGTTATTGTTGAACGCCTGAATGGACTCCAGGTCGAGGTGGTTCGCGGGGGTGTCGAGGATCAGGGCATTGGCATTTGTAAGCATCATCTTTGAGATCATGCAACGCATCTTTTCCCCTCCCGAGAGTATACTTACTTTTTTATATACTTTGATTCCCTTCAACGAACCGGGCAGTAGCTATGCTTCAGTATAAAAGAGCATCTGTCTGTGAACAATTTTTTCTGTTTGGTGTATTATATAGGTAACTGATAACTGATAATCAGTTGAATAATAATCGTTAAACAAAATTTAAAATTAGCAATGAGAAATTTATTTGTTATACCAGTTATTGCATCGCTTGTGTTTGCATGCAATCCGAAGGGTGCCGAAGAGGCGAAAACAGGTGAGGCCAAGAAAGTCGGGGCTGCTTCTGGTGATGTATATGAGTTGGCTGTAGACGGCAGCACTGTTCACTGGCGTGGTACGAAGCCAGGTGGAGAACATGTGGGAGTTGTTGATGTTACTGAAGGAGAGATAATGGTTGATAATGGTAAAGTTACCGGGGGAAATATTACAATTGACCTGACCACCATTGAGAATCATGACCTGGAGGGTGATATGAATGCCCGGCTTGTCGGACATCTGAAGTCTGAGGATTTTTTCTACACTGAGGAGTATCCCAACGCTGTTTTCCAGATTATATCCACTGAAATGACGGACGATCTGGCACCTGAGGGTGGCATACAACCTACCCATGAAATTACAGGAAACCTGACCATGCGCGGGGTAACAAAGAGCATTACATTCCCGGCTGCAATTATTGTGACAAATAGTAAGGTTGAAGCTAAAACAAACGAATTTGCCATTAACAGGACCCTGTGGGGTGTGAATTTCAAGTCAAAAACGGTGTTCGCTGAGTTCAAAGATGATTTTATCGGTGATATGATCAACCTGAAGTTTGACGTGGAGTTTACGAAGAACTAAGCTGTTCTGATTATCTAAAAATTAGTGATATAGGAGAGGCTGCCCACCGGGGCAGCCTTTTTTGTCATATGCATCGACCGTTTATCAGCAGAATATTTTTAAAATGACATTTTTTTAGTAAAATAGCTGGTTGACAGGTCAGTGGGACATGTCGATTTTTTTTTTAAAACAGTAAACAACCACATTAGAACGCCCTTATTATTGTTAATAAATGCTAAATATTTTTTTATTCCCAAAATAATGCGTATATTAAATGGAGTTTGAATTTTAAAATTATACGTTATGAAAAAATCAACATCAAATGCATTTCTTGGATTTTTAACAGGTGCCGCTGCAGGTGCAGTTATCGGTATACTATATGCTCCGGAAAAAGGAAGTAAAACCAGGAAAAATATCAAGAAAAAATCGAAAAAAATCACCTCTGATGTTACCGAAAATGTCAATGAACAGGTTGAAGGTATGAAACAACATCTCAACGATTTTGTGGATGAGCTGAAGGGGAAAATTACAAACCTTGAAAAAGAGGTGAAAGCAAAGGCTGCAGAACAGCAGAAACAAGCAGCTACTAAAGTTGAGGATAAAGCTAAGCAGGCAAGGAAATCAGCCTCATAAAATGCCCCAATAATAAATAAACATAATTTTTATGGCCAAATCCGATTTATCCAAAAACCTTTCATCAATAACTGATGTGCTGAAAGATTATCTGCATGTAAAGATGAATCTTTTCAAGCTTGAGTTATTGCAGAAGACCTCGAAGGCAGGACTTTTCCTATTTTCCTTTTTTTCTGTAATCTTCTCTGTTTTTGCGGTAGCCATTTTTCTGATGTTTGCATTTAGCTTCTGGTATGGAGAAAGAACGGGTAACCTTTCGCAGGGATTCCTGATCTCAGCAGTTTTTTTTCTGCTGGTCCTGGTTTTGGTATTCCTGCTCAGAAAGGTTATTTTCGGCAGAAGCCTGATAAAAAATATTTCTAAAATACTTTTTACGGGCGATGATGAATCATCAAAATAAAAGCACTGTCAGATGAGTAAACATTTAGATTTTACAAGGCTCAGAACAGAGACTGATATCAAGCTTGCCAAAGCTAATCTCAGGCATGATGCGCTGATGCAGGAGAATATAATTGAGCAGAGTTTTAAAAACTTCGGTGTATATTTTATAAACTCTTTAAAAATTGCTGCAATACAGACAGGAACAAGTATCCTCACTGCCTCCCTGGTTCGATTGATCCAGTCACGTTCGAAGTAAGTCAAACTTTTCGTTTGGTTTTATTCGGTATGCAGGTATTACTTTTTCGGAATATTTTAATTATCAGACTGCTGACCTATTGTTGTGTGTTCCTGTTGGGTAATGCATAAAATACTGAGCGGATTTTATTATTTCTTTAGTGAGAATAGGAACTCAACACCTCCTGCCTTGTAAGTTCGTGCAGTGATCCGTCCCTGGTGCAGTTCAACGGCATTTTTTACAATAGCGAGTCCTAGTCCTGTGCCCCCTGTTTGTCTCGACCGGCCGGTGTCAATGCGGTAAAAACGTTCAAAGATGCGGGGGAGGTGATTCTCGTCGATGCTGTTCCCGGTATTGGCAAATGAGAAATAGTAGAACTTCTTGTCCTCAAGATAATTTACGATATTGATTTCGATTTTGTCTCCACCATATTTGATGGCGTTGTCAAACAGGTTATAGAAAATCGAATATAGCAGTGATATATTGCCATTTAGTGTTATGCTATCAGGTAGGTCGGTATTTACAATGATACCGAGTTCATCGAGTTTAAGCTGAAGGTGATCTTTCACTTCTCCGACAATCTCTCCAAGTTTAACGGCCTCAAAGACAAAATTTTCACCTGCCTCTTCAATCTTGTTCAGAGAAGAGATATCTCCGATCAGTTCCGACAGCCTTACTGTTTGCACAAGTGCCCGTTCGATAAAGAATTTTCGGGTCTTTTCCGGAACGTCATCTTGCTGCAGCGTTTCAAGGTAACCCAGCACGGAGGTTACCGGTGTTTTTAATTCGTGGGCAATATTGGAGGTCATTTGCTGCTTGATCAGCTTTCGCTTCTCCAGTTTGGTGGTCTCGGTGATAACGATCTCAAAGCTTTTATCAGCAAAAAACATGCACTTCACGCTAAAGTATCTGCCACTGTTTTGAACCATAATCTCCTTTGCAGGCAGGATGGAGACGCTAACCGGACCGAACCTTTCCAATTCCCCGTTAATGAAATCCCTGATGGGGTGTAATTCTTCGAGTTCAAAAATATCGCCTGGGGGTATGTTTGACTGCTCTGAAATCAGGTTAAGGTTCTGAATAAAATGCTGGTTGGTCAATATTTTTTTCTTTTTCGCTGAGAAGAAGGCAATCCCCTCATTCAGTGCGTTCAAATGGCTGAATAGCTTCTCCTTTTCAATAAATATTTGCTCCTTGGCCTCATTGAGTTCCTGGTAGATGGAGGTAATCTGTCTGCCAATGATCCCCAGTTCATCGGGTGGGAAGTTGATTGGCTCAATCGGTTCCGTACCATCATGTATACTCACCGCAAAATCCTTTAGCCTGGTGATGGTTTCGGAAACCCGTCTGGTAAGTATTCTGAGTGCCAGGGATACCATGATAAAAAGAAGGAGCAGGTAAAAAAAGAAGATGCGCTCTATGTGGAGATAGTCCTTCACTTGGATGTTGTAAAGTGAAGCGGTTCTGATATAGTAATCGGGAAAGGACTTTACGTAATAGTAGTAGTAGCTCCCAGTAGTATTTGATTTCCTGATATTTGTTCCAATTCCGGTTTTCCGTGTTTCCTGTACTTCCGGCCGAAATAAATGGTTTTCCATGGTACCTGCATCCTGCACCTCGCTATCGTACAATACCTCTCCGTCTTTGGCAATGAGCGTGATCCTGATATTGAACCCTGGAACGATCGATGCGAGGGAATCCAGCGATCTGAAATTTCCGGATGCGAGTAAGTTGTTCTGGCGGATATAATTGTGAGTTAGTTCAGTGATGTTGTCGAGCGTAACCTCGAACTGACTCTTCCTGAAGTTTTTCTCTCTTTCAAACTGGAACACCAGTACCAATATCGTGAACACTGCAAAAATCGCAGAGAAGTTCAGTAGCAATTTCTGTCTGTAGCTTAACTTCAATCTTTTGTTACCCATCTTCGCTTTAATCTATATCAGCATTTAGCCAATTCCTGGCATGAAACAAATCAAAGATGCCATAACCAGGCTGGATCAAAAGACCGGAGAGATGCAGGTATAATTTTGAATAGCGGGTAATTTCCCCGTTGAAATAGCAAAATGGGTCCTGGTTCATCCCAAAGTACGTTAATTCAAATATATTTTAGGTGCTGTAAAGATAGTTGCTTTCATGAAATATCCTTCAATGCCGACCGTGTACGTTCAATATAATTATTGACCTGTGCCTCTGTTTCAAATCCACCGGTAGTTACGCAATTTAATAATTATCCTTAAATTGCTTTTTTTTTAGTAGTTAAGTTTTTTTATATCTCTATGACTCAATCACCAATAATGTATTTTCACCTGGGCTTTACAAAAGTCGCTTCCACTTATTTTCAGCAATTGGTATTTCCCAATTTGGAAGGGGTAACCTTTTTTTCCAAGCACCAGTTCAGACGTTACAGGGAAATGGTTTCAGCATCGGCTGAAGGCAAATATCTTTTTTCCACTGAGAAGGACCGGGGTATCGTCGAGACGGCGGAAGAGATTACCGCTCTTTTTCCCGATGCCAGGATTATTCTTTTCGTGCGAAGGCACGACGATTGGCTCCTTTCGAGGTACAAATACCGGATTAGGAAATTGGGCAGTGAATATTTCCCGGAGTTCTTTGATCTGGATAAAGATAGTGGGATATGGAAGCGGAATGAATTGTTCCTCAGGCCAAAGATAGAAGCGATAGAGCGACTTTGCAAAGCGCCACCCCTGGTATTGACCTACGATCTTCTGAAAGAGGACCCGGGAGAATTTCTCTTGCGGCTGACCGGGTTTATGGGTGTTGCTTTTGACATGAGGAAACACCAAAAAAAGCCGATCCATTCAGCATTCAGCGAGAAGCAGCTCATCATATTGCGGAAATGGAACCGTTTCTGTATTTACAAGCCAATGCAGGATTCAACTACGATTATAAGAAAGATTCACAGGAAGCGTTATGAATTTTTACTGCACAGTGTTGCCTTTTTTGCCCGTTTCATTCCACGGAATATGCTGAACAGAAAAGTGTTCCTTACCAGTGCAGATCACCTGTCATTGAAACGTGTCAGAGAATATTATGCAGATGACTGGAATTTTTGCCAGCAATATTACCAGAAAAAAAACAAAGCTGAGCAGTAATTCTTGTTCAGCTTTGTTCGATTCAACTTATAGTCTCCTTTCTCCAGGAAGATATTCAATTAAATCCTCTTTACACGAGGTTTCATGCTGGTCAGTTCCGCAATGCGTATTTTTTCACCTGCTTCAATACTTTTTCTTGCTGCAATTCCAATTAAAACAGACATGACACCATCACGAAGTCCTGCTGCCCTTCCATAGGGATCGGGCATGTCGGGATTACTGAATATTTTATCATGCAGCCGTTCATCACCACCTCCATGGCCACCTCTCTCCATTGGCACATTAATCTTTTCATACTTTTTCCAAAGATTATGAATAATGATTGGCGCGTACTCTTCCTTGTCATTGCCTGATTGATCCATCTCTTTGGCATGCAATTCTGCCTGGTCAACATTCATATCCGACAGGTAGGGAATGTCCATCCATGCCTCTATCCGGCCTTCCGTTCCGTTAAATGATACCCGCCATCCTTCATAAGGCGAATAAGTTGTAAGAGAATAGTTTAGGATCACATTGTTTGCATATTTAACCTGGGCCGACATCTTGTCATAGATGTTGATCTCCTTTCTGAACAGACAATTGTCACGGATATAATTATCGTAATGCTCATTTTCAACATACAGATCCATATACCGCTTGTTCGTGGTTATATCCCAAAAGAAATCACATTCATTTTTGTGCAGGCAGGTCCGGCACTTATCTCCTCTGAAAGGACCATTGGAGCCATAAAATTCCAGATCGCCATAGGCAAATACTTCAAAAGGATCTGAATCGATCCACCAGTTAAGCAGGTCAAAGTGATGTGTAGACTTGTGAACAAAGAGGGTTCCACCATCCTCCTTCATGCCGTGCCATCTTCTGAAATAGGATGCTCCATGGTAGGTGTTCAGATACCAGTGAAAGTCTACCGATACAAGCTTTCCAATAGTGTTTTCGGCAATTAATTCTTTAATCTTTGTATTATACGGACTCCATCGGTAATTGAAGCCAATAATCATTTTTTTGCCTGATCTTCTTTCTGCATCGACAATTTCCTGGCATTTTCTTGCATCAGTGGTCAATGGTTTTTCAGTAAGTACATCAATTCCATAATCAAGTCCCTTGACGATAAACTCATGATGTGTAGAATCTTTCGTTACCACCAGGATCAGATCGGGTCTGGTTTCGACGATCATCTTATCAAAATCCAGGAAAAGAGGACATGATACTTTCATATAATCGCGGGCATACTTGAGCCTGCCGGGATTAATATCGCATAAGCCAACAAATTCAAGAATGTCAGAATAGTTCTCCACCAGGCGCTGGCCCCAAAAACTACTTCCTCTTACCCCGGTTCCCACCAACACAACTTTCAGCTTTTTCTCCATTCCGAAATTGAACGCCGATATGGGCATCGCAGTACTGGCAGCCAGCAAGCTGACGGATCCTAAAAACTTTCTTCTTGATGTTTTCATCGCTTCATATTAGATATAAAATCCCAGTGGCACCGAACATCGTGAGGTGGCCAACTACCTGAGAAACCTCATGAAATCCCACTAAAATATCGGTCCTAATAAACAACCTTATACAGCACTACACTTCTGATTAAAGGGTGTATCCGTTGTTATATTCTCTTGTCAGATATGCCGATGCTTCAGGATCATTCTTAAATGATTCTGTTTTAGGATCCCACTCAATGGGTCGGCCCAACCAATGTGCAACATTCCCCAGCACACATACTGCATTGGTACGGTGTCCAATCTCAACCGGGACCACCGGATCAACATGATCTTTTACCGATGTAATGAAATCCACATGATGGGCTGATCGGGCCTCGAAGGGCACGTCGGTCTCTTCCACCACAGGGTACAGGGACTCATTCGATGATACGAATTTCCCCCTGGAAACCTCGATCCATTCCTCACTGCCCCAGAATTTAACTCCCCTGGTATCCCCGTCGAACGACTTAACTTCCAATTCCAAGCCATTTTCATAGATGTACTTTAGGTTTTCATTGTCTTCATATCCGGCTGGTATCACTTTTGAAGGTCCGGAAAGGTCCTTGCCAATTCCCCATTGGGCTATATCAAACATATGGGCTCCCCAGTCGGTCATCAGTCCGCCTCCGGTCTCCTTATACCATCTCCAGGCACCCCACATCTGTTCGTTTATTGGCGGATTAAGACTGATTGGTGGATTAAGCTCGCTGTTAAAGTGTACATGTGGATTCGGTCCGAGCCACTTCTCCCAGTTCAGGTCTGAAGGCAGTTCTTGCTCAGGAAGATCATAGGGAACCGGGTGAGGGTTGGTACCGAGGAAGACGTCAATTTTTTCAATGGTTCCGAGGCTGCCCTCGGAAGCTAATTTTATGGCGTGCCGGAATCCGTCATCAGAACGTTGCTGACTCCCAACTGCCAGAATTGCATCAGCAGAACGGACTGCTTTTACAAGACTTTGTCCCTCAGCTATGGTAAAGGTAATGGGTTTTTCCAGGTAAACATCCTTACCTGCACTAACTGCATCGGTGGCCATGTGGTAGTGCCAGTGATCCGGCGAAACAATCACAACCGCATCAATATCTTTCCTTTCGAGAAGCTCCTTGTAATTCTCATAGGTTTTTACATCAGACTTTTCTCCGATCTCTTCATAGTAAGCCTTCACACGGGCTGCAAAACGTTCGTTTTTTATTCCATACACATCCGATCCTGCAACCACTTTTACTCCCTTAATCTGCATAAAACTGCCCAATAGAAACATTGCTTGTCTTCCAAGACCAATGAATCCCAACCTAAGGGTATCCGAAGGAGCAGATATTCTGCAACCGGGAATAAGTGTCAGACCAGCTACTCCAGCCAATGTGGTCCCCAGAAATGCTCTTCTGGAGAATGTGTTTTTTTTGTTCATTTTTTTGAATCTTTTTTGGTTTATCGAATAGAGTGAATTAATACTATATGCAAATTTCAGGCATCAGGCTTTTATTTTCCGGTTACCTGTCACCAACATAATTAATGAATAGATGTTTATCTCTGAATAGCAAAATTAGCTGAATTATCATAATTGACAAGTGAATCATGCAAGAAATCATTTTTTTTTTTCAATAACACCTGGCTTAGTCGGTTCGACGTAATACTTCAGCCGATTAACTGTACAGCAAAACAACTAGAAATTCAACGGAATTTTTTGTATGTTTGAACTAACATATCATCACATGCTATATTATGGGAAAAGCAATTGTAAAACTGAATATCGCCACCTATGCCTATGAGGAATATGTGGTGGAGGTGCCCTGCGAGAAGGACGATGTCGATGATCTGATCATCGCCAGGGCATGGAAGCAGCTGAAGGAGGAGGAGGGAGGATCCCTCCCTTACGGTCACCGCAAGGCAGAGATTTTGAAACGGATCGACTAGAATGGTAGGCACAGGATTGTATAATGCGAATCAACAATTATATTTGTCGCCGGGAATTTCAGGATGTAATTTTCCCGTGGTATTGACAGATTTTATAAAAACAGAATTATGGCAGGAATTGTCTCCATGGTGAAGTCGGGGTTTTCGACAGATGGGTATTACAGATCGATGAACGAGGCCCTGAGGCGGTTGAATGAGGAGTATACGATGTTGCATTATCCCTATTATGTAAATGAGGAGGACGGCTTTTACACTGCACAGAAGAATCTGACCGATTATTGCATCAATCAGCTGCCTTCTGTTAAGGGAGGATCTGTCCTGGAGATCGGATGTGGGAATGGGGTACAGTCGATCTATATCTTGCAGAAGTTTGCTCCCTCTTATGTTAAAGGGGTTGATCTGAATGGTGCGAATATTGTGATTGCAAAGGGTGAGGCAGAAAGGCTTGGTTTGAAAGAGATTGAGTTCGAAGTGGGGGATGCGCAGAAACTGAGCAAGATTCCAGATGGGTCGTTCGATTTTGTGGTGAACATTGAGAGTGCTTTTCACTATCCGGATAAACCAGCATTTTTAAGGGAGGTTCGGCGGGTGTTGAAACCTGGCGGACATTTCCTGATTGCTGATATTTTGAAGCGGCCACAGAAGAGTCAGCGCCTGCGCCGGTCATGGAAAAAAAATATGCATCTGAACCACTGGACGGAAGAAACTTATAATGATGCACTTTCCCGGGCAGGACTTCATGTAGAAAAGTTTGAAGATATCACTGACAATGTCATTAAAGGGTTCAGGCGGTATCCATTTTGGCTGAAGACGATGAAGAAGCGGAATATTTTTAGTGATTCAGTACTAAAAACATTTTACTCGGTTAATGTCGTGCTAAACATCAGGCTCCTTCGTAAAAGGCGGCAGTACGTTGTTATTACCGGCAATCCGGGGTAACGCATTGACTAAAACTGATGACGGTTGGTTCCTTGAGTGAGATGATTTCGAACAGAAGTTGATTAAGTAGGAAGTTGAAATCTCTTATCACTATTCCTTCCAGTGATTTACAATGTGTTTTAGAAATGCATTGACTTCATCTACATTTTCCAGGTGGTAGTTGGCTGCAGAGAGCAGGCGGTGCTGTCCCACCAGGATACCCACACCATCATCGGACAGGACCCTGAAAGCATCTTCGTCGGTGACATCGTCACCCACGTAAATTGGCAAATATTCATCGGGCCATGAAAAATTCAGTTGTTCCATGATCCATTCCAGGGCTTTTCCTTTGTGCCAGTTGAGGGAAGGTTTGATCTCCAGTATTTTTTTTCCACGTCCTGTCTTAAAATCTTTATCTGTACCGATAATGCTTTTGACCTGCTCCAATATTTTTGTATACGAGCCACGTGGTGCATTCCTGTAATGAATGGCGATTGCATAGTATTTCCTTTCAACCATGACGCCCTCAATTTCTTTTTCCAGACGGTCTGTCAGCTCTTTTTCCATCTGTTCCAGGCGTGGAATTAATTCTTTGGCCTTTTCCATCTCCAGGTGCATCCCACCGGGTCCCGTGATACGGAAACCATGACTCCCTGCATAAATGACGTTTTCGAGGTCAACGAATGACTGGATATCTGATTTATCCCTTCCACTTACTACGGCTACAGTATACACCTCAGCCAGTTTATGCAGCAGGTGCCTGGTCTTGTCATTTATGAAAGCTTCTTTCGGATCTTCCACAATCTTCGAGAGGGTTCCATCATAATCGAAGAAAAACACTGGTTTTCTATTGCTGAAAAGGTTGTCGAAGTGTTCCGTTCTCTCTAAGAGATCGGGAATAAACTGGGAAAAATCAGGTTTTGCATCTTCTGTACCTTTAAATATTCTGATGTTATCCAGTCCCTCGACAACGATGTGTGCACCGGCATCATATATCGCTCTTTTGCTGGTTTCCCCGGTTGCTATACCAATAAGAATAAACAATCCTTTTTTTCGGGAGGCTTTGATCAGGTGGGGGTCATCTGCAAAAAGAACGGTGAGTCTGGGGATTAGATCTTCGTCAATAATGATTTTTCTCAGCCTTGCAGAGACGCGTGAATCCTCCATTTCGGAGGTTACCCGTGTGATGCAGATATCATTCTTTTCGGTGCTGAAATGTTTTTCGATTTGGTCATTGGAGGGCTGTCCAAATGTAAGTATGTTTATTTTCAGGTTTTTCCATTTTTGAAATTCCTCCATCGAAGGAGGATCTGATTTCAACAAGAATATAACAGATTTGACGTTGTTAATTTTGATATTTTTCTTCTCCACAGGGTTAAGTATTTTTTTATTTTCTTTTCCAAAATTGTGCCAATGTTAGGAAGAGAAGGAGATAATATATTATCCGGATTGTTAGTATGACATTCATTTTTAGAGAATAAACATGAAATGTGGAGTATCATGGGGAATCATACCGCAACTCTTTGGATTGTTACTCTTTGTCACACTTCTGTATAAAAAATACACAGGTAAGTAAGTAATTCTTTACATTTCGTACTAAACTGCACGATATCAACCGGCGGGTAATTTCAGTGAATACTTACTGGAACCCCCAGAGGAACCTGTGGTTTTTTCTTGTTCGGTCTTTTTATTATGATTTACAGGCTTAAGATTCAATTTACCAATATAGATGAGCATCAGATCCAGATAGATCTTTACATCCTTTGTTCTCTCTTTTTTATTGCTGTTTTTGACTGAATTGGTTGCAGAGGCCCTGGCACGGACATTGGCGCAGTAGCTTTTATAGTAATTGTAGAGCCGCCCGGTCTGTCCATTCATATCGTCCCCAAAAGATTGCATGTATTTATGGAATAAGTGGTTCCCTAACAAGGCATGTCCATTGAAGTCAAGATCAACACTGAAAAATGCAATTTCATTAAGCACATCGATCACCCGGTGTTCTTTGTTGAAATCTATACAGTTGAAAATGACCGGTTTGTCATATAGAAAAATATTTTTTCCGTTCAAATCCCCGTGGCAGTCGCGCTGATAATTCTTAATAATACGTTGATTTAAAAAGTTTCTATTTAGCTTCAGGAACAGATATGATTGACAGACAGCATTCCTGACTCTTTCCAGGTATTCTTCTCCGAAATGTTTACTGATATAATCTCCTATGCTCAGAATATCTTTATACTTCTCATTGAGTTCAAACGTATTTAAGGTATTCTTAACGATTCCTGTATTTTTATGAAACCGTGCCAGCATCTTCGCTATCTTTTCAATATCTTCCTGATCTACTTCCCCCTTTTTCATTAGGTTGTCCATTCGCCTGTTGTTATCCATTCTTTTCATTTTCACAGCATAATCGATTATTTCTTCGTTTTTTGGGCTTGCATTCTCTGTGATACCGTTTGCGGTAACCGGCACCACACTGAGGTACATATCAGGTGCAAGACGTCTGTTGAGCTCCACTTCTAGTTGGCAATAACTATTCCGGAGATCAGGGGTTGAAAAATCGACAAAAGAGTATTTGACCGGACGCTTGATCTTATATGCATGTTTGTCTGTTAATATGATCCAGGAGAAATGTGTTTCTATGAGTCTGGAGTTTTTACTGTTGCTGTTAAACTTGCAATAATCTATCAATTTCTGTATTTGCTTCTTCTCCATTGATTAATGCATTTACTTTTGCTTCCATTTCATTTAGTTCAAGCTCATCGGACCGTATCACCATGTGTTTTTCTGGCATGTAATCAAATGATTTCTTCATTTTTTGGTAAACTAAATAATCCGCTTCATTATACGTATTGTCTTCATTCATACGTTTCTTAATTTCGCTATCTGCTGCCTTCATTTCAATATAATACAAGCATCGCTCCTGTTCCCACGAACGTTTGTTGAACATGTATCTGAATTTTTTACTGTTGAAAGTACCATCGACTATCACCATTTTCTCCTTAGCATCCGGTCCGCTGATCTCTTCCATTATTCTTTCATATATCTCGCGCTTTGACTCATCATCATATTCACCCTTTTTATTCGTTTTCTCTCTCATGATATCCGTGCTCAGGTACAATGCATGATTATTGTCAGCAAGATGTTTGGCCAGATAGGATTTACCAGTTCCGGGCAAACCGAATACTATCAGTATCATATTCTTGTTGTTTATTTGTATTTTTTCCAATTGCTAATGATATGCCAAACAGTGGTTTTCCATGCGAAAAGTTAAGATATATATCTAGGAGAGCCGAGAAAGCCAGCCATTTCAAGGGTAACTGTTAATTGTCTGTATGAGGATCCATGTAACAACCTGGTAACAGGTGTTCGTATCTATGCTAAAAAATGTGAAGTAAATCTACAACATGGTAACTTTTTTCTACAATGACTGTTTTCCACAGAATTTGCTCTTTTCTTTTAAATACGTTCGGTAGTGGATTTCAGACATAATACCCGTATGCTACTTCAGCTGTTGTAGTGCTTCTCCAACCGGATCGCTGCCTTTCCAGGTGCCGCGCGATTCGACGGGCTGGAAGCGGGCATAGAGCTCCTCTTTGAAGCCTTTGAGTCTGCGTGTGGTAGTGATTGCTTCGTAATGTTTCCCATCTTTTTGTTTTACTTAAGGGCACCTCTAAAAACCAATTTTTTTACGTCATTGTTTGGCCTAAATATACTATGTTTTTCCCGGCTATTAACAGTATATTGCATTATTATGAGAATAGAATTCAATTAAGAAACTACTTTCAGTGGTCTTAAGAAAGGTGAGTACTTTAAAGGCCATAGCTACCCATTTTACAAAAACCTGGGTGAGACTGATCTGATATGCAATATTGCTACTGATTTTTTTTGTATTTTTGAATTAAAAAGTATTGACATGATACTAAACGAAAGAATAACTTTGGAACCCGGGAAGAGAAGTGGTAAACCCTGCATAAGGGGAATGCGGATAACCGTAGCTGATGTATTAAGTTATCTTGCTTCAGGAATGAGTTTTGATGAAATTCTTGAAGACTTCCCCTATTTGGAAAAAGAAGACATACTTGCATGTTTGAGCTATGCTGCAAACAAAGAAAAGATTGAACTTTGTGCCTGATGAAGCTTCTGTTCGACCAAAACTTTTCTCCAAAGCTTGTGAGTTTTTTTGAAAAATCGTTTGCGGGTTCAAAACACTTGCAAGACCTCGGGCTCTGAATAAGGTTTGACAACTGACGATAATCTGAAGAGCGAGTTAGCGTATTTCATTCAGAAGTCCGAAACGGAAAAGTAAGCTTTCGGTTTGTTGGTTATTCTATTGAATTTACTGTGCAAATCTCTTTTGCGGAAAAAAAATAGCTATTTTTGATCCTCTATGGCGAAAACGGATAAAGAGATACTGCTGGAGATCATGGCCGGGGCCTTCCGTGAAAGCGACCGGCTGAGACCTATTCTCAGGAAAGGAAAAACTGAGAAAAGATTGAGGATTATGGCTGCCTATGCGTATGATTTGGCAGTACGGATCAATGGTGTCTACCTCTCGGAAGACAAAACCACGGCGATTGTTTACTGGCAGCAGAGCAAATACAAGAAGTCGCTGAGCGATCATCTGAAATATGCGTGGATGTTCCTGCAGACCATAAAGATTCATAAGCTTTTTGAAACGGCTAAACGCGAAAAGTACGTGGAGAGCAGGCGACCCAAAATAGACGATTATATCTATGTCTGGCTGCTGGGGAAGGATCCCTCCACGAATAGTATTCGCGGACTGGCTGATATCAGGGACCATCTGAATGAAGTTTCACGCAGCCTGGGAGTTCCGATTCTCATCGAAACCACTGTGGAAAAACTGCTGAAACTTTACAGGTACGTCGGATTTGAGGTGTACGATGAGTTTTTTGATGAAACCATCGGAATGCCGGTCTACTTTCTGAAAAAAGAAATTCCGAAATAGAGGTCCGTTAAGCTCTCATTATCTATTTAATTCGCTGCTGAACCATTTAGATATCCTTCCCTGCCTTCCGGCAGGCAGGTGCTTTGCCCTGCTGAACCTTTAGCTCGGCGAAGCCAAATATGTTTATTATTGATGATGGGTTGAGCTGCTCTCAGCAGTTTCATATTTCGCTGGGTTAATTTATCTACAATTAATTCAATTCAATTCAATTCAATTCAATTCAATTTAATTTACTTCACCTGCCGGAACCTTTTATTCAAGCGATTCGATCTTAGGTTGCGCTTCCTGCCTGATCATCTTCCTCTTTCCCTTTCACTTCCTCCTTCTCCTTCTCCAATATCACCCTCGTGCGCGGCAGACACTCAGGATGATTCTTCTGCAGGTACTCAATCAGCTTCTCCCGCACATGCACCCGCAGGTCCCAAGCTGTGGGTGAATCAACAGCACTCATCAGCGCCCTTATCTCAACAGTCTTTTCCGTAGCATTGGTCACCTGCAATACATTCACTTTTCCATCCCAGTTCTCATCCGTTTTCAGAATGCGGGTCAGCTCCTCCCGCAACTTGTCGAATGGTACGGTATAATCGGTATAGATAAACACGGTCCCCAGGATCTCCGCCGTATCCCGGGTCCAATTCTGAAAGGGTTTTTCAATGAAGTAGGTAGTGGGAACGATCAGCCTGCGCTTATCCCAGATGCTCACCACCACGTAGGTAAGGTTGATCTCCTCGATTCGTCCCCATTCGCCTTCAACAATAACAACATCATCCAGCCTTATGGGCTGTGCGAGTGCGATCTGGAAACCTGCGAGCATATTCCCGAGAAGCTTCTGCGCGGAGAGTCCGAGGATAATACCTGCAACACCGGCAGATGCAAAAAGGCTGACGCCGATCTTGCGGATCCCTTCAAAGGTCATCAGGGCAATTGAAAGAGCGATGATAATTACAATGGCTACAAGGATACGTTCAATAATCTTGAATTGTGTATGTACCTTCCGCGCCTTCAGGTTGTCTTTTTCGTCGGAATCGAACTGCTTTAGGATCAGGTTCTTTCCCAGTCCGATAACTTTGATAAGCAGCCAGGTGATTGAAAAGATAATCACCAGTTTGATGAAATGGTTCAGATGCTGAAAAAAAACGAGCTCTGTCTCCAGCGATGCGATGATGATACTTATCGCGATACTTACTAAAAGCAAAACAACCGGCGTTCTGAATTTTTTATGCGTATCTGTTTCCAGCAGGTTGTCTTTCCGGTGACTGAATCGCTTCAGCAGTTGGATCGTAATAAGATAAATTGTTATGCCCAATACCAGGGCAATGCTGCTGATCAGCAGGATATTCTGCCAGTTCTCACTGTTTTGTTCAAGTAGGTCGTTTAACATAGGTTGCTCAAATTTTTAATCTGTTCGGCAATTTACATCTTTCATAATACTTTGGGGAATTTTACTTTCTTTATTTAACCAGATTTTTTACGAACTGCTCCCAGGCACCAG
>CAYSMO010000020.1:0-4421 GCA_964432125.1 uncultured Bacteroidaceae bacterium | reverse complement strand
AGGTTGTTCAAATTTTCAATCTGTTCGGCGAGTGCCCATCTTTGCGCAATTCGCTTTTGAGATTTTAATAATCAATGATTCCAATGACCATGATACCGTGAATATAATATGTTCCCTGATAAAATTATCAAGAATCTCTGTTATTACAAACAGACTACTCAGGAGATTGTTTAGGGTACCCCTGATTGAAATAATCAATGGAAAGGCTGATTGTACAGAAAGTATTTGTTAACCTGGCAGGTGTCGTGTGCGCACACGGTCTTAACAAACTTTATTTTCGCAATACTTTGGGGGAATTTCACTTATCTTATTTAACCAGATTTTTTACGAACTGCTCCCAGGCATTAGATATAATAGCCGAAGTTTCTGCTGCAGGATCATACTCAATAATTGAGACTCCTTTTACCATCGCATGAACGAAGGTGTCGGAGAAAGGGATCAGGGCAAGGGTGGGAATTCCTTCCGATTCCAGGTATTCTGTTATCTGCTCTGTTAGTCCGGGATGAAGATCATGTTTGTTGATCATTGCATAAGCAGGGATATCGAACGAGCCGATCAGCTCAACGATCCGCTTCAGGTCATGCAACCCCGACCTGCTCGGTTCGGTTACGATGATCGCCGCATCGGTGCCGGTCAGCGATGAGATCGCCGCACAACCAATCCCCGGAGGCCCATCATTAATAATCCACGCAGCATTCTCCTTCCTTGCGATATTCCTCCCTTCGGTCCGCAATACAGCGACCAGCTTCCCTGAATTTTCCTCGCCTGGTCCCATCTCGGCGTGTACCAGCGTTCCCATGCGCGATCCGGAGACGAACCAGTGGTTGTTAAGGCTTCTCGCCGAAGTTATCGCCCCCTCCGGACAAACGCGTTCACACAGTCTGCACCCTTCGCATTTAAAAGGATCGATGGTTAAACCGCGCGTCTCCTCCTTCCTAATCGCATCATACCGGCAGTATTCCGCACAGATTCCGCATTGGGAGCACTGTTCAGGGTTGATTGTCGCGAGCCAGGCACCCTCGAAAACATGCCGCTCTTTTTCAACAGGATCAAAAACCAGGTGAAGATTGGCTGCATCTACATCATTGTCGCAGAACACTGCATTTTTCACAATGGAGGCCAGTGCAGCCGTGATGCTTGTCTTTCCCGTTCCGCCTTTCCCGCTGAGCACAGTAATCTCCTTCATAGACATGTCCTTTTGTCTTTGCACGTAGAAATAGCTAATTCCAATGATGCGGGGTTCATGCTTTCAGCTGCTTTACAATGGTTCCGGCAATGCGTTCCAATTGTTCTCGCACCGGCTCCGGAATCGCTTTCAGCAGCGATCCATTGGCATAACCCGACGCAAACTCCTTGCTATACGGTATCTCACCCAGTATCGTCGATCCTTGTTCGGCCAAATAGGCATAGATCTCGTCGTTGCCCAATCCTGCTTTGTTGATCACCACCCCATATGGCTTCCCGATCTCCTTCACAACGCTTACCATCAGCCTCAGATCGTGCAGTCCAAACGGCGTCGGCTCTGTTACCAGCACCACAAAATCGGTGTCGACGATCGTCTCTACAACCGGACAGCTCGTTCCGGGGGGAGCATCGTAAATAGTTAGCCCACTTACCGGGGGAACGCTCCTCTTCAGCGCCCGGATCAGCATCGTCTGCATGGTGGATCCGATCTTCAGCTTCCCCTCCATGATGGGTCCCTCCCGAACGCCCGATCTTGCGCTAACGCCCGACCCCTCCACGATGCCCGATCCTTTTATCGTTTCCGATTCATCCATCATGCCCGTTTCTTTTTTCACCCTGTAGCTGTTCACCTCCCCAATTTCATCTTTGGTTTCGCTGATCGCGTTATCTTTGCAGGCTACCAGGCAGGCACCGCACGAGTGGCACAGTCCGGCATTGATCTCAGCAAACTCAGCTGTGGGGATCACCACAATGGCATTGAACTCGCAGTACTCCACACATCTCCTGCAGTAGGTGCATTTTTCTGTGTCGATTACCGGCAGGTTTTTATAGATCGTATTGGAGTTAACCAGTTCTGGTTCAGGAAAAAACAGGAGGTCATTGGGCTCCTCCACGTCACAGTCGATCAGCTGAACATTGCCGTCCAGTTGCTCGGAAAGCAGATCGTACAGGCTCACCGACACAGTTGTTTTTCCTGTGCCTCCCTTTCCAGATGCTACAGCGATGGAATAACTCATGGTGAAGTCCTAATATGGGCCGTTTTCTGTTAATGGTCGCAGTAGTTGGCAGAGAAGGTCAGCTTTTCTGTAAGCAGTCCCTCAGCCAGCTCCTTTGCAGGAAGCTGTGGCGCTCCCACGAATACATTTACGCCATGCTGATTAAATATCTGAATGGCTCTTTGTCCCATTCCTCCGGCGATTATATCCGTTGCACCCTGCTCCGCCAGCCATTTCGGCAATACACCCGGCTCGTGGGGTGGGGGAGTCAATTTCTCTTCAGAGACAATCGTGCCATCTTCGGCTTTCATCAGGATAAAGAATTTACAATGTCCGAAATGGGCATCTAATACTCCATTTTCATCGGTTGGAACTGCAATTTGTTTTGTCATTTCATTTAATTTGTCTGTTTGTAATGCATAAATATGTTGCTGTATGCCGGGACTTTATCTTTCATCTACCGGTATATATTAATTCATTTTTTGAACATGGCCTCTCCCGGGTCCAGATACTCTTTGCTGATCAAAAAATCTTGTCGGGACCTCAAGCTGCTCCGGATCACTAGTCTCTTCCCTGACCAAATCCCCGACCGGCACCTCTGCCGATACCACGGCCAGGTCCACCGGCACCACGGCCAGCGCGGCGTCCCAATCCTGCACCACGGTTCCTGCCTTTCCACCATCCTTGTCCGAAGCGGAATCTTCTGCCGCAGTCACCTCTAAGGTCATCATCTTCGAGGTTCGGATCATTGTCTCTCTCCGGATTGCATTTCCCCAATCCTCTTCCTGTTCGTGAACCCTCACCATTGGGTCCTGTTCTGTCAAATCCTGGCATAATAGTTTGATTTTAAAGGTTTATTTTATGAATGATCTCTTTCGTCAAAGCAAATTCACTTTTTTACAACTTTTTTTATCCCCGAATTGGACGGGGCGTGAGGCGCGCTTTGCTCTCGAACTTTATGATCCAGCCACTCCGACTCTATTGACGGATTAATTAGTCATTCTTTAGCTTACTAATCACATCCTCGACTGACTGGTTTTCATTCTGAATAATCACCATCTGTATTTTGAGTCTGTCGAGAATATCTTTTGCCTTCGGACCGAAATCGCCCGAAATTACTCTTTCTGCTCCCAGTTCATAGGCAGATTCAGCTGCTTTCTGACCGGCGCCATGGCAATCGTCTACATGAAAATTCTCATGAAACGTTGCCTTTTTTGTTTCGTGATCGTACAGGCAAAACCATGCTGCCCTTCCAAAACGAAGGTCGAAAGGAGCTGAAAGTTTTTTGTCAGTTGCTGTAATAATGGTTTTCATACGTATTTTATTTAAAGTATAGTTTTTTGATTCGTTTTCAATTTCATTCTTTCTCAAGGTAATAAGTAACCTCACACAATATAGTTATTTCCAAGGTATTCTCTGTTTAAATATCATGGTTCATTTTGAGTTACACTGCCGGTGCTCTTTGCGCTGCAGATCGGACAATCGTGATTATTCAGTTTGTCAGGAACAGTGAATCTCGCATTGCACTGATAACATATTTTCCAGCTCTCATCCATTATCGCGTTACCGTAGCTGGTTACCAGGGGCCTGGATTCAGCCAGTGCCGTTGCGATCTTTCGACGGGCACTTTCATAGATCCGGGCGAAGGTTGGCCTTGAAACTCCCATTAGCTTGCTCGCCTGCAGGTGGTTCATCCGGTCATAATCGGCCAGTTTTATCGCTTCATATTCTTCATATAGAAGGGTTACCCCCTCCTGGTTGTTGTGCTGAACGCCATAGGGACGGTAGCCTTTAAACCCCGGTGGGGCTACCACTTTTCTCGGCTTTCTTCTTCTTGGCATAATGTGAGGTGTTGGACCCCACAAAGATAATGAGAATAATCTCATAATAAAAACTATTCAGGACAAATTTTATTCCAGGTTATATTTTTGTAAATTGCTTTCGGTATTTGCAAAATCGTGTTGCTATGAACCGAGCCATGACCATCTTGCTGTTAACCTCCGCTCATGGCTATTTCGAACTGGGTTTCGGCATCTGCGAGAGGCCGTCATGGGGAGGTGCATATAACCTTAAAACATTAATGGTATGAAAAAAATGAACCTGGTAAACGCATCTATCTTTCTGTTTCTTCCCATACTGCTGCTTAGTTGTGTATTTAGTCAACCTGAGCAGACGGAGGATCCATATAAATTAGCTGAGCGTCAGTATGAAGAGTTCTGCATCGGCTGCCATTTCAATCCC
>CAYSMO010000019.1:0-22682 GCA_964432125.1 uncultured Bacteroidaceae bacterium | reverse complement strand
GGAATAAGATCAACAACCCTTGCTGAATATCCCCATTCGTTATCGTACCATGAAAGAACCTTCACAGTCTTGCCATTAACCATCGTTGAAAGAGCATCGAAGATGGATGAATGTGCGTTGTGGATAATGTCAACAGAGACAATAGGATCTTCAGTATACTCAAGAATTCCTTTCATTGGTCCTTCAGCGGCTTTCTTCATAGCTGCATTGATATCTTCAACAGTTACCTCTTTTTTCAGATTGGCAACGAGGTCAACACATGATCCGGTTGGGGTGGGTACCCTGATGGCCATACCATCGAGTTTTCCATTGAGCTCAGGAATTACTTTTCCAACAGCTTTGGCAGCTCCTGTGGTAGTAGGTATCTGTGAGACTGCAGCAGATCTGGCCCTGCGTAAGTCACTGTGTGGCATGTCCAGGATAGCCTGGTCGTTTGTGTAGGAGTGAATCGTGGTCATCAAACCATTCTCAACACCAAAAGTATCATTTAACACCTTAACAACAGGTGCCAGGCAGTTGGTTGTACATGATGCATTGGAGATACACTGGTCACTGTCTCTCAGTGCCTCATCATTCACGCCCAGTACGATCATATTGTCAATCGCATCTTTAGACGGTACAGTAAGGATCACCTTCTTGGCACCATTCTTCAGGTGGTCGCCATATCCGCCTTTTGCACTCTCCTTGGCACGAAATACGCCTGTCGACTCAACCACAACATCAGGAGTCTCTTTCCAGGGAATGTTCGCCGGACTTCTTTCTGCAGTTACAAAATATTTAACACCATTTACAATGATGTTCTCATCATCGTGTGATACTCCCGGATACTGACCCTGTGTTGAGTCATATTTTAAGAGATGAGCAAGCGTTTTGTTATCAGTGAGATCATTGATCCCTACAACAAGGATATCGTCTCTTTCCAGTGCTAATTTAAACACGTTGCGACCGATTCGGCCAAAGCCATTGATGGCTAATTTAATTTTTCCCATAATTTATTTACTATTAATTGAACAACAATTGTTTGTTGTGCTTATGTTTTTGAGAGTGCAAAGGTAAGAATTTTTCGCAGCCTTACAAATAATACCGGTTACTTTTATGTTAAGAAATTAGAGGAGGTGGAGCATTGGTATCTGCTGCTGTCCTTCACTGCCTTCACGGCGTTCCTTGCGACGCTCTTTCCAGCTTTTTGCCCTTGCTGCTTCACTAATATCAATCATTGTCCCAAATCGGTATCCCAAAAAGAGTTTGAAGAAGAAATAGTTGTTCTCTTCGGTAGCCATAATACGTATGTCTTTTGGGTAGACGGTTAAACCCATGCCTGCCTCCAGTGCGTGAACCATTGGTTCACGTTCGCTGTATTCGAAGCTGAATCCGGTATTTATGGTGATGCCTGGGATGACTTTCAATTCACTAAAACCTTTTGTAAAAGACGCAGTGCCTCCGTAATTATAGAGATGTACGGAAGGATCGAACAGTTTTTCTTCTCTGGCAGTGATTTGACCAGTACTGTTGATGGTAATGATCTCATAGTAGATTGGCTTTTGAAATCCGAGTGAAATGCCACCGCTGTAAAACATTTTTATCGAAATAGAAGATAAGTCATATTTCCTGAAGATTTCATGCTGATTCCCTATTTGTCCCTTCAGCTCCCAGAAAAGATTCTCTTTTCCATACACAAACCTTGAGCTGTAAAAATCAAATGCTACCACCGATTTGAACTCCTTGGGATGCTTCACATAATCAAGTGACAAATTGTAAATCCTGTCTTTTCTAACATTTAAATACCTGGCATACCGGTAATCGGCTCCCAGTCCATTGCTGTTTAGAAATACCCCGAATGTCTGTTCGTCATTGAATAACATTTTTGGTTGATCACTGATCATACCCTGACCGGATGCGTTCAATACCGGAAGCATCAGCAGGAGCAATATTCTAAAAAGGTATTTCATTCGCGACCAGATAAATAAAACATTCATAAATATATAACGAAATACCGACACGGAAGTTTTAACCATAAAAAAAGATCTACCGCGAGGTAAATCTTAAAGCTATGCAGGAGGGAGACTTTCATCCCCCGGTATTATTAAGCTTGCGGCGCAACTTCCATGGTTTCGGCCGGCACGTCTGACATCGCAGGACATACCTCCCTGTTGCATGAACTCATAATCAGTCCGATAGCGAAAGCCAATACGACGATATATGCTGTTTTCTTCATAATGAATATTTTAATCGATCATCTTAAATCGAAGCTTCTCGGTACAAATATAGAATTTTATTGAATATAAAAAAACAATAACTACGCAACGATTGAAGTTTTTTTTCTATAAGTGTTATTTTTTTCTGAATACTGTTTTTGTCGCTGTCAGGAACAGGCTATAAGGACCCACAGAAACAAATGCATTAATATTAAACAAACGCATAAAAGCTGTATCTTGCTTGTTGCTTTTTTCGCGGAATAGAGAGCGCTATTGATTCATAAATCCCTGTTTTTCAAGTACTGAAAGCAGTTTCTTCGAAAACGCCTCGTTATCAGCTTTTTTGTAACGCACCTGGGTAAACACCTGGGCCAGTGTTTTGAGATCATTCTCTTTCACAAATTGCTGACTCGATGCAAGGGCCTCTTTTTCAGAATAATAATTATTAATATCCCCTTTGGAATAATCGTTGTACCGCTCATAGTGAACAACTGACTCCAGTGGCAAGCGGTCTGTGAGATCCGGATCCTCGGCCGGGAATCCCATCGTCACAGTAGTCACCGGTACCACGCCCGCCGGAAGTTCAAGGATGTCAATGATACTTTCAGCTGTGTAGGTTGTTGTTCCGAGGTAGCAGATGCCAAGTCCGGCATCTTCAGCGGCAATACAAACGTTTTGCGCCACGAGCAGGGCATCTATTGCTGCCGTGACAAATGAGAGAAAATTGTCATACCCGGGTTCGGCGTCGCGTTGCCTGCACCATTTGTTAAACCTGTTGAAATCAGCACAGAAGGTCAACACTACCGGAGCTTCCCTGACCATTGGCTGGTTGAAATGACAGGGCGACAGCTTTTCCTTCATCTCTCTGTCGCGCGTAACAATAATGCTGTACACCTGCATATTTCCTGTGGTGGAAGCACGTGTACCTGCGTACAGAAGATCGTTCAGCAGTGCTTCCGGTATTTCCTGATCCAGATACTTCCTGATCGTCCTGTGTTCGTAAAGTGAAATCATACGTAAAATATTTGATAATTAGTAGATTTGATTTTGACAGCAGTTTTTGTAGATATGTTGTTTCAGACGGTACAAGCCTGTCCAGACAAAACAAAAATAGTGATTTAGTTCCAAAGGGGGAGGTTTTATAAAACATAATGTGATAAACAGCATATGGACTTCTTCAACAATAATATTATTTTTAAGCCTTAAAATATTCATTTTCTAATCTTAATCAAAAGTATAATGGTAAAAGCAACTATTCCGGTAATCCGCACGATACTCTGCGGGGCATTGATGTTCTCTATGCTCTTATTCACTCAGGAGGCTGAAGCGCAGCGAAAAAAGATTGCAACAGAGAAAGAAGAAACCGAAGATAGAGGCGATGAAACCATTTATGAAGGCCTGAAATGGCGAAGTATCGGTCCGGCGATGACCTCCGGACGGATCTCCGATTTCGCTGTTAATCCGAACAACCATAGTGAATGGTATGTGGGGGTTTCCTGCGGACATGTCTGGAAAACCGTCAACAACGGAACTACCTTCACCCCGGTATTCGACAGTGAACCGGTCTATTCCATTGGAGCTGTGACCATGGATCCCAACAACCACAATGTGATCTGGGTGGGAACCGGTGAGAACAACCACCAGCGGGCACTCGGCTATGGCGATGGTGTGTATAAATCGCTTGATGGCGGAATGAGCTGGGAGAACATGGGACTGATGGAGTCGCGCCAGATCGGCGGTATCGTGATCGATCCACGTAATTCCAATATCGTTTTTGTAGCGGCTGAAGGCTCTGCCTGGGGGCCGGGAGGCGATCGTGGCCTCTACCGCACAACCGACGGCGGGGAGAGTTGGGAGAAGGTGCTGGAGATCAGTGAACATACAGGGATCAACAATGTGGTGATCGATCCGGTGAACCCCGATATCATGTATGCTACCTCCGAACAGCGCAGGCGGCATGTGCATACCAAGATTGGCGGCGGTCCTGAATCGGCCGTATATTGTTCAACCGACGGTGGCCTCACCTGGATAAAATCGACAAAGGGACTACCTTCTGTAGATATCGGGGGCATGGGGATCGATGTGTCGCCGGCTGGCCACAACGTGGTCTACCTGATCGTTGAGGCAGCCGACGGTAAAGGCGGTTTTTTCCGCTCCTCCGACAGGGGCGCTTCATGGAACAGGATGAGCGATTATCACTCCTCCGGACAGTATTACAATGAGATCTATTGTGATCCCACCGATGTGAATAAGGTGTATTCCATGGAGACCTATTCCAAGGTAACGGTCGACGGTGGAAAAACGTGGAAGAATATGGGGCGCGACAACAGGCACGTTGACGACCATGCACTCTGGATCGACCCTGATGATACAAATCATCTGATTATCGGTGGCGATGGTGGCGTCTATGAAACTTTCGATGGCGATGCCACCTGGCAGTTCAAGACCAATCTTTCCGTTACCCAGTTCTACCGAGTGAACGTCGACAACGACCTCCCTTTCTATAATGTCTATGGAGGAACACAGGATAACAACACCCTGATGGGGCCTTCCCAAAATACCAGTTCTTCCGGTGTGGAGAGCTATGCGTGGAAAGCGATTCTCGGCGGTGATGGGTTCTGGGTCGGTATTGATAAGGAGTACCCTAACCTGGTCTATTGCGAATACCAGTACGGCAATTCGTTCAGATACGACAAAGCCAGCGGTGAAACGGTGAGCATCAAACCACGTCCGCGTAAAGGGGAGAAGACCTACAAGTGGAACTGGAACGCTCCCCTGGTGGTGAGCGAGCACGTGCCCGGACGAATCTATGCCATGGCCAACAAGGTGTTCAGGTCGGACGACCGGGGCGACAGTTGGGAGGTGATCAGTGATGATCTTACTTCAGGAACCGACAGGAACGCCTGGCCTGTAATGGACCACTATTGGAGTTGGGATGCCGTCGTAAAGGATGTATCAACCAGCCTGTTCGGCACAGGAGTCTCTTTCTGCGAATCGCCCCTGGATGCGGACCTGCTCTATGCGGGAACCGACGATGGTGTGCTCTCCATCACCGAAGACGGTGGTAAAAACTGGAGGAAGATCATGAAATTTGACGGAATTCCGGAGTTTACCTATATCAGTGATATCATGGCCGATAAATTTGACGTCAATACGGTCTACGTATCGTTCGATAACCGGAAACGTGACGATTTTAAACCTTATATCCTGAAGAGTACCAACAAGGGCAGATCATGGCAACCGATTGTTACAAAACTTCCTGACAATCAGACCGTTCACGCCATGGAGCAGGACCACAAGGTCCAGTCGCTCCTCTTTGCAGGTACAGAATTCAGTTGTTTCTTCTCCCTGAACGGAGGAGGTGAGTGGACAGAGTTGAAATCGGGCATGCCAGCTATCGCAGTACGCGATATGGTGATCCAGGAGCGTGAGAACGACCTGGTTCTGGCTACTTTCGGACGAGGCTTTTATATTCTTGACGATTACACCCCGTTGCGCGAGCTGGCGCAGAATTTGGCCATTAAGGAGTCAGCAGCACACATCTTTGATATTCCTGTTGCAAAAATGTTCAACACCACCGATGGAAGGTATGGTCAGGGTTCATCCTATTTCACAGCACCCAATCCGGAATTTGGCGCTGTGTTTACCTACTATGTAAATGAGGCGCCAAAGACACTGAAGGCTGAACGCCAGAAGGAGGAGAAGAAGTTGTTTGAAGAGAAGAAACCGGTTCCGCAGCCGTCGCGTGATCAGCTGAGGGCAGAGGAGAAGGAGGTAGCTCCCTACCTGGTCTTCACGATTTACGATGAGTCGGGTGAAGCTGTAAGAAGACTTACATCTGGAGTAAAAAATGGAATCAACCGGATCACCTGGGACCTGAGGTACCATTATCCGGCACCGGTAACTGTAGCCGATGGCAAATTCAGTTCCTCTTCAATGGGTAGATCCGGAGTGCTTGCTATGCCCGGAGAGTATAAGGTTGCGATGGATTTGGTTGCACGTGGTGAGGTGTCCCGGCTCGCAGGCCCCGAAGCATTTAAAGCCGAACCGCTTGAGCTGGTAACCATATCGGACAGGGATCAGGAGCGGATGGCGAAGTTTAGAGAGCAGATCACTGAGTTGTCACGCCTCTTTATGGGAATGGATCAGAAAGTTAGTGAGGAGCTGAATCGCGTCGTGAGTCTCAAGCAGGCAGCCCTCACAACACCGTCTGCTGACCTGGCACTGCAGGCACGAATCACGAAAGTGGAAGATGCGTTAAAGGATTTGCAGTTCATCATGCATGGTCCTCCTGCAGTGGCAAGCTGGGAGGAGTTGCCTCCAATGGATATGCCATTGAGCAGGAGGCTTAATGTCGCGGTGCGCACGCATTGGAGCAACTCTGCAGCACTGAATAGAACTGTGACTGACCAGTATGAGATACTCAAAGAAGAGTTCCCGCCACTGGTCGAGAGGCTGAACGCGCTTGATGCAGAGATCAGGGCAATAGAAACGGTGCTGGAATATGCCGGTGCCGGCTGGACCCCCGGAAGGAAAATTGTTTTGTAAAGAGTCTATAAAAAAAGAGGCAGCCCCGAGGCTGCCTCTTTTTTTATAGACCCATTTCAAAGTCTACCCCCAGAAAATCAGCAATCTCTTTCATCTCCTTTTGGATCGGATCGATCACCTTAATTCCCTCCCTGCTGATCCGCTCGCGGTTCTCCCGCTCCGGATCGCCAGGAATCAGCACCCGTTCATATCCCTTTGCCGGCTCCGCGCTCCTGAAGGTCTCGATCCATTTGTCCATCTGCGACAGGAACACCTCCTTCTTCTGAAAAGCATCTACCCGCATCGCACCGAAAAAGTGACCGGTTCCTTCGCCGACCTTCTCTTCCAGTACCGGCAGATAGGCTACCGACGGCGGACAAAACGGTCCGAAGTTGGCGCCCGACAATACGCTGGAGAAGATATCGACAATCGCGCTCATGCAATATCCTTTATGGCTGCCATGCTCGTAACTTCCTCCGAGCGTAACCATCGACCCGCCCTCCTTAAGGATATCGGGATCATCGGAAGGAACACCATCTTTGTCCTGCACATACCCAAATGGCACCTTCTCACCTTTTTTACCGGCCACTGCCAGCTTGCCGCGTGCAATCGGGGTCGTAGCAAAATCAGCTACCACGGGAGGATATGATTTGGCGGGAATTGCAACTGCCACCGGATTGGTTCCCAACATTTTGGAGACCGACCAGGTCGGTGCCACCACCGGATTGGCGATGGTCATGCTGATCCCGATCATATCATGCTCCAGCGCCATCATGGAATAATACCCGGCAATCCCAAAATGGTTGGATCCACGGGTAGAGACCCACCCCGTGCCGGCATTCCTGGCCTTCTCAATGGCAATTTCCATCGATTTCGTGGCAGCGATCATCCCGATGGCACCGTCACCATCCACCACCGCTGTGCTGGGCGATTCATGTACGATCTGCACATTGGGCTTAACATTGATGCGACCGGCCCGCCACAACTCGAAATAATCCTTGATCCGCAGCATCCCGTGAGAGGGGAGCCCGTTCAGCTCGGCGGCAATAAAAACTTTGGTGGCAGCCACGGCGTCTTCCGTGCTGCAGCCCATTTTCTCAAAAATCTTGATGGTGAATTGTTCCAGGTATTCAGGTGTGTACATATGCAGTAATATTAATAATTGATCGACAAATGTAGAAAAAAACAGGGAATCGGGGTACCTGGGGATCGCTTATTTACCGGCGATTGCCCGGGCGTTCACGTAGTAAATATTCTCAAGCTTCTCTTTTTCGAGACCAAGCCCTGCAATAAACTCCTGTAATCCAAAATCACCATTGTCGGTTCCAAACAACACCTTTTTGTGCAGATTGCTTAAAAACTCCCTGGTAAAGAGAGGATCCCTGTTCAGGGCGTTGTATCCGCTGAAACCGGAGAGATCACAAAAGAGGTTGTCGTATGTTTCCAGCAGCCTCCAGATGACTCCTTTTCCCTGGATCTTTCCTTTCTGGTGAAACAGGTAACTCTTTCCATGGATGGAAAAATGGTTCCAGATATGGGGCCCATGGGCGATAAAACGGATGGACCGATACTTTTTTACTGCCTCTTCGAGCGTCTCAAAATCGGGCAGGTACCCAGGGAAGCGCACCATTCTGCTGTCCAGGTATTTCTGCAAGAATCCTGTTTTGTTCTTTACCTGGTCAATTAAATGGGCCGACCTGCCATTGAACCTCTCATTGATCAGCCTCTTGAAGAGCCAGTCAGCCCAGCGATCCCGCACAGGAATAAAAATATTCCGGCCTCGCTCCATATGAAAAATCAGTGGAAGATCGTGGTCGTTCAGGAATTCCAACAGAGGGATGATTCTTTCATCGTTCCAGTTGTAAGGTACCTTTAGTTCACCACAGCCGGCAAATCCATCGTTAAGGCAATCAGATAACCTTTCCTTCCAGTCTGGACGGGCCGGATCAGGGGCGTAGAAGGGAACGATTCTGTCCGGACTGTTTTTAAATGCTTTCCTAACCAGATCAATATCGAGGGATTGGTAATACATGGGAACCAGCGGAGCATATTCATCCCAGGTAAGTATCCACGCCTTTTCGATTCCTTTTTTATCGAGGTAATTGAGCAGGGACGATTCTGTCCAGTTGTTCAGTCCGATATGGAGGTGTGCATCTATGACCAATGGCGGATTCTTTATAGCATTTACGACTTCAACGTTTTTTTCACGGTCCTGGAAGTATTTGCCTGTGCGGTTGGCATGATCACCATTTCATTGATGTTTACATGGAGCGGCCTGTTTACAGCAAAAAGCACCGCTTCCGCAATATCATTCTCATACAGCGGCGTAAAACCTTCGTACACCTTGTCGGCTTTCTCCTTGTCACCATGGAAACGTACAATTGAGAATTCAGTTTCCGCAGCACCGGGATGGATCGCTGTTACCCTGATATTGTGCTCCACCATATCGACCCGCATTCCCTTGTTCAGTGCATCGACTGCGTGTTTTGTGGCGCAATAAACATTTCCTTGCTCGTATACCTCTTTGGCTGCGATCGAACCGATGTTAATGATATGTCCTGAGTTTCTTTCCACCATTCCCGGGGTGATCGCTCGGGTGACATACAGCAGTCCTTTAATATTGGTATCGATCATCCTTTCCCAATCGTCAAGCTCCCCCTTATGGATGGGATTGAGTCCGGATGCCAGTCCGGCATTATTCACCAGCACATCGATCCTGCTCCATTTTCCATAGAGTGCCTTCACCTGTTGTGCCACATGCTCATGGTTCCTGACATCAAAGCAGAGGGACAACACGTCGGCATCTGTACTTTCCCTGATCTCTCTCTCAATAGCTATCAGCAACTCCTCCCTTCGCCCGGTAATAATTACATCAAACCCGTTGTTAGCCAGTATTTTTGCCGTTGCCCTGCCGATCCCTGCTGTTGCTCCTGTTACAAATGCTATCATGTTCAATTAATATTGGTTTTGAAACAAAAGTAATAAATTATTTTCCCACTACATTTGTTTTCAAAAACTAGAGACAGGTGAATTTATCTTTTGGGTTCTTTCTTGCTGCCTGAGATGCATGTTGAAATTGAGTGCAAATCTCTTTCTCAAAGGTGAGCTATTTATTTTTTTTCAATATCTTCATCAAAAATTACAATTCCGTGAGAGCATCGAAAGAAAACCGTGAGGAACAGGTGAAGACGTTTCTGACTCCAGATGAACACTATTCGATTGAAAAGTTATTGAACAGAAAGCCCAATGAATTTGAGCTGAATATGTTTGCAGCCATGTGGTCGGAACATATTTCTTACAAGAGTTCGATCAAATGGTTGGAGGAGTTGCCGGTTAAAGGTGAACGCATTGTTGTTCCGGCAGGGGAGGAGAATGCAGGAATCATTGAGCTGGACGATGAGTTGGCCTGTGTGATCAAGATGGAGTCACACAACCATCCGACAGCAGTGAATCCAGGAGAGGCGGCTGTCGGTGTGGGAAGCATTTTTCGCGACCTGATCTCCATGGGCGCGCGACCGGTGGCTCAGCTGAACATTATGCGCTTTGGCAACCTGAAGGAAAAAAAGATCCGCGACTCAGTGAAGAAGGTGATCAGTGCCCTGGGTAGCTATTCAAATAGTTTTGGTACCCCGGTTGTTGGCGGCGAGATACTTTTCGACGACAGCTATTCATCCAATCCGCTACTCAACCTTATGGCTGTTGGGCTGGTCAAAAAGAACAGAATAATTACAGCATCATTGAAGAAAGCGGGCAATGTGTTGATGCTCCTTGGACGCAAAACATCAGGAAGTGGAGTACATGGTGCGGGGTTTGCTTCAACTCCCTTCTCGGGCGAAACCTGGCATCTGTTTCCGGAAACCCAGCTTGCCGATCCGCTTTCAGGCAAAATGCTGTGCGATTGTATCATGGAAATGAATGAATCGGGATTGATCAGCAGTATGCAGGATATTGGAGCAGGAGGTGTGTTCTGTGCCGCTGCTGAGATGGCATTCAGAGGATCACTGGGGGTCGATATACAGGTCGGCCGAATACCTGTTATTCACGATGACCTGGATCCGGTTGAGGTACTCCTTTCGCAGTCACAGGAGCAGATGCTTATGACAGTATCTAAAAACAACATGGAACGGCTGAAGGAAATTGCAGACAAATGGGATATACACTATGCGGAGATCGGAAAAGTAACAGATAGTGAAAGGATTACAGTAACGCATCATGGAAATCTGCTGTGTGACTTACCGGTCTCAGTGCTGGTTAGGGGCGGAGGAGCTCCCGTATATATCAGGAACATGAAGGATCCGGAAAGAAAAGTCGTAAAGATCGGAGCCGGGGAAGTGCCCTATCCAGGCGATTTAAAAGAGGTGGCAAAGGCCTTGATAACCCATCCAAATATTTCATCCAGGAGCTACATCTATGAGCAGTTTGACACCATGGCCGGTCTGTCAAATATGGGTGCATTCTTTCCTTCTGATGCTGGTGTACTGAATATTCCCAATAGTAAAAAGTTGATAGCACTGAGTGTGGATGGCAACTCACGTTATGTAAGAAGACAACCACGTGAAGGTACCATGATCGCTGTTGCTGAAGCAGCAAGAAATATTGTCTGTTCCGGAGGGGAGCCTGTGGCACTGGCAGATGGATTGAATTTCGGTGACCCATCTGACCTGCATGTCTATCACGACTTTACCGAATGCATCAAAGGAATCAGAATAATTGCAGGGAAGATGGGTATTCCGGTGATTGCCGGAAATGTAAGTTTCAATAATGTTACCCGGATCAAGAATACTAACGTATCTGTTCACCCTACACCGGTAATAGGGATGGTAGGAATAATGAACAGTCATCTGGATATGACCTCTGTTGCTTTTCGCGCAAAAGGGGATATGATCTATCTGATTGGGAGGTCGGATAATGATATTTCGGGGTCGGAATACCTGGCTTCCATGCACCTGATTGAAGAGACCGCTGCGCCTGAATTTGATCCTGACCATGAGATGAAACTGCAGGGGATAATCCGCAACCTGATCAAAAACGGTCATATCGCTTCTGCGCATGACGTATCAATCGGCGGACTTTTTGTTGCACTGGTGGAATGTTGTATACCAAACAGCCTGGGCTTTGATATCACATCACCGGCTGAAGTTCGGACCGATGCTTTTTTGTTCGGGGAATCGCAAAGTAGGGTCATCGTAACTGTCTCCCCGGAACGTGAAACCGCCTTTTTGGATTTCATGATGGAACAGGAATTCCCCTTTTCTGCCCTTGGACACATAACAAAACAGGAGCTTAGAATTGACGACAGCTCATTTGGTTTTATTACCGATTACGCCAGGGATTTTGAAAATGCGTTGGGGGAGATCCTGGATGAAAAAGACTAACCCATGCTCGTCATGATATCGGATAGTATGGACAGTCACAATCAGAGGTTCATACTATTTATTATCTTTGAGCGTTTAATGAATATGCAAAAAGTTGTCACCATATTTTTAGTTCTGTTGGTATCAGTTTCTTCTCTTTATTCCCAGGAGGAGCGGCCACGGAATCTTCCGGCTTTTGACTATAAGCTACTTCATTGGGGCTTTACGGTCGGGGTGAATTCAATGGACTTTGCCATCAGGCGTGATCGGACAGCAGATAATTTTCTTTATGCTGATGTGATTGGGTTCCAGCCAGCCGGATTTCAGGTGAATATAGTTTCTGACCTACGTCTTTCTGATTACTGGAACCTTCGTTTTCTGCCCGGGATTAATTTGGGATCAAGGCAGTTTGTCTATTTTGATTCTGACTCTGACCCTAATAATTGGGAATTGGACCGAAAAATGACCATAGGCTCCAGCTTTTTGGATTTTCCGCTTCTTCTGAAGTATCGTTCAGAAAGGGTGAACAATTACAGACCCTATGTGGTAGGAGGCCTCAGTTACCGGATCGATATGTCGGCAAAAAAAGAATTTGGAGATGGAAATGAAAGAATTTTACTAAAAAAAAGCGATTTTTATCTGGAGATGGGCTTTGGGGTCGACAATTACCTGCAGTATTTCAAGTATTCCACCGAAATTAAACTTGCCGTGGGCCTCCGGAATGTAATGGTTAATAACTTTTTCCCAGGTGAACCATATTATGCGAACTCAATTGCCGGACTCAGGTCATTCCTGGTTATGCTGAATTTTCACTTCGAATGATATCTTCGTCAATTTTACCATTCGCACAGCTTACTTAGAGTCGGGGTGGCTGGATCATAATGTTTGAGAGCAAGGCGCGAAAATTATTTAACCCGCAGTATACTAAGGTATTCGAGGAGTTAAAAATTTTGCTGCAACGCAGCTATCGGACATTATGGACAGACGCTTCCTTCCTATCGTTCTCTTCTGCGCAGTTCGGAACAGGTAACAGCAACGGATGAAGCAATATTCAATGATTCTACGGTATGGTTGCTGTCGGGATAATTGGGTATCCGTAGCTTTGTTTTGAAAAAGGATTCGTACCGGGGATCGATCCCTGCCGACTCATTTCCGAAGACGATGATTCCCGGTTTTTTAACAGGGGTGTCGAACAGATCTTCACCGTTCATACCGGTACCGTAAACGGGAACCTTCAGGCGGTTGGCATGACTGAATAGTTCATGAAGTTCCATATGGTGAATGTTTACCCGCATGATGCTTCCCATGGATGCCTGTACAACCTTGTTATTGTAGTGGTCTACGCTACCGGTGCTGCAGATGATATTTCTGACCCCGAACCAATCGGCTGTTCTGATAATGGTCCCCAGGTTGCCGGGATCCCTGATCTTGTCGAATACCAGGCTATAATTCTCCTTAATTATTTCAATGTTGAAGGATATCTCGGCGGTTTTAACAATGGCAATAACTTCCGGTGGCGTCTGAAAAGCAGATAGCTTTTTAATCTCTTCTTCAGAGGCCACCACCACCCGGGATAAAGTCGGGAACCCGAAGGAAGACATGCGGTCGATCCAGTTTTTTGTACCAAAACCATATACTACATTTCCCTCATTCAACTCTTCTGATTGCAGCAAATCGCTGATAATCTTGTCACCCTCCAGGACAAATAAACCCTTGTTATCCCTTTGCTTTTTTTGTTGCAGGGAGTTGATCAGTTTCCGTTGGCTTATCGATATCATGACCTAAAGATAGATGTTCCGGATAAAACCTGCCCCATTGGCAGGAATATTTTCTGAGTATTGTTGTTGAATAGTATCTGAAAAGCACCTTCCTCTATACACATAAATTGATTACTTTTGCAGCGGTTTGGCAGCATGCCGGAATGTCTGTTTATATGTGATAGCAGGTAGATTAATTTGACAAATACCAGGACAACCATATCAATTTCTTTCGTGGTCATTTTTGTAATGATCATGCAATCATGTACCCCGACTAAGTATGTTGGAGAGGATCAGTATCTACTTCACCGGTACCGGATCGAGGATGAGAAAAGTGATATCCCAAAAGAGGAATTCAGAAGTTTTGTGAAGCAGAAGCCGAACAAAAGGTTTCTGGGATGGAAGTTCTGGCTGGGTATGTATAATCTTTCGGGTAAGGATAGTACCATTGGATTGAATCGCTGGCTGAAGGAGATTGGTGAACCTCCGGTGATCTACAGTGAAGATATGAAGGCAAATACTGTGCAGCAGTTGGAGATGTTTCTGTTTAACAAAGGATATTTTGATGCGGATATCGGCGATACCACGCTCATCAAAAAGAAGAAGGCCAATATCATTTACAGGATCGAACCCGGAAAGCCTCATTATATCGGTAATATTGATTATTTCTTTGAAGATGCGCAGCTTTCACAATATATAATGGACGATTCTGCTTCATTTATTCTTAAACCAGGTCAGAAATTTGACGTTGATAATTTTAGGGCCGAGAATTTGCGTATTGAAGAGATTCTCCGAAACAATGGATATTTTAATTTCACGAGGGATTTTATATATTATCAGGTTGACAGTACCGCGGGGAGCCGTCAGGTGAATGTGACAATGGGAATCAGGAACTATCCGGAAAGGGACAGGCTTGGTAATATGATCAGAACACAGCACCCTACTTATAGAATAGGCAGGGTATCTATGAAGACAGATTCAGATGGTATTGGTCTTGCAGGAATCTCTGAAGGCAAAAAACTGGATACTACCAGGTATGACAGTGTATTTGTGATCAGCGATCCTGATTTTAGTATCCAGCCTGAGTTGATCACACAGAAGAACTTTATCATTCCCGGAGATCTGTATAATCAACGTAGAGTTCAGCAAACATACAGGAACCTTACTGCATTGAGCGTTTTTCGCCTGATAGACATCAGTTTTACCGAAATGGAGGGTCAGAAGAACCTTCTGGATTGTGAAATACAGATGTTGCCGTCTGTAAAACAGGCATTCACAGGAGGAATTGAAGGTACTACATCAGGAGGAAACATTGGTGCCGCAGGAAATTTGAACTACCAGCACAGGAACCTTTTCGGTGGGTCGGAAAGATTCGATCTTACATTTCTCGGGGCAATTGAAACGTTGCCAGAAAATCCTGATAAGCCGGCTGAACAGTTAGGGACGATGCAGGAGCTTGGAGTGGAAGCCAGTCTCAAGCTGCCGCAGTTTCTGCTGCCTTTCAGGACAGACCAGTTTATAAGGAAATTCAATCCGGAAACCAATTTTAATCTGGCCTACAATTATCAAAAACGACCCGATTATACCAGGACAACTTTCAGAGGTAGTTTTGGTTATCAGTGGCGGGGTAATCGGTTTGTAACGCATTCTGTGTACCCGGTCGAAATTAGTCTGATTAATACCCCGGCGCTTGATGCTGATTTCAGGGGGTGGCTTGAGGGAACCTATCTTTACTACAGCTATTTACCACATTTTATAACCAGTCAGCGCTACAGGCTGGTCTATACCAATCAGCGCATCAATAGAAATACTGATTTTCAATATGTCCGATTCGGATTTGAGACAGCTGGAAATTTGATGTATGGTCTTTACCGGCTGGTGGGAAAGCCTGTGAATAACGCTGTTTTTCAGCTTTTTGGAGTGGATTATGCGCAATATGTCAGAACCGGTGTCGATTTCCGTCATTATGATTATAGGGGTGAAGGTTCAAGTCTGGTGTACCGGGGTTTTTTAGGTATGGCTGTCCCTTATCTCAATTCAACCGCCATACCTTTTGAAAAACAATATTTTGGAGGCGGAGCGAACAGTATCAGGGCATGGAGGGTAAAAAACCTGGGCCCGGGCTCTTTTGAGGGTGATACAATTTCAAAATATCCAAACCAGACAGCAGATCTCAAAATCGAGGTTAATATTGAATATCGGTTTGATCTGTTCTGGAAACTTGATGGCGCTTTGTTTATAGATGCAGGGAATATCTGGTCGTTGTCTGAAGAGGATGACAGGCAGGGGGCGCTTTTCGACATAAAGAAATTTTACAGGGAGATGGCTGTTGGCACCGGCTTCGGACTTCGTTTCGATTTCAACTTTTTTATCTTCAGGTTCGACCTCGGTATCCCATTGGTTGATCCGTCTTACCCCCAGGGAAATCGTTGGGTAAACCCCCAGACCGATCTAAGGTGGAATAATCTTGGATATAATTTCGCCATTGGATATCCGTTTTAGTCAGACTCCTACATTGACTCAAATCAGCAAGCCCCTCCTGGAATTCAGTCAGATTTTATCTGATCATTCATTTTTTTTCATTAATTTTGTGGCTCAGAATTACGAATTTCATATTTATACCAAAATCATGGCTGAAAAAATTTTAGACCTTATTAAACCTGGTGTTGTTACAGGTGATGATTACCAGAAGCTTCTGGCAATTGCAAAGAAAAATCAATATGCGCTTCCTGCAGTCAATGTAGTGGGGACAAACAGTGTTAATGCGGTGATCGAAGCTGCCAAGGTGGTTAACTCTCCGGTGATGATTCAGTTTTCAAATGGAGGTGGCGTTTTCTATGCCGGAAAAGGCCTGTCAAATGAGAATGAGCGTGCAGCTATCGCAGGTGCTGTTTCTGGCGCTAAACATGTACATTCCATGGCAGAGATGTATGGCATTCCTGTCATACTGCATACTGACCATGCTGCAAAGAAGTTGCTGCCCTGGATTGACGGTCTGCTCGACGCAGGTGAAAAGCATTTTGAGCGGTATGGAAAACCTTTGTTTAGTTCACATATGCTTGATCTGTCTGAGGAGCCACTGGAGGAGAACATCGATATTTGTAAGAAGTACCTGGCAAGAATGGATAAGATAGGGATGACCCTTGAGATTGAACTGGGTGTGACAGGCGGAGAGGAAGATGGAGTTGATAACACTGGTATGGATGCATCACTACTCTATACCCAGCCCGAAGAGGTAGCCTATGCCTACGAGGAGCTGAGTAAAGTAAGCAAGCGTTTTACCATTGCTGCATCATTTGGGAATGTTCATGGAGTTTATAAACCCGGCAATGTAAAACTTACCCCAAAGATTCTGGATAATTCACAAAAATTTATCCAGGAGAAATTGGGAACCGGGGAGAAGCCAGTTGACTTTGTGTTCCATGGAGGTTCAGGTTCGACACATGAGGAGATCCGTGAAGCAATCGGTTCTGGTGTGATCAACATGAACATTGATACCGATACACAATGGGCATTCTGGGATGGTATTCGTGCTTACGAAGCAGCCAACCATGATTACCTGCAGGCACAGATTGGGAACCCTGAAGGCGAAGACAAACCGAATAAAAAGAAATATGATCCGCGCGTATGGTTAAGAGAAGGAGAGAAGGCCATTATTGAAAGATTGAAAGGCGCTTTTGAGGATTTGAACTGTATCGACAGGTTGTAAATCAAACAACCTCTCTCGACGCTATTCACAGATTCTATTTATTGTTGTCCACCCCGACCTATATGGACACACTCAATTTCAGCTTCGTAAACCTCGGAAAACGCCAGGTTTACGGAGCTTTTTTTTGAGATGGTCTACGAACTCCGACAATGAAAAGTCTATGGCCCGCAATATCAAATAATATTTACATCTGCCCGATATATTTTTCCCGTATTTTCACTATTATTGTCACTCAATTTAATCGGTCTCAGAAATATAGTTTTGTTTTTGTAACCCCTGATTAGTCTGTTAATAGAGTAGGAGTGGAAAACACTAAATTATAGGTCACAAAATAGATATGGGAAATAACTTACCAAGGGACAGTTTTTCTTCCAGGTTTGGAGTGATTGCAGCTGCTGCTGGATCGGCTATTGGGCTGGGTAATATCTGGAGATTCCCATACGTGCTTGGAGAAAACGGTGGTGGTGCGTTTTTGTTGATCTACCTGTTGTTCATTGCAGCAATTGGCATTCCTGTTATGATGTCTGAATTCGCCATTGGACGAGTAGCGCAGCTTAACCCGGTGGGAGCATTTAAAAAGATCGCTCCGAAAAGAAAGTGGTACCTCATCGGATCCCTTGGAGTAGTGACCGCTTTTATCATCCTTGCTTTTTATACTGTTGTTGCCGGATGGACGCTGGAATACCTCGTTCAATCGTTGAAATGGCTTCTTTTTCCGTTAAAATCAGGTGTGTCGGGGCTGACTGGCGATGCCTCCCGTGAATTCTTTCAGCAGCACTATGAATCTTTTACCGGAGGCATATGGCGTCCGGCAATCTGGTTCCTGGTCATGCTTTTCTTCACCGGTTATATCGTTGTTTCAGGTGTAAAGAAGGGTATTGAAAGATATTCCAAGATCCTTATGCCGGTTCTTCTCCTGCTTTTATTGGTGCTTGTAGTTCGTTCACTGACACTTGAAGGAGCAAGGGAGGGACTCGTTTTCCTGTTTAAGCCCGATTTCTCGGAGATCATGGAGGCTCCGGTAAAAGTGATACTGGAAGCACTGGGACAGGCATTCTTTTCATTGTCCATCGGCATGGGTACACTCATTACCTACGGGTCATATATTCACAAGAGAGAAAATCTTGCCAACACAGCAGTGAGTGTTGTGGCAGCAGATACTTTTATCGCCGTTGTTGCAGGACTGGCGATCTTTCCAGCTGTCTTTGCTTTTGGCATCAATCCCGGGCAAGGACCTGAACTGGTATATATTACACTTCCGGTTATTTTTCAAAATATGCCTGGCGGGTTGATCTGGGCGATGTTGTTCTTTTTGTTGCTCTGCTTTGCAGCCATTACATCAACGATTTCGGTACTCGAAGTGGTCGTTGCCTATCTTTCAGAGCAGCTTAAAATGTCGCGAAGGCGGGCTGTGATATTGACCATTATTTCTGTTTCTGTTTTGGGGTTGATCTGCACCATATCCAGTGATGTGTTCACTATTTTTAATGCATCTCCTGATATACTTTTACCACTGGGTGGTTTTTTTATTGTAGTATTTATTGGCTGGTTCTTTTCCAAAGATTCATTAAAAGAGGAACTCTCCAGTGGTGGGACCTTAACGACCGGTTATTATCCGTTGTTCCTTTTCCTTGTGAGATTTGTAGCTCCGATGGCTATTGTATTTCTTTTTGCTGTGGGTGTCTACAACAAATTGATCACGGTTTTTCCGGGAATAGGGTAGGGGTGCTCCGCGCGACTTTCCAGATATTGAGCTAAGAATTATTTCTATCATCGCACCACGACATTTATTACACTCATCACATTAACATAGAAAAGATTCAGCATGAGCAAGCTGCTTCGTGAATTCTTTTTCTTACGAAAGGGGGAGCGACGTGCACTGTTACTGGTGATGTTGTTGCTCTCTTCTTCCATTATTTTAAGGCTATATATGGCCTATAGACCTCTGCGGGAGAGGGAGTTAGATCCGGATTTTTACGTGAGGATGAAAAAAATGCAGTCAGAACTTATGTTAGCTGCTGAGCAAGAGGAGGAGAAAAGGCATTTGGAGCAGGAGCGATTATGGGGCGAACGCAGGGAAACGATAAGGAAGAGCATGGAATCAGTGGATGAACTGAAACTTTTTCATTTCGATCCCAATACTATTTCGGAAGATTCTCTTAGCTTAATGAATCTTCCGGGCTTTGTTGCTGAGAATATTGTCAGCTACAGGAACGCCGGAGGAGCGTTTCGTTCTGCTGAAAAGATTGGGAAGATATATGGGGTTGATTCAATCCTCTACAAGAAGATACTCCCATATATACGCATCAGGGATTTTGAGCGATCGACAAGTGAACGGCAGAATAATTTGCGTTCAGCCAATGCAATTGTAGATACCATGGCAGCAATTGGGTTGAATGTGGCCGACTCTTCAATGTTAACGATGATTCCCGGTATCGGTCCATCCTTTTCGATGAGAATTATCAAATACAGGAATTTGTTGGGAGGGTATTATGATCCCGGACAGCTCATGGAGGTTTATGGGATGGACTCTTCAAGATTCCATTCTTTGATGCAGTATTGTGTCCTGGATAGCAGCAATCTGCGTCGGATCGATCTGAACAGTGCATCGTTCAAAGAGCTCATATCACATCCTTATATCAGTCGGTCGGAAACATATGCGATCCTTCAATATAGAGATTTTACAGACCGTTTTGATCATCCGGATGAGTTAAGAATCAATCAAATCGTTGACCAGGAAAGGTTTAGAAAGGTAGCTCCCTATCTGGAGGTAAAAAGATCGAAAGAATAGTTGTTTAGGTGTTGATTTAGATATAAAAATACCTTATATTTAGGCTGAATTGTCAAAACGCGTCTAAATTCAGAGAAGCAGAATGAAACAGCTGAATATTATTTTTTAAAAAAACACCCAAATAGTTGAAAATAAGAAATTGAATTTCTACATTTGCGGCTCATTAAAAAAAAGGAGATTTATGATTATTATTCCTGTTAAAGAAGGAGAAAACATCGAACGGTCGCTGAAGAAATTCAAAAGGAAGTATGAAAGAACAGGTGTTGTAAAGGAATTGCGAAACAGACAGGCATTTACAAAGCCTTCGATAGAGAAGCGGCAGCAGAAGTTGAAAGCAATTTACGTTCAGAAGCTTCAGAGGGAAGAAGAGTAGTTTCGCTGAATTTAGGCAGAAGTCTTGGATGTGACTGCCTATGACCGGAGTAAATGAATTTATAACGTACTTGCAGACTGAAAAACGGTATGCAGTAAATACGTTGATTTCTTACAAAAATGATTTGGAGCAATACCATGCTTTCTGCCTGGAAAATGGCAAGGAAGGCATGGATTTTTTTTTTAAGACCATCAGGAGTTGGGTGGTTGATCTGATGGAACATGGCTATACCCCGAAAACGATACACCGTAAACTTTCGTCATTACGATCTTATTGCAGGTTCCTGATGCGGCTGGGGGAGTTGGACACAGATCCTGTCGGAAAGGTGTTGAAACCGAAAATGAACAAGCGTGTTCCACAATTTGTTGATGAGAAAGGGATTAATCGGTTGTTAGATGAGTATGAATTTGGTGATGGTTTTACGGGTGTTAGGAACAGGTTGATTATAAATCTTCTATATCAGACAGGGATGAGGAGAAGCGAGCTTGCCGGATTGTCGGTATCATCGGTTAATATTGCTCAGGGAACAATTAAGGTGGTGGGTAAACGCAGTAAAGAAAGGATCATTCCTGTCGGTCGCGAGATTTGCCATGACCTGGTCAATTACCTGGAGAAGCGAAAAGAGGTCGCATCAGAACAGCAGGAAGTATTTTTTCTAACAGAGAAAGGAGGGGCCATCTATACGAAACTTATTTACCGCATTGTGACCCGATATATTGGTATGGTCTCAACTCTTGAGAAGACCAGTCCGCATATTTTAAGACATACTTTTGCAACACACATGCTAAACAGTGGCGCTGATCTGAATGCAATTAAAGAAATTCTCGGTCATGCAAACCTTTCATCAACTCAGGTTTATACGCATAACACATTCGAAAAATTGAAATCTATTTATAACCAGGCTCACCCCAGAGCATAAAAACAAGGAGGTGATTATGAACGTAAAAATTCATTCAGTTAAGTTTGATGCAGACACCAAGCTTTTAAGTTTTATTGAAGAGAAAGTTAGTAAGCTTGAAGTTTTCTATGACGACATTTTAGGATCAGAGGTATTCCTGCGATTGGAGAAAGATACCCAGGAGAGGGAAAATAAAATTGTTGAAATCAAATTGGATGTCGCCCGCAATCCCCTTTTTTCAAAAAAGCAATGTAAAACTTTTGAGGAAGCGACCGACCAGTCAGTTGACGCATTGCGTAAACAACTTCTTAAGCACAAGAACAAGCTGAAGAAAAAATGAGTTACGCCACATAATTCACACGAAAGGGCTGCTCATGCAGCCTTTTTTTTTGAAGAATCGGTATTAGCAAGAAATTCACAATCGTTAATAATATACATTATTTCAAAGAGATAGTGACATTTCAATTCAACATTTGAGATGACCGAAATATCAAATTGGTGAAGTCCGAAAAAAATGAAAAGAATTCTTTGTCTTATCGTTTTTTATTTCATACATTTGCAGACCGATTTTGGAGGGTAGTTTTTTGACTTATTCGACGCCGATGTAGCTCAGCTGGTCAGAGCAGCTGATTTGTAATCAGCAGGTCGGGGGTTCGAATCCCTCCATCGGCTCATAGGGGAGATACCAAAGTGGCCAACTGGGGCAGACTGTAAATCTGCTGTCGTACGACTTCGGAGGTTCGAATCCTTCTCTCCCCACTTATGCTAGCGGGAATAGCTCAGTTGGTAGAGCACAACCCTTCCAAGGTTGGGGTCGCGAGTTCGAGTCTCGTTTCCCGCTCTGATAGTTCTTTGTCGGGTTTGGTTCGTGATGTTTCCCCTGTTCCCGGAATGATCCGGCAGCCGGGCATGATTATGCCGATGTAGCTCAGGGGTAGAGCGCTTCCTTGGTAAGGAAGAGGTCATGGGTTCAATTCCCATCATTGGCTCTGAAGTTTGTTTGAAGTATGTATAATTTGAAAATAACTATTTACAAGTATCAATATTAATTAAATTAAGTTATGGCTAAAGAAAAATT
>CAYSMO010000018.1:0-22715 GCA_964432125.1 uncultured Bacteroidaceae bacterium | reverse complement strand
TTATAATTTAAATAAATAAAGCAACAAATCCATAAAAAGTAAAAAAAAAAACCACAGATGATTTGTGGTTTTAATATTCAAAAAAACAAGGTTTTGTAAGAACCATGTGGAGTTCAAAAAATTACGAGAATAACTTAGCTCCTTCGAAAAAACGATTCATACTGACACCAGAAAGAATCAATACTCTCTGGAAGAGACCAATTCTCCATACTCATTCCAGCTATTCCATTTACCTGTTCTCTCTCCATGATTGTAAAACAGTTCAGATCTTTTTACACCATTTGAATCCCATATGATCCATTTGCCATGCTTTAAGCTATTCTTATAATTCGCAATGGCGATTAGATTTTGGTTATCATCATATTGAAGCCAAGTTCCATCAGGATTTCCGTTTTCAAAAGCCCGGACTTCCCTGATATTGCCATTCTCAGCAAGGAGTTTGTAAATGCCATCTAGTTTTTCAGCTTCTATCACCGAAAACTGACTCGCCATCAGCGATTGTTCTGCTTTGTTGTCGTTCAAACTATTGCTTGCAAGAATCTCGTCGACACTCTGCTGAGCATGTACTGTTACAGTCAGCAAGAAAATGAATATATTAATTAGATATTTCATGATATGTGTTTTTTAATTATTAATTCAAAGTTAAGAAAAAGTTAAGTGATTAGCAAGAAAATTTAAATAAAAATTAAAAAATATACTCAAGTATATATAAAACAAAACTTTATAACTTAACATTAAGTTAACATTAGAAAGATTTTTTGTCTGGTTGAAGCAAATCATAACAAAAATGCATAATGGCACAGCCTGCCATGGGCTGTCAGGATCATGGATTCTTTGAATTTGTCCCAGGTCTTCGGCAGCCAGTTAGGGTGAACGCCACGTGTTTCTCGTACAACTGTGGCAAGCAGATCGGATTAATAATAAGCTAAAAGAAGCAAATGGATTACAGCTTAGAACAAACCGTCAGTAAGAAGAGGTTCATATTTAGATTCCAGTTCATTCGACCATCCAATCATATAAGCGGTAAAGCTACCTATATTAAGGTCTGTCAGATTTTTCGCATTTATATCCTGCATGATATCATTCGGGAAGTATTCCCTTGCGATTTTTATCTTCCTGTTACTTTTTCGTTCATGTGATTCACTCATATCGATACCCCCGAAAAGTTTTAGAAAATATTTGGCTATTTCCGCTGGATATTTGTAGCTTACAATTGAAAACTCTACATCTGTCGTCATCATGGTATTAAGTGAGATGGAAATATCATCTCTGAAATAGTTGTTGACAAAAAGCATAAGAGCAACACTTTCTACGGCATAGTCGTCCCGTAATTGGGCAATGAGTCGCTCCTTGTTGTTGGGTTTCGATGTAGCTGGAATCCCATCCTTATCTTTGATGTAGAGCGATTCACCCACTGTTTTGGCAACGTAATCTGCCCACATGTTCAGGGAATAAACACCTTTGGTATAATTGGGATCAGTAATCGATTCCAGCAAGTCTTTTTTGGGGAGATTCCTGTTAATAGTTGTATATTCATTTCCAATATAATAATCTGTTTTAATATTTAGTGTAACACCAGCCTTGACTGCCTGATCTTCGATCCACCTTTTTGCAACATGGATTGAGTCAATGGTCGTAAGTATGTCAAATTCTGTCCATGGATGCGTGGTTCTTGTATCAATAAAAACGAAATACAGTAATACATCGTCTTTTAAATCCTTACATACATTGTTTTTTCGAGCTGAAGAAAAGTCTTTTCTTGAAGATGTTCCGGACGAAATTAAAAGTAACGGAAAAACGATGGCGATTAATTGTCTGAACAGTGTCCTAAGCTTAATGGATTTTCTCATCTATATGTTATCTTTAGTATTTATTTGGTGCTTGCAAGCAACACCCTTCTTAAAAATTGAACATTCTTTTGGTTTCTTATTTGTAAATGTCCTTTGTTGCATCGGTATAGTACCTAGAATTATAAAGTAGGTTTATTAACAAATGTAATAAAATCGTTTTACTTTTTAAAAGATGGAGTTTTTTGCCGGTTAACTTTACTGCTGTAGTACTTGCATAATTGAGCAAGTCCGCAATCACTGCAGCGTGGATTTCTGGCCAGGCATATATACCTTCCATGTAGGATGAACCAGTGGTGTGCTTTGCTAACCAGAGTTTCAGGAATATATTTTAAGAGCTGTAATTCAGTTTCCATGGGCGTTTTTGCATCTACTGTCAGCCCTATTCTTGCAGTAACCCGGAATACATGGGTGTCTACTGCCATAGCAGGTTGATTAAAGGCGACTGACAAAATTACATTAGCTGTTTTTCTTCCAACACCAGGAAGTTTTTGCAGGTCTGATTGATTATCGGGGATTACTCCGTTAAAATCACTAATAACTTTGCGGGACATTCCAACCAAATGCCTGGCTTTATTGTTAGGATAAGAGCAGCTTTTTATATAAACCAAGACATCTTCAGGTTCATTTCTTGACAGTTCATGCAATGTCGGAAACCTTTTAAAAAAAAATGGCGTTATCATATTGACGCGCTTATCGGTACATTGAGCAGATAAAATGACAGCAACCATTAGTTCATAGGGATTTTTGTAGTGTAATTCAGTTTCAGCCACAGGCATGGTGTTTTCAAAATATGCTATAACACTTTTAAATAATTCTGCCTTTCTCATCTGTTATTTTTTCTCTCGGTCTAAAGTAACATTTATTTCGAAAATCGTCATAATAAATGGAGAATCATGTTTTATTAGCAACATCCTTTTTTTAATAATAAATTGTAAAAAATACATTACTGGGACTTATAAATATTGTGAATATGAATTATTATAGTTACGTTTGTGTGATTTAATAATTATGAGAACATTTTTTGGTACATATTATTTTTTTTTCATGACTTTCAGTTAGAAGTCGGGTGATAAGTATATTTGCACCCGGCGTTTACGTCGGGTTTTTTGTTTTATGGCACTTGGTAATATGATTTTTAACTGTTAAATATGGGATCCATGAAGAAAAAGATTATTGTAATTGAAAACAGGTTATGAAGCGAATAGCGATTCAGGGCGGATATGGAGCCTTTCACGAGCTGGCTGCACATAAGTATTTTAAAGGCGAAGAGATTGATATCCTTCCAAGGGACTCTTTCTCTGATCTTCTTTCCTCCATCAAGGATCACAAGGCTGATTTTGGCATTATGGCCATAGAAAACTCTCTTGCAGGAAGTATTCTTCCAAACTACAACTTGCTGAAAGAGACTCCCATGCGAATTATAGGTGAGGTTTATTTGAGAATCAAGCAGAACCTGGTTGCATTCCCAGGTGTTGAAATAGAAGATATCAAAGAGGTCTTTTCTCATCCGATGGCTATTTTGCAATGCGGGAATTTTTTTGAGCAATATCCGCATATACGATTGATCGAAAGTGTGGATACGGCATTGAGCGCTAAAGATATAAGCGTGAATAAGAAAGCTGATGCAGGAGCGATAGCAAGTCGATTAGCAGCTAATAAATATGGTTTGAATATCCTGGCCGAGGGAATTGAAACCAATAAAATGAACTACACCAGGTTTCTGATACTTACAGAGAATGGCATAAAAATGGATATGAATCTAATAAATAAATCATCGATTCATTTTGCTTTAGCACATAAGATCGGTTCTTTGTCTAAAATTCTATCGATTTTTTCTTTTCATGAGATGAACCTGGCAAAAATACAGTCCATGCCTATCATTGGTAAAGACTGGGAATATCAATTTTATGTGGATCTGGAGGTGAGCGATTACGAGATGTATCAGGCAGCTCTTACCTCAATTAAACCCTTTACTTCCGGACTGATGGTAATGGGTGAATATGCGAAGGGAGAAGTGTATTTCGAATAATTCTTTAATGTTATGGTGATAGAAGTTGATTTGAGGCCTTTAAATATAAAAGGTATTGGAACAAAAAGGCCGTTAATAATGGCAGGACCCTGTAGTGCGGAATCTGAAGAACAGGTACTTATCACTGCCCGGGAAATTGCGGCATTGGGAGTTTCTGTTTTTCGGGCTGGCATCTGGAAGCCCAGAACAAGGCCTAATGCATTTGAAGGAGTTGGTTCTGTGGGATTGCCCTGGTTGCAGCAGGTAAAAAAGGAGACCGGCATGCTTGTCTCGACCGAAGTAGCCAATGTTAAGCATGTCTATGAGGCCTTAAAGTATGGAATAGATATTATCTGGATCGGTGCAAGGACTTCAGCAAACCCATTCGCCGTGCAGGAGATCGCCGATAGTCTGAAAGGAGTTAAAATACCTGTATTTGTTAAAAATCCTGTAAATCCTGATGTTGATCTGTGGATCGGGGCGATTGAAAGAATCAATCAGGCTGGTATTGATCAGATTGCAGCTATTCACCGGGGGTTTTCCAGTTACGACAAAACAATCTACAGGAATGCTCCCCACTGGCAGGTTGCGATTGAGCTAAGAAGAAGAATCCCCCAGCTTCCTATTATCACGGATCCCAGCCATATTTGCGGAAACCGCGAGCTGATTTTTGACATTAGTCAGAAGGCAATGGATCTTAATTTTGATGGATTGATCATCGAAACACATCATAATCCAGACAAGGCCTGGAGTGACGCGAAACAGCAGCTTACCCCTGAAGCCCTTCACAATGTAATGAAACGCTTAATTTTGAGAGACCCGGATATTGATGAGGAGTTGATGCTTACTCTGGCTGAATTGCGAGACAATATTGATAAGCTCGATGACAAACTCATAGGACTGATTGAAGAGCGAATGAAGGTTGTAGAGCAAATAGGAAGCTATAAAAAAGATAATAATATCACTATCTTGCAGAATAAGCGGTGGGATGATATGCTCAGGAATAGGTTGATACTCGGTGAGAGGAAAGGACTTAGTGAAGATTTTATCAATAAGATTTTCAGGGCAATTCACCAGGAATCAATTAATAAGCAGACACGAATCATGAATGACGAATAATATTCATGCGCAAAATTTCTTTACATATTGATGGACATCTTACTTCCATTCAGATAGGAAGAAATCTTTTCCAAAATCTTTCGGCGATGAATGCTGAAAAATTGGTTTTTATCGTCGATGAAAATGTTCACAGGCTGCACGCATCCAAGTTTGAAGGAATGAATTGCCTGCTTGTTCCATCCGGTGAAAAACAAAAAACACTCTCCTTCGCTGAAGAGATTCTGAGAAAAATGATCTCCTTAGAAATAGACCGTACCTCTTTTCTTATTGGAGTAGGAGGCGGACTGGTTACCGATCTGGCAGGATTTGTGGCATCAGTTTTTATGCGTGGAATTGATTTCGGATTCATTTCTACCACATTACTGGGCCAGGTTGATGCAAGTATCGGTGGAAAAAATGGCGTAAATCTTGATGGGTTCAAGAATATGGTTGGAGTTTTTAGGCAGCCTGAATTCGTTTGGTGTGATATGGAACTGTTGGATACCCTCGACCAGAGGGAGCTGGTATCGGGTTTTTCAGAAGTGATTAAGTATGCTGCCATCAGGGATACAAAACTATTTGATTACATTGAAGTTCATCTTGAGGAGATTCTGAAACGGAATCCGGATGCACTCGAAGCAATTGTTACAAGTTCTGCTGCAATTAAAGTTGAAATTGTACAAGCCGATGTTAGCGAGCGGGGTGACCGTAAATTGTTGAATTATGGTCATACACTTGGCCATGCAATTGAAAAACTAACAGGTATGATGCATGGAGAAGCTGTTGCCATTGGGATGGTATTGGCGGCACGGCTATCCTGTAACATCGGGTTCCTTGATTCGGCAGAGTTAACCAGATTCGAGCAGATGATCGTCTCAGCTGGGTTGCCAGAGAAAACAGATCTTTTACCCACAGATATTTACGAGACTCTGCTAAAAGATAAAAAACGATCCGGCAATCACATTCATTTTATCCTGTTAAGGAGTATAGGTGATGCTTTTATTTATCCAATGGACCTTCAGTCACTTAGAACTGCAATTCATGATCTGTATTAGCATAGGAAAAATGAACCTGATCGGGGAAGTCAACGCCTTGCAGCCATCTTTGGTCGAGATCAGGTATGACTTAATAAGGAAACAACCTGATCAGGTTTCCGACAAGTTGAGTCAAAGTATCCTTCAGGTAGCTACCTGTCGACCGGGACATTATTCAGATCAACAAAGGATGGAAATATTAAAGCGGGCAATAGATATTGGTGCAGTTTATGTTGATGTTGAAATTGAGTCATCCCATGATTTTATCCGGGAGATATCTTCCTATGCAAAACTTAAGAGAACACATCTGATTATATCTTATCATAATCTGACTGAAACCCCATCCCGCGAAAAGTTGCAAAAGGTTTTAAAATCGTGTTATTCTGCAGGGGCGGATGTTGCAAAAATTGCATGCAATGTAAATTGTAAAAGAGAAAATGCACGGTTACTTTCACTTTATGATGTGACAGGCCGGAAAATTGTGCTGGGTATGGGAGACAAAGGAAAGATCACCCGCCTTGCCGCGCTGGATCTGGGAGCAGAATTTTCATTTGCGGCGATTTCACATGAAGATAAGACCGCACCAGGACAATTTTCCTATAATGAATTGCTCATGCTACAAAAAAAAATACACGATCGATGAATACATTTGGTAAACTATTCAGAGTTAGTATTTTCGGAGAATCTCACGGTAAACTAGTCGGAATCCTGCTTGATGGGGTTCCCTCGGGCATCGAATTAGTTGAGGAGGATCTTATGGCTGATCTTGCGCGCCGTAAAAGCGGATCTGCCGGTACCACACCAAGAAAAGAAGATGATATTCCTCTAATAAAATCCGGGACATTCAATGGATATACAACCGGCGCGCCAATCCTTATTCAAATAGAGAACAAAAATACCCGGTCGCGTGATTACACTGAACTGCGGAAAACACCAAGACCGGGACATGCTGATTTTACTGCTTTTCGGAAGTATGGAGGATATGAAGATTACAGGGGAGGAGGACATTTTTCGGGACGCCTCACTACTGGAATTGTTGCAGCGGGTGCCATTGCGAAAAAATTGATTACTCCGACCACTATTCATGCCTCAATCCTGGAGGTCGGAGGTAATACGGATATTGAAGAAGCAGTTAAGAAAGCCTTGGAAGGACAGGATTCTATCGGAGGTATTATAGAATGCAGAATACAAAATATTCCTTTAGGGATAGGAGAGCCTTTTTTCGATTCATTTGAAGCAATAATCAGTCATATGGTTTTTTCTATTCCGGCAATCAAGGGGATTGAATTTGGTGCAGGTTTTGCTGCTGCAAAAATGAAAGGAAGTGAGCATAATGACAACTTTATTAGCCAAAAAGGAGAGACTGAAACCAATCATGCCGGCGGTATTAATGGCGGGCTCACCAACGGAAACGAAGTGGTATTCAGGGTTGTTGTAAAACCAACCTCAAGTACGCATAAGGCGCAGCGCACAATGAATTTTGTGACAAATGAAATGCAGGAGCTCAGCGTTGCAGGACGTCATGATACCTGTATTGCACTGCGCGTTCCGGTGGTACTTGAGGCAGCGACTGCTCTTGCGACTGCCGATCTGATGCTTCAGGCACAGAAAATTGAGCGAGTTTATAATCCTAAAGATTCAATTATATAGATATGAGAATAGCAATTATAGGTGCTGGTAATATGGGGTCATGGCTTGTTGAGTCTCTATGTCTCGATTATGAAGTGGGAATTTATGATGCTGATCGAAATAAATTGAAATATTTTTTCAATTCGAGGAAATTTATCTACCTTGAAGATATTCATGATTTTATGCCAGACATGGTCATTAATGCAGTGAATCTTGAAAAAACCATTCCTGTTTTTAGAGAAATATTGCCCTATATTTCCAGGGAATGTATCCTGGCTGATATTACCTCAGTTAAGAAGGGCCTTTCTGATTTTTACAGAGACGCTGGACATCGTTTCGTTTCAACCCATCCCATGTTCGGGCCCACATTTGGTGATATAAGGAACCTGAGGAATGAAAATGCTATTATAATTGATGAATCGGATCCGGAGGGGATTGAATTTTTTCGGCGTTTATACGAAGAATTAAATATAAATATTTATGACTTTTCTTTTGATGAACACGATCAGACCATTGCCTATTCCCTTTCCCTTCCATTCTCTTCATCACTGGTTTTTGCTTCATGCATGAAAAAGCAGGATGCCCCGGGAACCACCTTTCGTAAACACAATGAAATTGCAAAAGGACTGCTCTCTGAAGATGACTACCTGCTTTCAGAAATCTTAATGAGCCCTTATAGTCTGAAACAAGTTGAAAATGTGCGCGATAAGCTGAATCAGCTTATTGAATTGATTAAGGCTGGTGATCCAGCAGCCTTCAATGAGCTTTTCGATGAGTTGAGAAAAAACATTGGAATTAAATCATAACAGATTATCTTCTGTATCCGAAAAGGCGAATGCTTGATTAAAGTTTAAAAGACTGCCATTATCTTCGCTGAGCTCGTAGTTTTAACTCTTTTCAGTGCCGGATAGGTCAACCGGGGAATGCTGATACTAGGGTATATCTCTGAATAATAGAATTACATTTTTATTGTTATGTCTGGCCATAATAATGTAGCTTGAGTATTTTTTTTGTGGCTTCAGTGATTTTAAAACGGTTGTCGATCCTCAATCCAACTATCCAAACAATCTTTTTTCCACTGGTCAATAACCATGTTGTTTTTTTTAATGGAACCGGGATCTTATTATCAATATAGAAATCACTTACTTTTTTCATCTGCTCCATTCCCAACGGGAAGAAGTAATCGCCATGTTGCCATCTTCTCAGGATCAAGGGAAAATTCAGTTTTTCCAGATCCAGGCAGGCAATATTTTCTGAATCAGGTATACTTTTCAGTCTTAAACGGTCCACTACTTCAATATCCATAGAGAAGGGCAATGCTGCTTCACTTTCGGGAGAATCAATATAATACCTTTCAAAAGTATTGTCTTCTATCTTGAAGATTAGAAATTTCTCCCTGTCCCTGAAAAGTCTGTGGGTCGGAGAGATAAACTGTTTTCCCGAATCAGAGTCAATTATGTTTTCTATGTTACGGCACTGATCTGTTGAAAATCCGAATTCTGAGAATAATTCATATAGCCATGATCCGATCGGATGGAGTGCTTTGAGCACTTTTAAATCTACTTCTATATGATTCTCCTTCTTAATAAAGATTTCGTTTCGTATTTTAAGTACCTGTTCCCTGTATATGGTATGGGATTCGGAAAAGCGGTCTATATTCTCACGCATGGTACGGATAAAGGAGGGATTTATTTCTTCGAAAACAGGTATGATATCGTGCCTGAGCTTATTGCGTTGATATTTTGTACTGGCATTTGAAGAATCCTCCCTGTATTGCAGTTGGTGGATTCTTCCATAATTGAGTATCTCTTTTCTGGTTGCGAAGAGGAGAGGTCGGATGTATTTTCCATTTACCAGGGGAATGCCAGTTAGCCCTTTAATACCGGTGCCGCGACACAGATTCAGCAATACTGTTTCCACCGAATCGTTTAAATTATGTGCAGTAGCGATCACCTTCTCATTCAATTCCTGTGAGATATCTTCAAACCATTTATATCGCAGTTCACGTGCTGCCATTTGAATCGATATTCCATTCTCTTCAGCATAGTCATCCGTTTTGAATCTTTTTACATATATAGGCAGATCATAATGTGCAGCCAGCGATCTGACATAAGCCTCATCACCTTCAGATTCCTCTCCACGCAGTTCGAAATTACAATGAAGAATAATGCAGTTATAACCGTTAGTACAAAACAGATCGGTCATCACAACCGAATCAATGCCTCCACTGACGGCAAGCATAATCCTTTGCTGATCTGTGCAAAGATCATGTTGCTCAATAAACAGTTTAAATCTTTCGGTCATAGTTTCCGAAAGTTAAGATTTTTCAGACGAGTAATGAATTTGAACTAAAAAAAACCGTCCTGCAAAAAACAGAACGGTTTTAATTATTTAAAAAGTAAAGTTTTATTTTTTCTCTCCGAGAAAAGAGGCAATGCCTTCCTGCGATGCTTGCAGTCCCTTGTCCCCTTTGTGCCAGTCGGCCGGACAAACTTCACCGTTCTCTTCAAAAAACTGGAGGGCATCGACAATTCTGATTGCTTCGTCAATACTTCGTCCCAGTGGCATATCGTTTACTACCTGGTGCCGAACGATGCCTTCTTTGTCGATCAGGAAGAGGCCTCTGTATGACTGTGGAATACCTGAGAAAAACGACTGTCCGTCTTCAGTATAATCCCATTCTCCTGCAAGAACATCAAAGTTTTCTGAAATTGTTTTAGACTGATCTGCAACGAGTGGATATTTCACTCCCTTGATACCGCCATCTTTCAAATCGGTCTGTAACCATTTCCAATGGGAAAACTCAGAGTCAACAGAACATCCCACAACCGCTACATTTCTTGACTCGAACTCATCCATTTTTTCCTGGAATGCGAGAATCTCCGTTGGACATACAAATGTGAAATCTGCAGGGTAAAAGTAGAAGATTACATACTTTTTACCGATATACTGTTCGAGCGAAAAATTGGTTTCTACTGTGCCGCCGTTTATTACTGCCGGGGCTTTAAATACAGGTGCTTTTTTTCCAACTAATACTGCCATAATTTTTTTTTTAAATGTTGTTTAACTATTGGTTTTTACTTACACTGGTACTAACAAATATCCACGTCAGGAGTTCATATGTATAAATTCTTTATCTAACTGCTTTATATAAAGTTATATAACTATCGTTTTAACTACAGGTAACTGGTTGCCTCACCCCATAATTATTTTTAAATGAGGTTCGGTGAACCGAACGCAGTGAGCTCGCTGCCTGTCCCGATACATCGGGAAATACCGCTAAAAAATATAACTCTATATGAGCAACCCTCATCAACTAACAACATGCTATGGAAATATTTATGCATGTCCTTTTGACTTTGAACCGCTGAACCTTTAGCTAACGGAAGCCAAATATCTATTTCCAAAGATGAGGGGTTCATATAATAGTCAAATATCAGTAAGCCCGGGCAAAAAGAGCCATTCGATGCGATTCTTTTCCTGAATAGATGCATTTTCCTTTTTCTTTCTCATCGCCCATTGGAATGAGTCTGATTGTTGCTTTCGTTAGCTCTTTAATCTTGTTTTCCGTCTCTATGGTGCCATCCCAATGTGCATAGACAAATCCGCCCTTATTTTCAATAATATCAACAAATTCGTCCCATGTAAAAGCGGTATAGGTGTTGGCAGTTCTAAAATTGAGCGCTTTATTGTAAATATTCTGTTGAATCTCATCCAATAATGTTTCAATATAGCTAATAATGCCATCCTGGGGCATCACCGATTTTTCAAGTGTATCCCTGCGGGCAAGCTCAATCGTTTTATTCTCTAAGTCTCTCGGTCCGATCGCCAGTCTGACAGGTACGCCTTTGAGTTCATATTCAGCAAATTTCCACCCGGGCTTGTGGGTATCCCGGTTGTCATATTTAACAGAGATACCCTTATCTTCAAGCTGTTTTTTTATGCGGTTTGCTGTTTCGCTTATTCCATCAAGTTGTTCCGAACCTTTATAGATCGGAACGATAACTACCTGTATAGGAGCAAGCCTGGGAGGAAGTACCAATCCGTTGTTATCTGAGTGGGCCATCACCAGTGCGCCCATAAGTCTTGTGGATACACCCCATGAGGTAGCCCAAACATATTCAAGCTTTCCCTCCTTACTGGTGAACTGCACGTCGAACGCCTTTGCGAAATTCTGTCCCAAAAAATGTGAGGTGCCGGCCTGTAGAGCTTTACCATCCTGCATCAGTGCTTCAATACAATACGTTTCAATGGCACCGGCGAATCTTTCAGCTTCGCTTTTCAGTCCTATGTGGACAGGCATCGCCATATACTTTTCAGCAAATGTTGCATATATATTTACCATCTGTTCGGCCTCTTCAATGGCCTCTTGTTTGGTCGCATGTGCCGTATGGCCCTCCTGCCAGAGAAATTCTGCGGTTCTCAGGAATAATCGCGTCCGCATCTCCCAGCGCACAACATTAGCCCACTGATTAATTAATAGGGGTAGATCTCGGTATGATTGAATCCAATTCTTATAGGTGTTCCAAATGATGGTTTCTGATGTAGGGCGAATAATCAGTTCTTCTTCCAATGCTGCATCAGGATCGACCACCACGCCACCATTCTTATCATCATTTTTTAATCTGTAGTGCGTCACTACTGCACACTCCTTGGCAAATCCTTCAACATGGTTGGCCTCTTTACTGAAAAATGATTTGGGTATAAAAAGGGGAAAATATGCATTTTCATGACCGGTGGCTTTAAACATCCGGTCAAGTTGATCCCTCATCTTTTCCCAAATGGCATAACCATAGGGTTTGATAACCATGCAGCCGCGGACTGCGGAGTTTTCTGCCAGATCTGCCTTTATTACAAGGTCGTTATACCATTGAGAATAGTTTTCTTCTTTGCTTGTTAATACCTTTGCCATGAATTTGTAGAATTTATTTGAAATAGATTACAAAGAAAATAAAAAAAAGGCGAGATTAAATAATTAAAATCTCAAGCCCATTACAAGCACATCATCAATCTGGTCAAGGGTCCCTTTCCACTCATCGAAAACCATCTGAAGAATCCGACGTTGTTCATCCATCGGACGCTGATGTACCTCAATTAAGAGATCTTTGAATGGCTTATATTTGAACTTTTTTCCCTCTGGTCCTCCAAACTGATCGGGAAAACCATCGGTGAACAGATATACCCGGTCATCTTTTTGCAGCTTTATTGAATGCCGTGTAAAATTATCCATATTATCATAATAAGCTACAGGCATATTGTTTCCTTTATATTCAAGCATTTCATTTTTTCTGATAATGTACATTGGATTATTGGCTCCTGAAAACTCAAGATCACCAGTTGTTCTGTCATATATTAGCAGTGCCATATCCATACCGTCTTTTTGCTCTCCGGGCTTGCCTTCCTGTTTTAGTGTCCTTGCAATATTGATTCTTAATTCATTTAATATCTCATCGGAATGAATGAAATTTTTCTCATTTACAATCTCATGCAGCATAGTAATTCCCAGCATGCTCATGAGTGATCCGGGGACACCATGACCGGTGCAGTCCGATGCGGTGATAATGGTCTTATTCTCCTTTTGAGATATCCAGTAAAAGTCTCCGCTGACAATGTCTCGCGGTTTCAGAAAAACGAAATGTTCTGTGAAGAGACTTTCGAAAACATCATCTGGTGGCAGGACAGTGCTTTGAATACGTTTAGCGTAATCGAAACTATATTTTATCTCTTTATTTTGTCGCTCTATCTGATCTTTTTGTGATTTTATCTCGCGTGTTCTCTCCCTGACTTTGTTCTCTAGTTCTCTGTTTACCTGGTCTTTAAGTGCGGCATTTTCTCGTAGCTGACTTATAATTCTTCGTTGGGCCAATTCCCTGTCACGTTTCAATAAATTGATCTTACCTCCCAAGCCTACCGAAAAAGTTACGATTTGCAGTGTAACACCTATCTCCAAACCATGCTTCCCAATGATAATATCATTGAAAAAGAAAATTAGTATAACCCCAAGGATCAGAAACAGATTGGCTATTAGAAAATATTTTGCCGGGGGAAATTTTTTCTTTCTGAGAATAAAAGCTGGCATAATGGCAAGAAATAAAGAGGCACTTGCAGAAATTATATTGATCGAAAGCATTACGATGGTGAGCACATATGGGATTTTATATCCTCTGTTGCTAAGTATGATCACAGCAAGGTGAAGAATTAGGCCTCCCACAATGAAACCAATAGCCAGTTTCAATATTCTGTCCCAGGCGTGCAGGTTTTTTCTTGTATCCAGGTATGCCCTGCCCAACAGGAGAAAACAGAGCAGGAAAATTTCGAGAAGTAAGGTGTTAACGGGCTCAGTGGTAAATTGGTACCATACTTCGTAAATATAGCCCTCCTTGTTTATAAAGAAGGCCATAAAAGCAATAATGTAAAGAATGTAGTAGAGATAGCTGATTTCATTGACCTGAAGGTAGATTGTAAGATTATAGAAGATCATGATGATCATGATCCCCAGAAAGAGCCCAAAAATCACCCTTCTGGACTTGTCCTTTTTTATTACATTATCGTGCGTTGATACTGTGAAGGTAAGCTCAGAAATAACAGATTCGTCGATCACACGGGTGCAAAGGTAAAGTGTATCGATGGTTCCTGGGGTGATGTAAAACCGAAGGTCATCCGATCCGCTGATATTTGCATCTTTCAGCTTTGGATCAACATTGAATCCGGAATGGCGCATAGTGATTATTCCGTTGGAGAAACGCTGATAGAGTCTGAATTCTCCAAACGTACTGAATATCCCCGGTTGAAGATGAAAACTTACGTTCTTTGGGGCACGATTATCAAATATAAACCTAAACCAGATGCAGTCTCCAGCCTCTATTTCATTTAAGCCAAGCTCATCATTACTGAAATCAATTCTTTGAAATATTTCGTTGTTCAAGGGCGAAAAAACAGAAGAGATGTCCAAATCACAATCCGTATCATGGTAAAAGAATACCTGGTAATCGGTAAGTGATTCCCGCGAAATATAATCTGTAAGAATTACAGGATTCTGAGCAAGAATGATTTGCGTCAGAAACAGAACTGTAATAATAAAAATGCTTCGCATACTGGTTTTATTACAAGTGGTAAATATATCAAAGAAAGCAGAATGATGGTATTTATTTTTCAATCATTTAACTTGAGATCATTCAATCATCTCAGGACTTGCTTACGGCGGTTTCATATCAACCACAATAAATAATAGTGGTATTGTCTCCAGGAGGCCTGTAAACCCCGTTCATTCTGTTACTAACCGGGTTGAAAATAGGTTCGCGCCCAATCAATTAAGTTTATGAGTAAGTAAGTAGAAATTCTAAAACGGAGGCTGTTAAGATGCAGTACGAGTTGTAATAACTGCAATAATGCAGCTATCGTACTTTTGAACATACAATAACTATAGTCTTTAATTTCGATTAAAAGGGATCAAAATATTGTATATTTACATCAGAATGCATTGTCTAAAACCATACAGAATTTTACAGATTCTATTTCCAACCCTGATTATAGCAGTGACTTCCTGTTCAGGTAACCTGTCGCAGACCCTGTTGTTCGAGGACCAATTTGATCAGCTTCCCTCAGGTTATATATCTTCATCTAATGGTCCGCTTTTGAAACAATACTATATCCCAGAAACCGGTCAGAGTGGATCATGGACTATTTCAGCATTCGGTTCGGAGGAACAATACTATACTGCATGGGAAATTATCGAGGGAGTGACGGGAAATTTTCTCCGACAGAATTATCAGGCTGTAAATGATGCTCTTGAACCGATAAGCCGGCATATTCATCCAATTATTGTTGCTGGGGATAGCATATGGCAGGATTATAAAATTGAGTTTAGTTTCAGTCCGGGGAAATTGCTGGATAAATGCGGCATTGTGTTTAAATACCAAAATAGCCGATGTTATTATTTCTATGGAATGGAAGGAGGTTCCTTGATGCTAAAGATGGTTAAACATGCTACGGCCCCATATCGTCCATATGAAAAAGTGCTTGCCTCTTTACCGCATACCTGGAAAAAGGGCGATATTTATAAGGGGGAAGTTTCCATAAAGCAAGACCGGATTTATACGCTCCTGAACGATTCGATTAGCATGATAGCTGAGGATAGAACCTTTTCGAGGGGTAAGATAGGGTTTTTAAGTGATGTTCCGGCTGATTTTTTCAGCATCCAGGTTTCAACACTTAACAGGGAGAAAAGGAAACAAAACCGGTACAAGAATGAGCTTGCGACAGCGAAGACTCAGCGCATTAATGAAAACCCTACTCCAGTTGTTTGGGAAAAGATTTCAACCGAAGGTTTTGGTGCGGGGAGTAGCATTCGCTTTGGCGATCTGAACACAAACGGAGAGGTTGATATTTTAATTGGACAGGTTAGAAATGATGGAACTGGTAAAGCAAATTCCGTTCTTGCCTGCCTCACAGCAATTACCTTTGATGGAGACATCCTTTGGCAAACTGGAACCCCTGAAATTAATAGCCCTTTGTCAATAAATGACGTCCCTTTTCAGATCCACGATCTTGATGGCGACGGATCAAAAGAGGTGATTTGCATTATGAATTCCCGATTAATGGTACTCAATGGAAGAACAGGGAGACATATTAGAAGTGTATATCTACCTGAAAATCCAATCAAATTTGATGATGTCATGCAGAACATGGGGACTTCTCTTCTTTTCTGTGATATACAGGGTAAAGGAAGGGACAGCAACATTATTATCAGGGACAACATGAATAATATTATGGCCTTTGACGAACATCTACGTTTGCTATGGACTCAAAACAATAACAGGGGAAATTATCCATATGCTGTTGATTTGGATAGCGACGGCAGGGATGAAATATTAAGCGGATATTCACTGATTAACGATGATGGAAAAATCATTTGGAACAGGGATCAATCGATTGGGGGTCATGTTAATGCGGTAGCAGCAATTTCCCTGGACCCTTCGGCAGACACCACAATGAAAATTGTGTATGGAGCTGGTGATTGGGGAACAGTATTCGCTGACATTGCAGGGAGTGTTGTTCGCCACCATCCTGTTGGACATGTTCAAAATCTTTCCATAGCAAACTATAGGTCAGATCTGCCCGGGCTTGAAATGATATCGATCAACTTTTGGGGAAATCAGGGAATTATTCATTTTTATGATGCAACAGGCAGTATCTACAATTCACTTGATGCAGGACCTTATTGTAGTATGTGTTTGCCAGTAAACTGGCGGGGTGATGGACAGGAGTATTTCTTACTGAATACCAATCCGGGAGATGGCGGACTATTCAATGGATCGGGACAACTTGTTGTTCCTTTTCCCGACGATGGTCATCCGGATCTCTGTAATGCAGTTCTTGACCTTACAGGCGATTACAGGGATGAGGTTGTAACGTGGGACCAGCATGAAATTTGGGTATACACACAAACTGAAAATTCCAGGACTGGAATAGTTTATCGCCCTGTGCGTAACCCTTTATACAATTATTCAAACCATCAGCTTACAATTTCAGAGCCAGGATGGAGTGAATAAGGCTGTGTAGAATATGCTTTTCATTGAAAGTGATATATTCTGCTTAACAGAACCAGGATTTTTCTTATATTGCCGATGAATGATTAGTGTAGCTATTCATTTTTTTAGGATAATATTTATCTTGAGGAACTATTATTTGGCACGAGATTTGAATATTATTCATCAAGAGATTATAAATTAATTATAAGGGGAGGATTTATCATGAAAACAATAACGATCATACTGATAAGCACAGCTTTTATACTAGCTTCCTGTGGTTCAGCCGGTTATACCACGTATAGTGGATACGATGATGTTTATTATAATCCTGCTGAAGCACAGCCTGCAGTTACGGCTTATGCCCCGGTAACACCCCAGGCAGTTACGGCAACAAAAGCGATCACCCAGGAAGAAGACACCATTAATTATGATGAATTGTCTGATTACGAGAAATATAGGTTGGAAATGGAGGGTGAACTTTCGAATACGGGTTATGAGTCAGAAGAGAGCGAAACCGTTTACCAGGAAGAGCAGTATGTAAATGGAAATGAGAGCCGGGACCAGGAGCAGGTGATCATCAACAACAATTACTATTATGATACGGATGATTACTATTTTTCTTCAAGAATAAGAAGGTTCTCGGATAGTTACTATGGATGGGACTATTACGATCCTTATTATACGAATATGTATTTCTATAATGGATCTCCCTATCGTTATGGTATAAGTATGAGCTGGGGGTATCCGTCATACTACTCGGGCTATTATAGGCCTTACTGGCGCTATAGTACCTACTATCCATACAGTTATGGTTGGGGAAGCCCCTACTATTCTTCCTATTATCCGTATTATGGAGGCTACTATAATTATGGGTATAATGACTATTACCCGGGATATTATGGATACGGTGGTTATTATAACCGCGCAGCCTACAGGTCCTCCTATTATGCAGGAAGCGGACGAAATAGTAAGTATTACAATAGCAGCTTGCCAAACAGGTCCACGTATGGCTACAGCAGTGGAATCACCAGTTCCTCGCGGAGCCGGAAATCTGATGCCATAGGGAACGATCCCCGTTACAGGAGCAGAGGTAGCGTTTCAGATGCAGGAGTGACCAGATCAACTAGAACCTCTGATGCAGGATCTAAGACTTACGTTGATCCTAAGTCAGAAAGGAAATCAACCACAGGATCTCCTGGAGCAACCCGTTCAAGAACTGATGGTCAGGATGTGAAGACTACGCCAGCTACCCGGGGTACCGATACACAGCGGAGTACCACCCGGCCTTCCTCTTCGGGAACTACAACAAGACCAGCAACAAGGCCTGCAACGAAAGAAAACAGGACCTATACACCAAATTACAGTACACCGAGATCAAGTTCTGAGTCGAAAAGTGTAACAACCACACGACCTGTTACAAGAAGTAGTAGTACTTCAACCACACGACCTGTTACTACTACTACGCGGAAAAGCAGCAGTACTTACTCATCACCTGCAACTAACAGCAGAGGCAGTAGCAGTAGCAGTACCTATACGCGACCCAGTACCAGCTCAACACGAAGTACATATACGCGACCCAGCAGTAGTACAAGTCGCAGCAGTAGCTCTTACAGCAGACCGAGCAGTACAAGTCCCAGCAGCAGCAGCTCTTACAGCAGACCGAGCAGCAGCAGTTCAAGCCGGAGCAGCTCTTACAGTGCACCAAGCCGCAGCAGCAGCAGTTCAAGCCGTAGTTCCTATAGTGCACCAAGCCGCAGCAGCAGTAGTTCAAGCCGCAGCAGCTCGTCGCGCAGGTAAGTCTTTCAGGATTATTACCGGGGGGTAGTTCTTCCCGGGTCATAAATTTTAATGCAAAAAAAATGAAAACACGTTATTATATATCTATAATGGCCCTTCTCCTTACAACGGCCGTTACAGCACAGGATCAGGCACAGGCATTTCGATTTTCTCAATTTTATCCAGCGGGAACGGCGCGCTACACAGCAATGGGAGGGGCATTTGGAGCAGTTGGAGGAGACTTTACTGCTGCTTCACAAAATCCGGCAGGATTAGGTTTGTACCTTGGTTCAGAGTTCACCATTACGCCAACTTACTTGCTGGCAAATACAAAATCTAATTACCTGGGACAAACAAATAAGGACCATGCAACAAATCTGGGCATTGGTAACCTGGGACTTGTAGCATCTTACAATTCGAAAAGAACGGAGGGAATTGTAGGAGCAACCTTTGCTTTCGGGTATAATATGCTCAATAACTTCCACAGCTCTTCCCTGATGAAGGGCATTAATAGCGGCAGCTCATTGCTTGACAATTTTGCATGGTACGCCAATAACAGCAACGAACTGGATATGTTTTATGAAGATTTGGCTCATCAAACGGCTTTAATGCCACTTGATACAGTTACAAATTCATACTGGCATTATCTTGAGCCTTTTGATGCAATAGGTTATGAAGGGTATGGACAGGAGCAGATCAGGGTAATGGAGCGAAGAGGTCATGTAGGAGAATATGTTGCTTCTGCTGCCTTGAATTTCAGTCATAAATTGTACCTGGGTGGTACATTTGGTTTACATTCAGTAAGGTTTTATGAGGATATCTATCACAGGGAAGCAGATTTTAATGACCTGGAACCTGATTTTGATGCTTTCAGATTTGGTGAATATAACTCAACCCGTGGGTATGGGTATGTCTTTAAAATTGGTATGATCTACAAGCCGATACATATCCTTCGGATAGGAGCCTCATTTCATGCACCGGTAGTATACCAGCTTACAGATGACAAATTTACTGATCTCAATACCTATTGGGATTCGAATTCCGGATTGAATGATGAATATGCCTCCTCCGGATTGTCTTCGAAAGAATATACGCTCCGCACCCCTTACAGGGCTTCATTGAGTACTGGAGTGCTGCTTGGGAAGCTGGGGTTGGTTTCTGCCGAATATGAATATGTGGATTATTCTACATCAGATCTTGACAGCCCTGGTTATAAGTTTATTGATGAGAACATTACCATTTCAAGGGATTTTGGAGTGGCGCATAACCTGAAAGCAGGGGCTGAATTCAGACTTAACCCGTTGTATATGAGAGCGGGAGCACAGTATTATATGAATCCATTTATCGATAAAAGAAATGGTTCTGACATATGGGTATACAGTGGTGGTATCGGTCTGAAATCGAACCAGACCTTCTTTGATATATCATATTCATTAAGTAAGAGTTCAGACTTATATGGATTATATCAGCATTCTCCGGAATTTGAGGAGGGGTTTGAAAAAGCTGTGAATAACTACACCAGAAATAATGTAATGATTACAGTGGGGTATAAATTTTAATGGTATTATATTACTAGAAAATAGGCCCGGTACTGTTTATTCAGACCGGGTTTTTTCTTGGTAATTCATGGTTGTGGTTAAGACTGTGCCGGCATTTGGACCTTCATTGAAGAGCAGATCCATAATGCTCAAATCAGCTTTAAAACTGTGTTTCTCCAAAAAAACCTGGTGATACTCAACAGGCTTAAATGTGTAATTGGTATGATAAAAATCTCGCTTCGGATGTATCGTTTCCCGGGTGTCTTTGTTTCGGTCGACAGGTAGGTATGAGGTTGATCTCTTGATATTGGCTGATACTTGCAAAAGGTCCAGTGTTACAAGCAAGAGGTCCATGTTTAGGTCAACCAGAAATGTATACTTTCTATGGTATACTTTTGAAAATGTATCGTCCATAAATTCAAAAAATGGCGCTGAAGCATAGGCGGAGACTATGCTCTTCCAGTGATTTTTATGCCAGTTGGTGTCATAGTCAATTCGCACATCTTTCATGAACACCTTTTGTCCGTGCATTTTAACAACCGGAATTACCAGGTCAATGATGCCGTTGGCGCCCAGAATCCTGCACCTGTTTCTGTAGGTTTGCTTGGTGTAATGATCATACTGTTCTATCGTTACCATCTTGCTATTCCTGAGAAGGATAGCGTAATATGAGATAGGTGCATTGTACAAAGACGAAAAAATCATTCTAATAGGGAATCTGACTTTTACTTCATGGATCCTTAACTTTATAGATTCTTTACTTCAGATATCTTATATTTCTGACTATTCTTTACTTCTGACTATCTTGAAAAGCCTGTTCCAGCGAATTCCTCCATACTCCTTATCGATACTCAACCATATAACCCGTGGCTTTCCAATGACATGGTCCTCAGGAACGAATCCCCAGAACCTTGAATCGGCAGAGTTGTGCCGGTTGTCTCCCATCATGAAATAGTAGTCCATTTCAAAAGTATAGGTATCGGCAGCTTCCCCGTTAATCATAATGGTACTATCGGTAACCTGTAGCTCATTTCCTTCGTACGCTTCAATTATTCGGCTGTACAGTGGAAGATTTCTGAGGTTAATCTGAGCAGTTTCGCCCTTTGCCGGGATAGTAAGTGGCCCATAAAACTCTGCATTCCAGGGGTAGTAATTGCTGTGGGGAAAGGCATTGCGGTCGTATTCCCCCGGTGCGTACATTTGTAAAGGTTTCACACTAATAATTCCGGGAAGATTTGCGATCGTTTCTGCATTATTCGAAGTAAGTGGAAACAGGTAGTTGGGATTATTTCTTATATCGGCAGATTGCCTGGTGATTCCAAATCTTTCAATTGATTTTGGATTAATTGGTGTTCCGTCTGTGGTGACACGGTATAGTTGCTGAATTCCTTCATATTCCTTCTGAGGCTTTCCATTAACAATAACCATGTTTCCTTTTACTTCCAATACATCGCCAGGAATAGCTACACACCGTTTAATATAGTTGTCCCTTCTGTCTACGGGGCGGGTTTCGATATCATAGAGCTTGTGAATCTGTTTGCGCGCATAATTTTCATATACTTCATATCTCAGCTGCCTGTTATTCTGAATTTTATCCCGCTCCATCAGTGCATATGCCTCATCCCTTACCAGGTCGTAATAATCAAAATTACCTTTTGCATACTGACTGTGATCAGAAGGTTCCAAAGCGACTGTGTCGGAAGCGGGAAAATTGAAAACAACGATATCATCCCTCTCAACATCACTGAATCCTTTTAATCGTTTGTAGGGTCTTTTGATCCATTCGAGGTAGGTCTTCTTATTCATTACCGTGTTGGGGATGAAAGGAACAGCCAGGGGGGTATTAGGTGTTCTGGGACCATAAGCTGTTTTACTTACATATAGGTGGTCTCCTACCAAAAGCGTTGCCTCCATGGAAGGGGTAGGGATTTTATAGTTCTGGAATAGAAATATATTGATCAGTGAAACAGCTACTACTGCAAAAATAAGTGCGTCGAGCCATTCAATGATAACATGATTTTTTTTGTCTCTTTTTTTCCAAAAGGTCCAGTTGACTTTCTTGCTAACATACATATCAAAAATAACCGGTAATCCGAAAAGGAACCAATAATTGCCGAGCCATACTACGAATAGAATGTACATTCCGCCTGCAATACCAAATCGTGTGTATTTATCACTAAAATATTTTTTCATTTGGAATTCTTTATTTAATGCGTTTAAAGATACGTTCTTTTCTTAAACCTTCAACAAAA